>DASYUM010000018.1:0-28491 GCA_036001225.1 Candidatus Methylomirabilota bacterium | reverse complement strand
GCGCTCCGGTATAAGAAGCCAACGTCGGAGGCCAGACAGGGTGGTGCAGCACCTCGACCGTATCCTGAAGATGCCGTGACCGGTCGCCCCACTCCGCGCGCACCTCGAAGCGCTTCGAGCGGGCCGTGTTCGCGCCATCTGGCCGCTTGGGAGGGGCGCGGAGTCCCCCTCCGATGATCTTCCGCTCGCCGGGTCCGATCGCGTTTTCCTTCCGGTTGCCCGCCGACCTGCCGCTGGTGGGGCCCGTCCAGTTCTCGCTGCGCTGGTACGGCATCCTCATGGCGTCGGCTATGGCGCTCGGTCTCTGGCTCTCGTTCCGGGAGGCCACGCGGCGCGGCGAGCGAGCCGACGATCTCCTCAAGGCGGCTGAGATCGCCATCATCGGGGCCCTGATCGGGGCCCGACTCTATTACGTGCTGTTCAGCCTCGATTACTACCAGACGCAGCCCGCGTGGCGGATCTTCGCGGTGTGGGAGGGCGGCCTGGCCATCCACGGGGGCTTGATCGGGGGGCTCCTCGCCGGCGGCCTGTATGTCTGGTGGCGCCGACTGCCGCTGCTGACATACCTGGATATCGTGGCTCCCTATCTCGCGCTCGGGCAGGCCATCGGGCGCTGGGGGAACTTCTTCAACGAGGAGGCCTTCGGCCGGCCCTCCGACCTTCCCTGGAAGCTCTACATCTCGGAGACCCACCGGCCGCCGCCGCTGATCGAAGCCGAGTACTTCCACCCCACGTTCCTCTACGAGTCGCTGTGGGACTTCGGCGTCTTCCTGGTCCTGGTGTTCGCGCTGCGGCGGCGGTTCCAGCGGGCGCCGGGCGCGCTCTTCCTCGCCTATCTTGGCCTCTACTCGGTGGGGCGGTTCTGGATCGAAGGCCTCCGGACCGACAGCCTGATGCTCGGGCCCCTCCGGGCGGCGCAGCTCGTCAGCGTGATCGCGGTGGTGGTCACGGCGATCGGGATCCCCGTCCTGCTCCGCCGTCAGCCGGCCTGAGTGGGAGCCGCCCGTGCGACGCGGCGCGCGAGCCCGGCGAGTTCGACGGCGACGGCCGCCCCTCCCGCGCGTCACGCGGCGCCGGCCGGCGCGCCGCGCGCCGACGCGGCCGCCGGCGGCGGCCGGCCCGGCCCGGCTGGCGTTCGCCTGCCTCGGCAGCTCGGGCGCGGTGCCGTCGGCCGAGCGCGACACGACCGCGCTCGTCGTGCGGGCGGGCGGCACCGTCTGCCTGGTGGATGTCGGCGGTAGTCCCGTGCAGAAGCTCCGGCGGCTGGGCCTGGATCCGCTCGAGTTGAGCGCGGTCGTCGTGACCCACACCCACCCCGACCACGTCTACGGGCTGCCCGCGCTGGTCCAGAGCCTCATGATCCTCGGCCGGCGCCACCCGTTGCCGGTCTATTGCCGGACCGAGCACGTTCCGCTCATCGGCCAGCTCCTCGACCTGTTCGGGCTCGTCCAGCCCGACGGCCTCGCGGTTGCGGTCACCGGCGTCGAGCCGCGGGAGGGTGTCGAGGTCCTGGCGACCGGCGACCTCCTGGTGACGGCGTCGCCGAATGTCCACGGCCGCATGCCGAACCTGGCGGTGCGGGTCGATGCCGGCGGCCGAAGCGTGGTCTACTCCTCCGACACCCGGCCGTGCGCGGCGGTGGCGGCGCTGGCCCGCGACGCCACCGTCCTCGTCCACGAGGCGACCTTCGTCCGGCCCGACCCCACCCAGTGGCACTCCACCGCGCGCGAGGCCGGGGAGGTCGCCCGCCAGGCGGCCGCGCGCCGGCTGGTGCTCGCCCACATCGGTTACCCGCACCACCGCGCGCTGGCCACTCACGTGGCCGAAGCGCGGGCAACCTTCGCCGGCCCGGTCGCCGTCGCCGACGAGCTGACGTGGTACCGCGTCTGACGGGCATCCCCGCACCGATGCCGCCGCTGTCCGCGCTCCCCCGACTCCGATTCGGCCGACTTCCTCGTGGCGAGTCGGAGCCGCGCATCGGCGAGCCGGTGGAGAGCATCGCTCAGCACCTCGAGCGCCTCGTCGTCCGGTTGGGATTGACCGGCCTGCTGGCCGCCCTCCTCTTCATCGCCGTCCTCGACGAGCACACGGCCGCCGAGGTCGCGCTCGCGCTCGCCAACATGGGCGTCGTAGTGGTCGCGAGCTGGCGCTTCGGCCGCGTCGGGCGCTGGGGGACGGTGGTCCTGGCCGCGCTGGGCTGGGCGGTGGCCGCCGATCTGCGCGACCTCGCCTGGCCGGCCCGCGTCCCCTGGTGGGACGGCGCGCTCCGGCTGGCCGCGCTGGCGACCCTGGCCGCCGGCGTGAGCACGTTCCGGGCGGCGACCGCCCGCCTCCTGCGGACCGAGGACGCGCTGGCCGCGACCGTCGTCCGGGAGCGCGACTCGGCCCGGCGAGACCGGTTGACTCGCCTGTGGAACAGTCGGTATCTGCACGAGGTCCTCGAGCAGGAGATCGCGCGGTGCCGGCGCTATGGCCGGCCGTTCGGCCTGCTGCTGATGGATCTCGACGGTTTCAAGGCGGTCAACGACACCGCCGGCCACCTGGCCGGCGACCTCGTGCTCCAGATCGTCGGCCGGATCCTTCGGGAGAACTGCCGGGCGACCGACGTCCCCGCCCGCCTGGGCGGCGACGAGTTCGCGGTGATCCTGCCCGAGGCGTCGGAGGACACGGTGAGCCGCGCCGCTGCCAAGCTGGTCGCCCTGGTCGGCGACGCGCCGTTTCCCACCGACCTCCCGGCGGTCACCGCCAGCGTGGGTGGCGTCAGCTTCGCCGCGGCTCCGGCGTCGGCCAAGGCCGCCATCGCGGCCGCCGACGAGGCGATGTACGCCGCCAAGCGGAACGGGAAAAACCGGGCGGTGGTGGCGACGGCCGGCGGCGCATGAACTTCGTCCTCGACATCGAGACCATTCCCCGCGATCTGCGGGGGGAGCCGCGGAAGATCCAGGAGTACGTGTGGGAGCGGACACTGCGACGGGACTCCGACGACCCTGCCGAGATCACGCTCGACGACTATCTGGCGGCGCCGGAGGCGCCGGCCCTGCTCGCGTGCCGCCAGCGGATCGAGCGCTACATGGCCCTCCGCCCGGAGTTCGGCCACGTCGTCTGTATCGGAATGGGTCACGACGGCCGCGGGCGTGGTGACCTCGAGACGAAGGCCCTCACCGCGCGCCAGGTGGCCGACGAGCGGGTCCTCCTGGAGGGGTTCTGGGAGGTGGTGCGGGCCCGCCGTGACTGGTGCTTCATCACCTACAACGGCCTCGCCTTCGACGTGCCGTTCCTCATCCGCCGCTCGATCTACCTCGGCGTGGCGCCGACCACCGGCCTGCCCCTGCGGCCCTTCCAGCTCGACAGCCACTTCGACGTCATGCGGTGCCTGGCCAACTGGGAGCGCTCGGAGACGGTCCGGCTCGACATCGTGGCCGAGCTGCTGGGGCTGGCCAAGTCACCGCCCGGGATGGACGGCTCGCAGGTCCTCGGACTGTGGCGCGCCGGGCGTGTCGAGGAGATCGAGGCCTACTGCCTCGGCGACGTCCGCCTGGTCTACGAGGTCTTCCTCCGCATCGAGGCCTACTTCCGCTAGGCTGACGGTTCGAGGATCCGGCGGGCGTTTTCGCCGAGCACCGCCGCCCGCTCGTCGGCGCTGAGTCCCGGCAGTCCGGCCGCCCGCGCGGCGTCGGCGGCGGGGTCGAACCACGGGTAATCGGACCCGAAGCAGACCCGCGCCACCCCGAGCCGCCGGATCAACGTCACCGCCTCCTCGTCGCCGAGCCGCCAGGGGACGTCGGCCGTCGTGACGACGGCGCAGGTATCGAAGGCGACCTGCGGAAAGCGCTCGGCCAGGGCCACCGCTTCGTCGAAGTGGCCGCGGCCCAGGTGGGCGAGCACCACCCGAAGCTCGGGAAACGCCTCCAGCACGTCGGCGAAGGCGCTCGGACGCGCGAGGGCGTTCCACTCGCTCTGGCCGAGGAAGCCGGAATGGAAGAGGACCGGCAAGCCCAGCTCCTGGCAGAGCTCGTAAACCGGCCACAGGGCGGCGGTGCCGGGGGCCAGGCGCTGCACGATCGGGTGGAGCTTCACGCCGCGAGCGCCGGCCGCCGCGCAGGCTTCCAGCTCATCGCGCAACTCGGCCGGCGTCATGACCGACGGGTCCAGGCCCACGAACGGCAGCAGGGCGGGCTCGCCGGCGGCCGCGTCGAGGGTCCACCGATTCCGCCGCACCAGCCGGCCCCGCAGCTCTTGGGCGAGCTGGGCCCGGGCGGCGTCCGTGGGTGCGGTCCCGAGCCGGCCGAGTGCCGCGTCCCGCATGTCGGGGATCGGCGTGAGGTTGGCCATGACGGCGGTGACGATCCCGCCGCGGGCCATCGCCGCCCGCAGTTCGGGGACCGTGCCCGCGTACGGTGACCAGCCCTCACCCTGCAGGGCCTGCCGCCCGATCTCCGGGCGCGCGTAGGTGTGGGTGTGGACGTCGACGATGTCCACGGGGGCTCAGACGTCGCCGCGGCCCCCGCGGCGGCCTTTCAGCCGTGCAGGCGTCTCAGCCCCCCAGGCGGGTGCGGATCAGCTCGACGAGGCGCTCGTAGGAGAGGGCCTCGCCGGCCCGCGATGTCACCGGGGCCTCGGTCTTGAGGCCGGTCTCGCTGAGGACGCAGGCGAAGCTCTGATCCGGATCCACGGCGCCCTCGTCGAGAAGGCGGCGCAGCGCGGCCAGGGTGCCCACGCCGGTGGGACCGGCGTAGATCCCCTCCGTCCGCGCCAGGAGCCGCTGGGTGTCCAGGATGAGCTCGTCCTCCACGTCGGCGGCGAGGCCCTTGCTCTCGCGCAGGATCCGGAGCACCCACTCGCCCTTGGCGGCGGGGTCACCACAGGACAGCCCCTCGGCGACGGTGTAGGAGAGCTTGACCGGCTCCAGCGGACCGCTGCTCTTCCAGGCCCGCACGATCGGGTTGGCCTTCGCCGACTGGGCGGCGACCATCAGCGGCGGCCGTTCGATCCAGCCCAGGCTCGCCAGCTCGCGGAAGCCGCGCCAGGCCGAGATGAAGGCTTCTCCCACCGCGACCGGGAACACGACGACATCGGGGACGCGAAGGCCGGACTGCTCGGCGATCTCGTAGGCGAGGGTCTTCTTGCCGTCCTGCTTGTAGGCGTTCCGGCTGGCGCCGCCGTCGAAGACGGGTAGCTCCTCCACCATGCGATCCCACAGGCGGATCAGGTCGTCGTAGTACCCCTTATAAAGGATGAGGTCGGAGGCGACCGCCGCCATGTGGTGCATCTTCGGCGCCGACGCCTGCTCGTAGCAGAAGACGAAGGCCCGCAGGCCGGCTCGCGTCGCGTAGGCCCCGATCGATGAGCCGGCGTTGCCGGTGGAGACGACCGAGATGGCGCGGAAACCGAACTGGCGCGCCGCCGCGACCGCGGTGGCCGACGAGCGGTCCTTGATCGTCCCGGTGGGGTTGGCGCCCTCGAACTTCAGGGCGAGCCGGCGGACGCCGAGCGTGCGGGCCAGGGTGGGGGCGTCGAGCAGCGGCGTCTCGCCCTCCCCGAGGGTGACGAAGTGCGCCCGGTCGCGGATCGGCAGGACCGGATGGTAGCGCCAGAAGCCGCGACCGGTGAAGGCCCGGTCGGGGCCCAGGCGGCGGAGCGGCTCGAGGTCGTAGACCGGCTCGAGGAGCCCGCGGCAGCGCCGACAGGCGAGGACGTACTCGAGCGGGTACTCGGCGGCGCAGTCGATGCAGCGGAGTCCCACCGCGCAGGTGACCGGTGCGCTCATCGTGGCTGGCCGGCGCTCAGCGGAGCGCCTTCATGTCCTCGGGGAAGTTGGACGAGAAAGAGTACGACTTGACGACTCCGCCCGCCGTGAAGGTGACCTCGAGCTGCTTGGTGAGGTCGGGCTCCCCCTTCTTGAAGTAGTACCAGGTCCAGGTCTGATCGCCGTCCTTGATGCCGACCTGGTTGGGCTCGCCGAAGAGCCGCACCAGCTCCGCCTGGGTCGTCGCCCCGTTGCGGATCGCGTCTCGGGCGGGGGAGGGGAAGTCGCGACCCACCGAGAGGACGGAGCCGCAGGCGGTGAGGCCGAAGACGAGGCCGAGCGAGAGCGCCCACAGGCGAAGAATGCGATGGCACGGCATGGGAACCCTCCCGAGCGAGAGTGGACGGCGCTTACTCTAGCGAAGCGGGCTCGAGGGTGTCAACGCGCCTCAGCCGCCGTAGCCCCAGTTCCAGCAGGCTCGGCGTTCGAGCCAGAACCACTCGTCACAGAAGGCGGCGGCGGACCGCGCATCGCATTCCGATCTCGTGAGATCCGCCACGCACGTAAGCTGGCCGGAGGCTCGGCAGTAACACGCCCCGCGGAGCTCGATCCGCGCCGGGGGCGACGCCGACGACGCGCTCGTCGCCAACCCGACCAGGACGAGGAGGGCGGTCAAGATCGAGCGCCGACCCATTTGAACTCATTGGACCACCTTCCTATACTGAGGCGCAATGTCCCGGGGCGGATTCCTGCTTTCCGGCGTGCTGGCCGGATGCGTCGCTGCACCAGCGCTCGCAAGCCCGGCGGTCCGGGTCCGCCCCGCGGTGCTGGCGGGTCAGCCGGCGCCGGGAGGCGGCACCTTCGAGCACTTCAGCATCGAGGCGCAGCCCGTGCTGGCGCCGGTGAACGGCCGGGGCCAGGTCGTCTTCTTCGCCACGCTCCTGCGCGGGTCCGGCGGCGAGGGGTTGTTTCTCGCCTCGGGCGACCGCATCACCAGGGTCGCAGTGGAAGGCGACCGCGCGCCCGGCGGCGGCACGCTGTCCGGATTCGGCAAGCACCCGATCCCATCCATGAACGACGCGGGCGCGGTCGCTTTCGCGGCGGCCGTGTCGCGGGGCCGGACCGTGGAAGGGATCTTCGTCGCCTCCGGCGGCCGCCTGCGCGCGATCGCGGTCGCCGGCGAGGCCGCGCCGGGGATCCCGGGCGGCACGCTCGCTGGCGTGGAGGCGCCGGTGCTCAACAACCGCGGCGAGGTCGCCTTCCTCGCCACCGTCCGGCGCGGCCGGGAGAGTGTGGAGGCGATCTACCTGCGAACGGGTGTCCGGCTCAAGAAGGTTGTTTCCCAGGGCGATCCGGCACCGGCCGGGGGAACCTTCGCTGCCTTCGGCCCTCCCACCATGAACAACTCGGGGCTCGTCGCGTTCGGGGCGGTGGTCGAGGGTCGGGCAGTGCCGGGCGGTCTGTTCCTGGCCGAGGGCGACGCGGTGCGGATGGTGGTGGGGGCAGGCGACTCGACGCCGCTGGGCGGGATCTTCGCGAAGTTTTCCGAGCGCATCGCGCTGAACGATGCGGGCACCATCGCCTTCAATGCCACGCTGAAGGATGCCCCCGTGATGGGTGCGCTGTTCGCGCTCGAACGCGGCCGGCTCCGCACCGTGGCCGCCCTCGGCCGGCCGGCGCCTGACGGCGGCGTGCTCGCCCACTTCGGGCTCTGGCCCTCTCTGGCCGCCGACGGCGCGGTGGCCTTCACGGCAGCGGTGGACGGCGGCGCGACGACGGTGGCGGTGTTCCTGGTCACGGCCGCCGGACTGCGGCGGGTCGCCGGTGTGGGTGACGCGCTGCCGTCCGGCGGCCGCCTCGCGTCGTTCGGCCTCTATCCGATCGCGGCGGTCGGCCACACGGGCGCGGTGACCTTCGCCACCGCCCCCACCGCCACCGGCGAGGGCACCGAAGGAATTTTCGTCGCGGAGCCAGCACGCGCACCGTGAGGCGCGCCGCCGTCAGTTCATGTCACGGGGCGGGTACTCGCGCCAGACGTTAGCGGCGGTGACCAGGAGGTGCCGGGTCGTGGTCCGCGGCGGCACCTTTTCCCCGCGGAGCACGCGGAGCGCCAGCGGCAGAATGTCGTAGCCGTAGCGGTCGAGGTAAAACGCAACCGACCCGATGACGATGCTGCCACGGTTGTAGGGGTCGATCTCCTTCCGCTCGCTGACGCCGCCGTGGATCGAGCGGTCCACCCCCTGGCTCACGATGGCGGCGTCCTGCAGTCGCCCGGCCGCCTCCAGGGGGCCCTTGGCCGCCAGCGCGGTCGCATCGTCCATGACGGCGACGAGCAGCTTGCCGGTGGGCTGGCCCGCCATGAACTTGCCGAGCAGGATTGCCACCTGCCCGGCGTTGCCCTGCGTGTCGAGGGCCGCCACCCGCACCGCGGGCAGGTGTCGCCGGAGCCCCTCACGGACGCCCTGGGCCCGCTCGTGGAGCCGGTGGCCCTGGTCGGCCAGGTTTCCCAGTAGGGCCGCCGCCACTGCCTGGCCGGGCCACTGGCTGGTGGCGAAGCGGCCGAGCGCCTCGCCGGCGATGCGGCCGGCCTCAAGGTTGTCGGCCGTGTAGAGTGGGGCCCCGGGAACGGGGTAGTTGACGGCGAGGACGGGAATCCCTGCCGCACGGAGCTTCTCGGCCACCGCGAGATTGGCGGCCGGGTCCTGGTGGTACTGGATGTAGAGGTCCACCTTGCGCGCGATGGCGTCGGCCGCGTTGGCGAGGGCTTTGCCGCCGTCCCGTTGGTTGTCATAGAAGACGAGCTCGACCGGAAGATTCCGGGCCGCCAGCACGAAGCTCTCCCGCACCTCGGGCCCGGTGAAGCCGGTCCCCTCGAGCGCGACGCCGGGTTCCTCAGTGAGGTTGGCGAAGGCGATGGTGTAGCGGCGCTCGGCCGCCGGCAGCGTTGCCGGCCAGATGGCGGCCAGCAGAAGGAGGTGCAGCGCCGCCCGCGCGCGGGAAGGACGACGCCGGCGTCCCGTCGGGGACGCCGGCGTCACTCCGGATGGAGTCGATGGCTTACCGGATCCCCTCGATGGCAACGAAGTTCCCGGTGAGGCCGACCGCTTTTGGCACCGTCATGCTGAAGAAGAACGTGGCCCGGCGGGTCCGCTCCGCCTCCTCGGCCATGAGGTCGGTCCGCACGTTCTCGATGATGTGGATGCCGTTGTCGGTGATGAGCATGTTGTGGACGATGAAGGCCTCCTTGGGATCCTCCATCGGCACCACCTCGACCGCCCACTGGTCGGCGCCGACCGCGACGATCTTCTGCTCGATGAGCCACTTCGCCGCGTCCTTGCCGATCCCCGGCTCGCCTTCATTGAACAGCGCGTTCTGCTTGGGGTACTGCATGAAGAGGTCGCCCCAGCCGGTGTGGACGATGACGATGTCGGCCTCCCGCAGGGTCACGTTGTACATCCGGAGGCCGGCCTGGAGATCGGCGGCGGTGATGACAGTGCCCTTGTCCAGACACGGCTTCCGGCACGCCGGGTTGCTCTTCAGCTTGCCGGCCTGCTGGAAGACCTTCACCGCGTCGATCAGCACGCCGCGCGTCGCGAAGCTCTTCAGGTGCTCGAGCCCGAGGCGGGTCATGTAGTTCTGGTTGATGTACTTGCCCATCGGAGTCTGATTGAAGTAACAGTCCTTTCGCCCGATGTGCCCCATGCCGTCGAGATGCGTGCCGACGTGGCTCTGGCTGAGCCAGGTGTCCTCCATGTAGGTGAGCTGGTTCTCACCGAGTGCGCCCCCCGGGGCGAGTGTCGTCGCGGTCAGGATGGTCTTGGTGAACCGGCTGCCGAAGAGCGGAATGCCGTCCACCAGGACGTGAGACATCGGGATGACCGTTCCCTCCTGGATTTCGGCGGCTGCGGCCTTGGTAACGGCCGCGGTGACCCGGTTGGTCGCGCCGGTCTGGTCGTTGGGGCCCCAGGGCGAGGGCGGCACGATGGTCTTGCAATCGCTCTGGGCGAGGGCGACCGAAGCGGAGCCGAGGAGCAAGACGATGAGAGCGGCGGCGGACGCCCACTGATGCCTCACGGAACGCCTCCTTTCGGACGACGGGAACAGCGCAGACGGGGGACCCATACGCGGCGCCAACATGCTAGCGCCGGGGCCACGCCTGTCAAGGGGAAACCGGGTGCTGCGCTTGACACGCCGCGACCGCCTGATTAGGGTTGAGTCCACTATTCTCACCGCAAGGAGGTCTGCGCGATGTCCCTCGCCGCCATGAAGGGGTACTTTCAGCTCGACAAGCTTCCCGAGGAGAAGCTCACGCCGCTGATTAGCCGAAAGATCGTCACCGGTGAGAAGGAGATGATCGTTCTCTGGAAGCTGAAGGCCGGGGCCCACGCCACGGCCCATAAGCATCCGCATGAGCAGATCTTCTGGGTGCTCTCCGGGAAGATGGAGTTTCGGCTCGGCGACGAAAGGCGGACGTGCGTCCCCGGCCACATGGGGGTGATCCCGAGCGGAGTGGAGCACGAGGCGTGGTTCCCAGAAGACACGGAAGTGATTGACATCTTCGCGCCGCCGCGAGAGGACTTTCTGACCGGGGGTACCCCGGCCTACATGCGCAAGCCATAGGCGGGAAGGTATGCGACGAGCCGGAGGGCCCCGGGGTCAGCGAGACCCTCGGGGCCTCGTCGTCTTCATGGCTGAGGAAAGGGCGATCCCGCAATCCCCGCTCGCCGCCGAGCTGGGAGCCGGCGTGCGCGACGCCCTCACCACCGTCGTCCCCAGCATCGTCGCCTACGGCGCCGTGTGGGGCGGGCTGGCCCGCCAGACCGGGCTGTCCCTCGGCGAGGTCGTCGCCATGTGCCTCCTCGTCTCGGCCGGGACCGCCCAGTTCGTCGCGCTGCCCATGCTGGCGAGTGGCGCCCCCCCGGCCGTCATCGTCGTGACCACCTACCTCGTCAACCTCCGCCATTACCTCATGGCGGCCAGCCTGGCGCCGGCCTTCCGGCACCTGTCCCGCCTGCGGCTGGCCGGGCTCGCCCACCTCCTCTCCGACGAAGCCTATGCCCTGACCCAGGCCCGCTTCGCCCGCCGGCCGGCCCGCGCCGCCTACTTCGTCGGCTGCGCCAGCGTCATCTACCTCGCCTTCTACGCGGGGGCGGTGGCCGGCGCCCTCCTCGGGGCGCGCATCCCCGATCCGAAGCGCTTCGGCCTCGATTTCGTCTTTCCCGCCGTGTTCCTGGCCATTCTGGCCCAGGCCATCCGCGCCGCCTGGCAGTGGGCCGTCGCCGTGGCTGCGGTGACGGTCGCCGTGGCCATCGCCTGGCAGGTCGGGGGGACCTGGCACATCGCCGCCGCCGGCCTGAGCGCCGCCGCCCTCGGGGCATGGCTCGCCCCGGCAGCCCGGGCGCCGGAGACCCCGGAGCCGGGATGAGACCGGGGCTGCTCGGGCTGTTCGCGGCGATGGGCGTCGTCACCTACCTCACCCGGGCGCCGCTCCTCCTCGCCCTGGCCGACCGCCGACTGCCGGGCTGGCTCGAGCGGTACTTCGCGGCGCTGCCCATCGCGCTGTTGACCGCCTTGGCCGTCCCCCTGGTGCTCCTCCCCGACGGCCGCTTCGGGGGACTGGCCGACGGCCAGGTTCCGGCCGCCGTTCTGGTCGTCTGGCTGGCCCGCCGGACCGGCAACCTCCTCCTCTCGGTCGCGGCGGGAGTCGTCCTGGTCGCCACGCTGCGCGCCGTCCTGTCCTGATTCGCGTCGCCGGAGACTTCGCCCGGCGCGAGTCCGCCCGATCACGCGACCGGTATGATTTTTGCGGTGGCCGAGCGCGTCCCCTAGAGTGAAGTCAGGTCCTTGACACGGCGCGTCGTCGTGCGAGCGTCGACGTGTGCCGAGCGAAAGGAGGCCGTCATGGACGCGAACAGGGAGTCGCGGACGCGGGAGCCGATCTTCGAGCCGGGTGCGCCCGGTGAGGACCCGATCCGCCTGGTCAGCGAAGAGGCGGGGCGGGTCACCGACATCGCTGCTGCCCGGGCCAAGGGGTTCATCAACACGGCGCGGGCCCAGGCCGAGCAGGCCGCCGAGTACGTCCAGGATGCCGTCCAGCAGACGCGGGACAAGGTCGCCGAGTACCGCGAGGCCGGCTTCGACCGGATGAAAGAGGATGCCATCGCGTACACGCGCCGGGAGCCGGTGACCGCGCTGTGCATCGCGGCCGGCGTCGGCCTGGTCATCGGCTGGCTGACCGCGCTCGGCCGTCGGTAAGCGGGCATGGAAGCCGTCCACGAGCGGCGGGTCCGAGCCGAGGCTGGCGGCGAAGGAACCAACGGCGCCGCCGGCTTCGCGAGCCTCATCAACCGGCTCCTCAGCGAGACGTTCCGCCTGCTCGACCAGAAGTTCGCGCTCCTCAAGCTCGAGCTGAACGAGGAGCTGGCCGCGATTGCGCGGCGGACGGCGCTCCTGGCTGTCGGCGGGGTGGTGGCCGTCCTGGGAAGCGTCCTGCTGATCCTGGCCCTCGCCTTCTGGATCGGCGAACTGGTCGGCTCCCTGCCCGGTGGCTTCGCCATCGTCGGCGGCAGCCTGGTGGTCGGGGGCGGCATCCTCCTGGCCGTGATGCGCGACCGCCTGAGCCGCCAGCGCTTGGTGCCGGAAGCGACGGTCGAGGAGCTCAGGAGGGATGTGCGGTGGATCAAGCACGAGTTGTAGACAAAGTACGCCTGAGGGAGACGATGGAAACCACGCGAGCCTCAATCCGGGACACCGTCGAGGAGCTGCGGGACAAGGTCGGGGACACCCTGGACTGGCGTCACTACGTCAACCGCTACCCGGGCGCCAGCCTGACCGTCGCGGTCGCCCTGGGGATGCTGGTCGGCCGCGGCATCACGACCCTCGTCCGCGGTAACGGCGAGGAGCGATCGGGCGCCGAGCGTTACGGCTACGGCGCGTACCGGCCGGTCGAGGCCTTCGGGGAATCGGCCCTGACGCCGACCCCCAGCCGGCCGGCCTCCGCCGAGGAGCCGAGCCAGGTCATGGCCGGCGCCCGCCGGGCCGTGAACCAGTCGGCTTCCCGGTTGGGCTCCCGCCTGGAGGGCATCGTCAACCGGGTCATCGATGAGCTGAGCGACGCCGTCGAGACGGCGCTGGTCCCCTCGCTCACCTCGTGGGTCCGGGAGCTGCTCGACTTCGGGCAGCCTGGCGCCGGGCGCCGGGGGCGGGAGAGCGGAAGCCAGCGGGCCGAGCCCGGCGGCGTGTATACCGGCGGCCCGGCCGGCCCTCAACACTATCCGAGTCAGGGGCGGACCGCAGAAGGCTAAGTCGGACGCTTCACACGGGCGGGGTCGCCGATTCGGTCGGCGGCCCCGGTTCGCGTTCGGAGGGGGGCTTCGCCCCCCTTCGGAACCTCCCCCAGGGAGAGGTTGCGCGGGCAAAGCCCGCGCTCGGAACGCTTCGGCGCACCGGCGAGGTCAGGCCACCGGGAGCCGGTGTTGCCTGGTGCGTTGTCGTTTATGATGGGGCCGTGATTCCGGCCGACCCGGAGGCGTTCACCGCCGACGAGCGGGCGCGGCTCGTCCCCCACTTCACCAACCTCGACGGCCCCGTCTTCGCGCTCACCGACCTCCCCGAGGTCGTGAAGGGCGCGCTCTTCGCCCGCTACTCCCGGTCGCCGAAATCGCTCCGCCGCCTCTTTCTCGATGAGTTCGCGGAAGGAGCCGCCGGGGGCCCGCCGACGTCGGCGGTGGGGACGGCCCGGGCCGAGGGCCTCTACGAGCGGGTCTTCGTCGAGTATGGCGACGACTCGGTCGCCCAGCTCGGCGGTGTCCACCTCGCCTGCGAAGGCGTGTCCAACATCCTCACCAAGCAGCTCGAGTGGGGGCGGCTGATGGCCTACCTCGAGCAGTCCACCCGCTACATCCCGTACACCGATCGGCCGGGCGGGCGATGGCGCTACCACGTGCCGGAGGAGCTTGGCGGTGTCCCCGAGTTGCGCGACCGATATGTGGCAACGCTCGACTCGGCCTTCGAGATCTACGGGCGCTGGCTCGAGCCGGTCCAGGCGCTCTACCGCCATCGCCATCCCCGGCAGCCGGCGGATCCCGAAGGCGTCTACCGCAGCACGATCCGGGCGAAGGCCCTCGACACGCTGCGCGGGGTCCTCCCGGCGGCGACCCTGGCCAACGTCGGCCTCTATGGGACCGGCCAGGCCTATGAGGCGCTCCTCCTCCGCTTGCGGGCGCATCCCCTGGCCGAGGCGCGGACCTGCGCCGACCTGATGCTGGCCGAGCTGCGCAAGGTCATCCCGGCCTTCCTGCGCCGGGTGGACGTCCCCGAGCGAGGGGGCGCGTGGTCGCGCTACCTCGCCGACACCCGCGACACCACCCGGGAGGTGGCCGGGAAGCTCCTGGCCGGGATCGAGCCCGAGCCGCGGCCCGAGGTCGTCCTCACCGACTTCGACCCGGAGGGCGAGGTGAAGGTCGTCGCGGCTGCCCTCTACGCCGTCTCCGATCTACCGGACGACCAGCTCCTGACGCTGGCGCGGCGGATGTCCGTCGACGAGCGGGCGGCCATCCTCGGCGCCTACGTGGGCGAGCGCGGGAATCGCCGCCACAAGCCGGGACGCGCCTTCGAGCGAACCAGCTACCGCTTCGACGTCCTGACCGACTACGGGGCGTTCCGCGACCTCCAACGTCACCGGCTGCTGACCCTCGAGTGGCAGCCGCTGTCCGCCCGGCAGGGCTACGCGGTCCCGGAGGCGATGGAGGCCGCCGGTGGCGGTGCGGACTGGCGGCGGGTGATGGACGCCTCGGCCGGTCTCCACGACGCCCTCGTCGCCGCCGAGTTCACCCTGATCGCCCCCTACGCGGTGGCGATGGCGTACCGGGTTCGCTTCTACATGGAGCTGAACGCGCGGGAGGCCATGCACCTCCTAGAGCTGCGGACGACGCCCCAGGGCCACCCGGCCTACCGGCGGGTCTGCCAGACGATGCACCGCCTCATCGCCGAGCAGGCGGGACACCGGGCCATCGCCGAGGCGATGCGCTTCGTGGACCACTCGGCGGTCGAGCTGGAGCGGCTGGCGGCCGAGCGGCGCGCGGACGAGCGCCGCCGGGCCTTCGAGTAGTCACGGGAGCGAAGGCCTCGCCCGAGACACCGGGCACCGGACCGTCCAGCCGGAGCCGAATGAATGAAGCTCACGATGCTGCTGGCGGATGCCGTCCAAGCCGTGAACGGGAAGCTGTACGTCCTGGGCGGCGGCTGGTCGATCATCGGACCCGAGCCGACACCCTCGGCGATTGCGATGAAGGTCGAAGTCCCGTGGGACGAGGCCAACAAGAAGCATCGCTTCCGGTTGGCCCTCATCGACGCCGATGGACACCCCGTCACCGCCCCCACGTCCGGCGGGGATCGGCCGGTGGAGATCGCGGGCGAGTTCGAAGCCGGTCGACCCGCGGGGCTCAAGGCCGGGTCACCGCTGGATGTCGTCGTGGCGCTGAACATCGGGCCGCTTCCGCTCCAGGCCGACTCCCGGTACGTGTGGCGATGCTGGATCGACGAGCAAACCCGGGAGGACTGGGAAGTCGGCTTCTCGACTCGAGCGAAGGGTCGGTAGCCCCACCGGCGGCGGGCCAGCGGCGGGTTTCGACCCGCCGCTGGCTCGAGGGCCGCCAGTAGCGCGCGGCCGCTCAGTTCAGGGGACCGAACGCCCCGTCTGTCCCTCCTTGCGGCACTTCGGGCGCGCCGCTCGGCCGGTTGAGCTGGGTCGCGACCACGTTGGACGAGTGGCCGGCGGCATCCACCACCGCGACCGACAGGCGCCCACCGGTCTGGCTCCCGAAGCGGAGGCATCCCGCGGCCTGAACCTGGCCCTCGGTCGTTCCCGTGACGGTGGCGTTGGCCGAGGGCAGGGAGAAGTTCAGGTCCTGGGACGTGTTCGAGGGCTGGAGTGTGACCGTTGACTGTAGCGTTCCGCCCCGGATGTCTCCGTCCGAATCTCTGTAATCGACGGTGAAGGCAAGCACCGTGCCCGTAAAGCCGCTCGTGGAGGTGCAAGCCTGCAGGAACGTGGCGACGAGGTTTGAGAGCAGGGGAACGCCGGGCGTGGGCGCGGCCGGGCCGCTCTTGCCACCGCCGCAGGCGGCCAGGACGAGGCCGATGGCCGCACACGGAACCGCCCGACTGGCGAAGTGCCTCAGTTGTCTCATCATGGGATGACCTCCCTCCCTTGGGTCGTCGGGAGCCGCGCGTGGTCCGCGTGTCTCCCGGTCTCGACCACAGGAGTCATCGAAGTGGTCAGTCGCGCTCGGTCGGATGGTCGTGATCGGGCCCGGCGGCGGCGCGCGGGGTAGGCCCCCCGTGCCGGGGTGCAGCGCATCCTCCACCTCGATCGGGAACGCTACCAGGGCTTCAATGTCCGGCGCTTTGAATGGCTTCACTTCTGTCGCATATCCTTCATGAGTTCTCGGGCCACGATCTTCGCAGCGGCGGTCAAGGATTCCTCAATTAGCTTCGGCGTCTGAAGGTATTCCTCCAGCGTGTGCGAAGGCGTCTCGTCGGCGAGGTTCGTCACGTAGTCATACTTTTGCCAGAGAATTGGGCCGTCCCTCCGAGCCAGGGTGCCCTTGACCCCGAGCATCGGTTTGAGCCTGGAGGAGAAGCCGGGCGGGCGGGCGAATCCGAAGATACGGACCTCGAGCTGGAACTCCGCCTCTCCGCCGTCTGCGATGATCGCGGGAAAGACCGCGGCTTCGGTCAATGCGGCGGCGAACTGTTCCCGAACGATCTGCCCGAGATCAATGTGGCCCTCCTTCATGGCGGCCTTCAGCTGTCCCTTGGGACCTTGCGCGGCAGCCTCTGCGACGAGTACACCGACGACGCCCAAAGCCATCCCGAGACTCTGTCCGGGCCCGTGGTAGTAAATCTGGTCAGGAACGCTGACGTCTTCCTTCACGCTGACGGAGCTGGTCGTCTCCCGGCTCTGCTTCGTCAGGGGGATGCTGGTAGCGCATCCTGCGGAAGCGCCAAGCACCACAAATGCTACGAACCATGCACGGAAACCGGCCGCTCGCGTCATCGCACACGACGGCCGCGCGTCACGTTCCAGCAGACGCACCTTCGTCGCCATGTGGGTGCCCCTCCTTGATCACCGGCCTGCCTGTCAAGGCCGGCCTCGAGTCACCACTCCAACCTTCGGCCAGTGATTCCTCATCGCCGACGAACTCGAAAGCAACCGGCCGGCCAACTTTAGTTCGTTGAAAACCAACGATTTCGGAGGCGTGGTGGGTCCGCCGCACGCAGTCAGTTGGGGGAAACTCGGCAGTCAGGCGTGAGCTTCTCAGGCTCTTGGCCGGGATGATTGGGGGGAAGCTCAGACGGCGTTGAAGGAGGCGGGTGGGCGACCAGGAGTGGAGGTGCCCCCCAACTCCGAGGACCCGACGGCGAGAAAGCCTGACTAGGTCATGCCGCCGGAGTTCTCAAGATGGGCTCGGGAAGAGCGCCACCGGCGGGGGTGTATCCGCCTGGATACTCCCCGGCGCGGCGCTTGGTCAGGGGTCGCTCATCCGGGGCGGAGCCGCTCCATGGCGCCGCCGGAGCGGCCCTGCCGAGGCGCCTCCGGCGCCCCGGCGGGTGCCGGCACTCGGCTGGAGAGGACGTTGGAGGAGTGCCCCCCGGCATCCAGGACGGCGACCCCGATGGTGATGGCCGTTTGCGAACCGAAGTGGACGCAGACGAACGCTCGAATGGTCCCCTCGGTGGTGCCGGTGACGGTGGCCTCCGAGGGGAGCTTGAAGTCCTGGTCGCCCGAGTTCCCCGACGGTTCGAAGGTGCCGGTGGTCTGGAGCGTGCCGGTCCCCGTGTCGCCGTCCGAGTCCCGGTAGCTGAGGGTGATCGCCAGCACGGTCCCCGCCAGGCCGGAGGCGGTGCTGCAGCCTTGCGGCTGCGCGCTGACCGCGAGGTCGCTGATGACCGGGAAGCCGGCGGCCGGCGCCGCGGGGCCGCCCCCGCCGCCCCCGCATCCGGCCAGGATGATGACGACCGCTCCGACCGGGACCACCCTGGCTGCCAGGCGCTTCCAGTGCCGCGCCATCGATGACTCCCTCCCGCGAGAGTGATGAAGACGTGCGAAGCTCGATGCCGGTGAACCGCGAGGGAGGCTAGCCGGCCCGGACGAACTCCTCGTGCGCGGCTCGCCGGAGGTCGGGCTCGGCGAGAACGTCGCGCGCGGTGAGGGCGAGCGCGCAGGCTGCGGCCCGCATCCGCTGGTGGGCGTGGTCGGTGGCGGCGGCGTCCCGGAACTCCCGGGTGTGGATCGGAGTGTCCGGGGCGCCGGCGGGTAGGATCCCGATCCACGCATGGATGGTCGGCAGCGCCTGGCTCACGTTCCCGACGTCGGATGACGCGAGGGCCGGCCGGGGCGGTGGCGGGTCCTCCTCGACCCCCATCGTGGCGAGGTGGGCGCCAAAGCGCGCGGCGAGCGTGCGGTTCGCGCGCATGGGCTCGTAGACGAACGTCTCGGGCGTGACCGTTACCCGGCAGCCCGTCGCCCGGGCCGCCCCCTCGGCGCAGGCCTCGAACCGCGTCACGACCTCCCGCAGGTAGTCGCGGGTCTTGGCCCGAACGTAGAAGACCGCCGCCGTGTGCTCGGGGATGATGTTGGGCGCGTCGCCCCCGTGGGTGACGATGCCGTGGATCCGCGCGGTCGGCCGGAGCTGCTGGCGCAGGGCGCCGACGGCCTGGAGGTGCAGCACCATGGCGTCGAGCGCATTGATCCCTTCGTCCGGGTACGCGGCCGCGTGGGCCGGCTTGCCGACGAACTCGACCGTCAGCTTGCGGCGCCCGAGCAGCTCTTCATGGATCCGCGTCCGGGAGAAGGGGTGGATCATCAGCGCCGCGTCGACCCCGCGGAAGATCCCGGCGTCGAGGAGGGCGATCTTGCCCCCGCCGCTTTCTTCGGCGGGGGTGCCGATCACCTGGACTCGCCCACGCCCGGAGCGGCCGCGCGTGGCGGCCAGGAGGGCGGCGGCCCCGGCCGCCGCGGCCGCGATCAGGTTGTGGCCGCAGCCGTGGCCGACGACGGGCAGCGCGTCGTACTCGGCCAGGAGTGCCACCGTGGGGCCGTCCCCGTCGGCCAGGGTCGCCCGGAACGCGGTGGTGACGCCACCGACCTCGCGCTCCACCACGTAGCCGTGGGTCTCGAGGTACTCGCCGAGCCAGGCGGCGGCCTGCACCTCCAGGAAGCCCACCTCGGGATGGCCGTGGATGCGGCGAGAGAGCGCGTCCAACTCGGGCGCCAGCCGCGCCGCGGCGGCGGTCAGGTACGGGACCGCGTCGGGGGGCGAGGTCACGCCAGCGCCCGCTTCAGGCCGGGCGCGCGAACTCGGACTTGGCCGCCTCGACGGTCCTCGGCTCGGCCAGCAGGTCCAGCGCAGTGAGCGCGAGCGCCTTGGCGCCCGCGAGCATGCCGGCGCGGGCCCGCGGGGAGGCGGCGGCCTCCGTGAATTCGCGGGAGTGGTTCGGGACGTCGTCGGCCGAGACGCGGATGTAGGGGTGGATCATGGGCAGGGCGTGGCTCACGTTGCCGGCGTCGGTCGAGCCGTAGCCACCGGCGTCGTCGGGATCCACCGGGAACCCGATCCGCTCGAGGTTCTTCGCGAAGACCGCGAGCAGGGTGTGGTTGGTCCTCAGGGGATCGTGGATGATCGGGTCGAAGCTCACCTGCCCCCGGCAGCCGGTCGCGAGGGCGGCGCCCTCGGCAGCCGCCTCGAAGCGCCGCCGCAGCTCGCCGAGGTACTCCTTGTCGGGCGCGCGGAGATAGAACTCGGCCGCCGTGTATTCGGGGATGATGTTGGCCTGCTGGCCGCCGGCGGTGATCACGCCGTGGACCCGGGCCTCGGGCCGGAGCTGCTGCCGCATGGCGTCGAGGGCGTTGAACAGCCCGATCACCGCGTTGAGGGCATTGACCCCGCGCCAGGGCGCCGAGGCGGCGTGGGCGGCCTTGCCGAAGTACTCCACCTTGACCTTGGTCAGCCCGAGCGAGGGCCGCCATAACCGCGTCCGGCTGCGGGGGTGGATCATCATCGCGACGTCCACGTCGCGGAAGACCCCCGCCTGGAGCAGTCGCACCTTGCCAGCGCCGCCCTCCTCGGCCGGCGTGCCGATCACGACCAGCCGGCCCCGGAGGGGTAACCGTCCCCCCTCCGCCACCGCGGCCGCCGCGGCACCGGCCCCGACGGCGGCGGTCGCGATGATGTTGTGGCCACAGGCGTGCCCGATGCCGGGGAGGGCGTCGTACTCGGCGAGGATGGCGACGGTCGGGCCGGGGCCCGCGCCCGCCACCTCGGCCCGGAAGGCCGTCGGCAGGCCGCCGGCGCCGCGCTCGACGCGGCAGCCGCGCTTTTCCAGGAATTCGGTGAGCCAGGCGGCCGCCCGCTCTTCCTGGTAGCACAGCTCGGGATGGGCGTGGATGCGGAGGGCGAGGTCCCACAGCTCCTCGGCGACCTGCTCCACGGCGTCGGCGGCGCGCGACTTGAGCGACTCCACGTCGGTCATGATCTCCTCCCGCGGCGCGATCAGAGGGGGACGCCGAGCACCCGCGCCTCATCCCGGAGCCGCGCCACCGGCTCGGACGCGAGCAGCGTCTCCCGGAAGCGTGAGTCCGGGATCCGGGGCAGGATGCCGGTCAGCGCCTGCAGGGCCAGGGTGTAGCTGTTGCGGGCGTCATCTTCCTGGCCCGCCCGCGCCAGCCCCCGACCCAGTTCGGCGCCGGTCTCCCAGATCAGGCGTGGATACCGAGTGGCCTGGGCGATGGCGAACGCCTTCCGAAGCTCGGCCAGCGCCTCGGCCGTCTGCCCCCCGGCGAGCAGGAGCTCGCCCAGGAGCCGGCGCCCCTCGGCGATCTGTTTGCGGTACTCGATCCGCTCGGCCAGCTCCAGGGCGTCGCCGAGGTGAGGCTGCGCGCGATCCGGCTCCCCCTCCAGGAGCGCGAGCCGACCGAGCATGACGCCGACCCGGATCTTCCAGGCCCAGAGGTGCGAGTCGAAGAAGCCGCTGCGCAGTCGCTCGGCCGTCTCCCGCAGGATCTGGCCGGCTTGCCCGGCGTTGCCGAGCGCCAAATGATCGCGGGCCAGGTTGATCGTGCTGTAGATCTCCGTGTTCGGGATCTTCGCCGCCCGGCCGAGCTCGATCCCTTCCCGGTTGAGGTCGATGGCCCGCTGGAGATCGCCCAGCTCGTGGTGGAAGGCGCCGCGCGTGTTGGTCCCCCGCGCCGCCGCGTATTTGTTCTCTCGCTCCCGCGCCTTGCGCATCACCTCGTCGAGGGCCTGAAACGCGATCTCCCACTCGCCCAGGGCGGCGTGCGCGTTGCACCGGAAGCAGTGCGCCACCATCTCCGAGAAGCCCTCGTGCTGTTGCCGGGCCAGCCGTTCGGCTTCCGCCTCGTAGTCGAGCGCGCGCTGTGACTCGCCCCGCCAATGGGCCTGGGCGCCCAGCCAGACGAGGTTGGTGATCAGCGGGCCCGCGAACCCCCGCCGCTGACAGATCTCCGCCGAGCGGAGCAGCTTCGCGTCGGCCTCGCGCAGGTCGCCGTCCTTCTGGCTGACCATCCCCAGCGACGAGAGGACCCGAGCCAGGATGCGCTCGTCGCCCGTCTCCTCCGCGATCGCCATCGCCTCCCGGGCGCACTTCTCGACCAGCCCCTTGTGGGCTTGGGAGAAGCGCCACCAATGAGAGCCCGCCTGGTTGCACAGCGCCTCGCCTTCCTTGACCCGGTCGCCGAGGCGGCGGGCCGCCGCCTGCATTGCTTCGAAGTCGGCCACCGCGGCGTCGTAGTTGGTGAGGAGGTGCCAGACCGTGCCCCGGGCCTCGTGGATCGCCAGCAGCTCGGCGTCGCCCGGCGGCGGGCTCATCCGCGCGGCCGCCTCCAGCGCCTGGGTGTAGTGGTGGATGGCCTCGCGGTTGGCGAAGAGGGCGCGGGCGCGGTCGCCAGCCCGGCGGGCGTACTCGAAGGCCTTCGGCCAGACTTCGCCCTGGGCGAAGTGGTGGGCCAGCTCGGCCACGTGCTCGTCGAGCCGGTCAGGGTAGAGCTCTTCGATGCCGCGGCCCACCAGCTCGTGGAGCGCCCGGCGGCGAGGCCGGAGCAGGCTGCCGTAGGCGACGTCCTGGACGAGGGCGTGCTTGAAGACGTACTCGAGGTCGGGGAAGAGCGTCTTCTCGTAGATGAACTCGAGCGACTGGAGCCCGGCGAGCGCCTCCTCCAGCCGCTCCTGGATGTCGGAGATCTGCCGCAAGAGCCGCAGCGGGAACTCGCGCCCGACGACGGCGGCGGTCTGGATCGTCCGCTTCCGCGCCTCGGCCAGCCGGTCGATGCGGGCCATGATGACGCCCTGGACGGTGTCGGGGACGTCCTGCGGCGTGACCGCCCGGGCCAGGACGTAGCCGCCGTTGACGCGGGTGAGGACGCCGGTGTCGAGGAAGGAGCGCGTGATCTCCTCCAGGTAGAAGGGGTTTCCCTCCGCCTTCTGGCAGATGAGCGTCTTGATCTCCTCGGGGAGCGCGCGGACGCCGAGGACCGACTCGACGACCCGCTGGCTGTCCCCGTCCGAGAGCGGGGCCAGGGCGATCTGCGAGTAGTAGGACTTGTCGCCCCAGGGATGGACGTAGCCGGGGCGATAGGTGACGACGATCAGCACCGCGGCCCGCCCGCTCTGCTCGGCCAGGTAGCGGAAGAAATCCTGGGAGGGCTGATCGACCCAGTGGAGGTCCTCGACGGCGAACACGATCGGCCGGCGGGCGCTCCCGGCCAGGGTGAGGGTGCGGAGGGCCTCGAAGGTGTACCGCCGCTTGGCCTCGGCGGCGATGCCCTGGACGGCGGGGTCGTCGGTCTCGACGCCGAGGAGATTGAGGAGGAACGGCACGTACCGCTCCTCGGCGCCGGCCCGCTGGAGACCGCGGATCACCCGCTCGCGGACCACCTCGTCGCGGGCGTCCTCCTCGATCCGCAGCCCCCGCTTGAGCATCCCCACCAGCGGAAAGAGCGGGGTGGCCTGGCCCCAGGAGATGCAGCGGCCCTCCAGGTAGAGCGCCTGCCCTCGCAGCCCGCGCTGGAACTCGTAGAGGAGGCGCGACTTGCCGACCCCAGCCTCGCCGACGATGCCGACCACCTGGCCGCGGCCCTCGCGGGCCCGGGCGAAGCCCTCGGTCAGCGCGCTCAGCTCGCGCTCACGGCCGACCAGCGGCGTCAGCCCGTGCTCGGCGGCCAATTCGACGCGCGCCCGCTGCTCCCGCCGCCGCTCGACCTCGAACGCGGTGACCGGCGCCGTCTTGCCCTTGACCGCCAGCGGCGGCACCGCCTGGAACGTGAAGGCCGCCTCGGCCAGGCGGCGGGTGGTCTCGCTGACCAGCACCCGCCCCGGCGGGCAGCCCTGCTCGAGCCGGGCGGCCAGGTTCACCGTGTCGCCCTGGGCGGTGTAGTCCATCCGGAGGTTGTCGCCGATCCGGCCGACCACCACGGTGCCGCTGTGGAGGCCGATCCGCATCCGGAACTCGATCCCCTTCTCGCGGGCCAGGGCCTGGCCGTACGCGGCGATGGCGGCCTGGATGGCGAGGGCGGCGTGCAGCGCCCGCTCGGCGTGGTCCTCGCGGGCGATGGGCGCGCCGAAGAGGGCCATGATCCCGTCGCCGGTGAACTGATTGATCGTCCCCTCGTAGCGGTGGACGGCTTCTGACAGCCGCTCGAAGCAACCGTCCATCACCGTGTGGATGTCCTCCGGCGTGAGCCGACTGGCCAGCTCGGTGAACCCGACGACGTCGGCGAAGAGGACGGTGACCGCCTTGCGCTCGCCCTCCAGCGCCGCCCGGGAGGTCAGGATCTTCTCGGCCAGGTGGGCAGGCGTGTAGGTGGCGAGCTTGGCCTCCTGGAGCCGGAAGACGGCGTCCTTCGGCGCGGCCGCCGTCGGCGGCGACGTGGTCGGCGCTGGGGCCGCGCCGGTGAGCGCGGTGCCGCACTCCGAGCAGAACTTGAAGGTGGGCGGGTTCTCGGTGCCGCACTGCGGACAGCCGGCCGCCAGCCGGGCTCCGCAGGCGCCGCAGAACTTGGCGGCGGCCGTGTTCTCGAAGCGACACGCCGGGCAGAGAACAGGGCCAGCCATGGCGTTAACGCTCCCACGGCCCGCGCGTTGGTGTCAACTCGGGGCTTGGCCGGACGCGTCGGCGCCGGCGCGGAAGCGTCGCTCCCGTTCGAGCAGCGTCGGCACGTCGAAGAGCAGGTTGAAGTCGGCGAAGGGCATGAGGCGGTCGTCGAGGGCGGCGACCTCCCCGCTCTTCCGGAGCGCCCCCAGGTACTCGGCCATCGCGCGGGCGGCGGCGAAGAGCGTCTGGACGGGAAGCAGGATGATCGCGTAGCCGAGCGCGCGGAGCCGTCCGAGCGGCAGGAGCGGGCTCCGCCCGCCGGGCGCGTAGTTGAAGAGGCAGGGGCGGTCCAGCCGGCGCGGGATCGCCTCCACCTCGGCCACCGTGGTCGGCGCCTCGACGAAGAGGACGTCGGCGCCCGCCTTCGCGTACGCCTCGGCCCGGGCCAGCGCATCCTCGAAGCCCGTCACCGCGATCGCATCGGTCCGGGCGATCAGCAAGAGATCGGGGTCGGTCCGGGCCTCGACAGCCGCCCGGAGCTTGTCCACCATCTCCTCGGCCGGCACGACTTCCTTGCCGGCGAGGTGGCCGCACCGCTTGGGCCAGACCTGGTCCTCGAGATGGAGCGCGGCGGCCCCGGCCGCCTCGTAGGCGCGGACGGTACGCTGGACGGCCAGCGGCCCGCCGTACCCGGTGTCGGCGTCGGCGATGAGCGGGATCCGGACTGCGCCGGCGAGCTGGCGGACGTTCTCCGCCATCTCGCCGAGGCCGGCGAACCCGAGGTCGGGCAGGCCGAGCCGGGAGGCCGAGGTGCCGTAACCCGTCATGTAGACCGCCGGGAACCCCGCCTGCTCGACGAGCCGGGCCGACACGCCGTCGTAGGCGCCCGGCACGATCAGCCCGGCCCGCTGGGAGACCAGCCGGCGCAGCTCGGCCCGTGCCGCGCCGATCCCCGTCGCATCTCTGCGTCCTCGGCCCTGCGTCCTTGATCGGCTCGGGTCTCGGCGCGGCGGCCGGCCGGAGGACGCGCGTCGGGTGGACCGGGCCACGTCAGGCCGCTCCCCGGAGTGTCGGTTCCAGGGCCCGCGCGAACGCGATGCGCTGCTCGAGCGAGGGGTGGGTGGCGAAGAGCCACTCCTTGAGCCGGTGTGGGCGGCGCTCGGCGAGGTTGAGCCGCCCGAGCCGCTCCATGGCCGCCACGAACGCCGCCGGTGCCCGTGTCACCGCGAGGGCGTCGGCGTCGGCCTGCCGCTCGAGGCGGCGCGACCAGGCGGCGGCCAGCGGGGTGACCAGGACGCCGATGACCGCGAGGAGGAGGGCCAGCACGGGGAGGCCGGCCGGATCAGCGGCATCGCGGAGACCCAGCGGCGGACCGGCCAGGGCCAGTCCCGCCTGGACGAGGGCCAGGACCACGACCAGCAGGATTGCCTGCAACGCCAGCGCCTGGCGAAGGTGGCCGCGCGCGTGGTGGGCCAGTTCGTGGGCCAGCACCACCTCGACTTCCTCGGGCGTGAACCCCGAGAGCAGGGTGTCGCTCAGCAGGATCCGCCGGGTCCGGCCGAGCCCGATCACGGCGGCGTTGGCGGTCCGCCCCTTGCGCGAGAAGTCGGCCACCACGACCTCGGCGGCGGCGACGCCGGCCCGACCCGCCAGCGCGAGGACGCGCCCGCGAAGGACCGGGTCGTCGAGCGGGGTCAGACGGTAGAAGAGCGGAACGATCCAGATCGGCACGATGGCGGTGAGCAGCGCGCTGCCGACGGCGAGCGCGGCGGCGCCCGCGACCCACCACCAGCGGGGACTCCAGGCCAACAGGCCGTAGAAGAGCTCGAATGCGGCCAGGCCGAGGGCCCCACCCAGGGCCAGCCCCTTGGCCCGGTCGGCGAGCCAGCCTCGGAAGGATTGACTGAGCAGGCCGGCCCGTCGGGGCAGCAGAAACCCACGGACGACGTCGAGCGGGAGGGTGGCGAACGCGGTCGAGCCCCCCACGACGGCCAGCATGAGCGCCACCACTGCCGCCCGCGCTCCGAGCCGCTGCTCGAGCATCGCCGCCAAGGCCCCGGCCGCGCCCGACCCCTGCCAGATGGCGAGGACGACGACCGTCAGGAGAAAGGACGCAACGGCCAGGAGAAGCTGGCGCCGGTGGTAGCCGCGCGCCTCGGCGTCGGGGTCACTCACGGAGGGAAGTATACCGGGCACCCGCAGGGGGACAAGCCCGCGACGGCCGCGCGGCTGACCGCGCCAGAGCCGGGGAGCCGGGAGGGCCCCCGAATCGGCTCGGCTCTCCCGAGTTGGCGCCGGCGGCCCCCCGCGTGTATCATGCAAGGACTGTGTCCACGGGGCTTCTACCTAAGGAGTCGCGGTAAGGAGTCGCGGATGTTCGAGTCGGTCGAGAAGATCCAGGATCGGTTCCGCGCCAGCCAATACATCACGAACCGCCGTATCGCCACCGTCGTCTTCCTGGCGGCCCGCATGAACCGCCCGATCCTGGTCGAAGGGCCGGCCGGGGTCGGCAAGACCGAGCTGGCCAAGGTCCTGGCGGAGGTCCTCCACCGCCCGCTGATCCGGCTGCAGTGCTACGAGGGGCTGGACGAGGCCAAGGCCCTCTACGAGTGGAGGTACGCCAAGCAGCTCCTCTACACCCAGATCCTGCGGGAGCGGATCGGGGAGCTGATCACCGACGCCCCCTCGCTGGCCGACGCGGTGGACCGGGTGGCGCGCCAGGAGGACGCCTTCTTCTCCCATCGCTTCCTCTCTCCCCGGCCGCTCCTGGGGGCGATCCTGGCCGACGAGCCGGTGGTGCTCCTGGTGGACGAGATCGACAAGGCCGAGGTCGAGTTCGAGGCCTTCCTGCTCGAGGTGCTCTCCGACTGGCAGGTCTCGGTGCCCGAACTGGGGACGATCAAGGCCCGCCACATCCCCATGGTCATCCTCACCTCCAACAACGCCCGCGAGCTGACCGACGGGCTCAAGCGCCGGTGTCTCCACCTCTTCATCGACTTTCCCGCCGCCGCCGAAGAGCTGGCGATCATCCGCCTCAAGGTGCCCGAGGCGAGCGAACGGCTGGCCGGGGAGGTGGTGACCGCGGTGCAGCGCATCCGCGCCCTCGAGCTGCGCAAAGCTCCCTCCATCTCCGAGAGTCTCGACTGGGTGCGCTCGCTCACGATCCTCAACGCCGATCGGCTCGACCCCGACCTGGTCGAGGCGACCCTCACGCTCCTGGTCAAATACGAGCGGGACCTCGAGCGCGTGAAGGCGAGCCTGGACAAGGTCCTGGCCGACCTCTAGCGCCGTGCCGAACCCCGTCGCACCTCTGCGTCCTCGGTCGTCGGCGCGCCTCAACTTCGGGCGGCTCGCCTCGGGCGGCGGGACCCCGGCCCCGCGACGTCCTGCAGCTCGCCCTACCTACGTCCTTGATCTGCTCGGGGGTCGGCCCGGCGCGGGAGGCCCGCCATGACCACCGAGACCGTCGTCTCCGCGATGCTGAAGCGCACGTCCCTGTTCGGCGACCTGGCCCTGGCCGACCGACTGACGCTGGCCAACGCGTTCCGGCGCGGTGACGTCCCCAAGGACACCTACGTGTTCCATGCCGGCGAACCGGGCCGGTCGTTCTTCCTGGTCTCAGCCGGGCTCATCAAGATCTCGCTCTCCCGCCAGAGTCGGGAGGTGGTGCTGGCCGAGCTGGGCCCCGGCGACTACTTCGGCGAGCTCTCCCTCATCGACGGCCGCCCGCGGTCGGCCGACGCCATCGCCGCCGCCCGCACCGAAGTGCTCGAGCTGCCTCAGGACGCCTTCTTCCGGCTTCTGGACTCCAACGGCGCGGTCGCCCGCAAGCTGCTCATCGAGCTGTGTCGCCGCCTGCGGGAGGCCGACAAGCAGATCAGCACGCTGGCCACCGTGGACGCCGCCGGCCGCATCGTTCGCGGCATCCTCAAGCTCTCCGAGCAGCACGCGCGCCGGGAGGGCGAACACCTCGTCTTCGCCAAGGCGCCCCGCCAGCGCGACATCGCCGCGCTGGCCGGGACCACGCGGGCGACGACGTCCCGGATCATCCGCCAGCTCGCCCAGCAGGGTCTGTTGAGCTTCTCCGGCCAGTCGCTCATCGTCCATGAGCGGCAGGTGGTGGCCCAGGACAACCTGTAGGTCGCACGCTTCGGCGGCGGCGCCCGGGCTGGTCTCCATGGATGAGCGGATCCTCGAGTTCATCGGCGATCTTCGGCGGGCCGAGATCCGCGTGTCCACCATGGAGGCGCTGGACGCCCTGCAGGCCGCAGCCGAGGTCGGCCTCGCCGACCGCGACACGTTCCGGACCGCCCTCGCCGCGACCCTTGTGAAGGAGGCCCGCGACCTCGCCGCCTTCGACCGGCTCTTCGATCTGTACTTCTTCGACCTCAAAGCGCTGGGGGTCGAGACGGCCAAGGCCCTCGGTCGCAAGGACCCGTGGGCCCAGGATCTCCTCGAGCGCCTGCTGGCCGAGGGCGCGCCCGAGGTCGATCCGCTGACCGAGCTGCTGCTCTTGGCCGACGCCTCCGAGCTGGAGCTGGCCATCCGCCGGGGCGGCCGCGGCGTAGGGCTGGAGCGGCTCTTCTACTTCCTCCAGATCGGCTACTTCTCGCGCCGGATCTGGGAGCAGTTCC
>DASYUM010000017.1:0-2538 GCA_036001225.1 Candidatus Methylomirabilota bacterium | reverse complement strand
GCGGCCGGCATCGGTCGCCCCCTCCCGAGCATGACCGCGCGCGGCTCACTCGCAGGGCCGGGCCGACCAGCGCGCCGCGAGGTCGACTGTTTCGGGAGGATCCGTGGTGGACGTGCCCGTCGAGGTCACCGTCGTGCGGCTCTACACCAAGAGCCCGGGGAGTCATCAGCTGCGCAAGGGCGCGGCGGCCGAGCTCGCCCACCTGGAAGCCGCCGGGTGGCAGGAGAAGGACCGCAAGGCCGGCGCCGACCACGTCGTGTTGCGCATGGAGCGGCCTCGCCCGGCGAAGCCGTCGTTGCCGCCCATTTCCGGCCCCGGGCGGCCCCGGCGCTGACGGCCGCGGGGCTCAGGCCTCGGCCGCACGAGGAAGCGCGTTGTCGTTGAGGTTGTGGGAGGCGAAGATCTCCGTCCCGTTGCTGGCGATGTGGACCTCGCCGTCGTGGAGGGCGTCGGCGTTGGGGAACACGATCCAGACGCCCTGCGCCATGCGCGACCACAGGATTCGCGTCGCCGACTAGTTGCTCGCCAGAGCCCGGGGTAACTGATCTGATGAAGGAGCGCGGCGCCGCTTCTGCGTGACGGGCTGGGTGGTGCGGTCCGGGCGCCGAGCCGTGGAGGCGGGATCGGATGGCGGGATCGTCGAGGTCGAAGGCTGGGGCCTCCGCTCGTGGCAGGAAGTCGAGTGTGGTCACACTCGGGGCTTCTCACACCAATCCCGACCACAAGGGAGGCCCCAACGTGGAACGACAGTACGTCGGTATCGACCTGCACCGCCGCCGGAGCGTGATCGTGCGGATGACGCCCGAGGGCGAGAAGCTGGAGACGGTCCGGATCGAGAACGACCCGGTGGCGTTCAGTCTCGAGTTGGCCAAGGCCGGACCGGACCCCGAGGTGATCCTGGAGGCCACCTACGGGTGGTACTGGGCGGCGGACCACCTGCGGGAGTGCGGCGGCCGGGTCCACTTGGCCCACCCGTTGGGAAACAACTGGGGGCACCGGCGGGTCAAGAACGACGAGCGCGACGCCGCCGATCTGGCCGATCTGCTCCGGCTGGGCCGCCTGGCCGAGTCGTGGATCCCCCCGGCCGAGGTGCGCGAGTTGCGGGAACTCGTCCGCTACCGAGCCAAGCTCGTCGCCTTGCGCTCCGGGCTCAAGGCTCAGGTCCACGCCGTGCTGGCCAAGGAAGGGGTCCGGGTCCCGATGAGCGACCTGTTCGGCGCCAAGGGGCAAGCCCTGCTCGACGCGTGCCGGTTGGGCGAGGCCTACGCCCTGCGGGTGGAGTCGCTGCGGGAACTGATCGAGGTCTACGACGGCGAGGTCGAGATGCTCGAGGGCCACATCGCCAAGCGACTCGACGGCCACGCCGGCTACCGGGCCATCCAGGCCATCCCGGGCGTTGGACCGGTCCTCGGGGCGGTGTTCACCGCCGAGATCGGCGACGTCACCCGCTTCCCCGCCGCCGACAAGCTGTCCTGCTGGGCCGGGCTGACGCCTCGCCACCGCGAGTCGGACACCACCGTCAAGCGGGGCTCGATCACCAAACAGGGCTCCAAGCTCGTCCGGTGGGCGGCCATCGAGGCGATCAGCCGCAACCGGGGCGGAACCTTCCTCCAGGCGACGTCGCACCGGATCGCCGAGCGGCGCAACAACCGCAACATCGGCCGGGTCGCCGCCGCCCGCAAACTTCTCACCCTCGTCTACTACGGCCTGCGCGACGGCGAGATCCGTTGCCTGGCCGACGCCGGGTGAGTCAGCTCGGACGCAGCCAGAGCGCGAGTTCGCCCTGTGACATGACCCCCACCCCGGCGAGGTCGCTTTACTGATTGAACCCGCCTGGCTGCGGCCGCACCATTCCATGCCACCACCCGCGTGGCGCATAGATGTCCGGCACCCGAGCAACCGGCGATGCCGCCCCCGAGTAACCCCTCGGGACCTGGAACGGGCCCAACGCGTCCTCACCCCCCCACCCCCCAGGAGATCAACGGCCAGACGCACGTAAGGAAGCCCTTGTCGGGCTTCCCGATCCCAGCATGTCGACGGCAGCTGACCGGGCCGTCAAGGCTTCCCCTCCGGGCGGCCTTCGGCCGGCCTTGACCGCCCTCCCTCAGCGGGCGACCAGCACGGCCATCTCGGCGCGCCAAAAACCTGGACAGGCCTCCCCACCAGCACAAACAAAGCGGAGCTCCTCTCCGAGGAGCGCTCTTGACACTGGGCGCTCCTTCATAGATGTCACTGCCATCACACATCGACCAGGCTCCGTTGACAGCCGGTGACGTTCCCACTGCAATTCCTTTGGACGGCCGAGGCCGGGCCGGAGAGGGAGGGAACGATATGGCGCTACGAGACGCCCGTCGCGCTGTCGCCCTTGGCACCGTAGGGCTGCTCTTGCTCGGAGGTGGGCCCATCGCGTCGGCTGCCGAGCCGTTCGCGTCAGTCCCGGCCGGGCCAGCCCCGCCCATGAGCGAGGACGCCTTCTACGTTCCGCCGGCGCCCCTCCCCGACGGCCGCCCTGGGGATCTGATCCGCCACCGGGATGTT
>DASYUM010000016.1:0-9397 GCA_036001225.1 Candidatus Methylomirabilota bacterium | reverse complement strand
GCTGGGCCCGGACGCCACGCCGCGCTGCGTATCCGCACGGATACGCCGTGGTCACGCGGGGAGCCGCCCACGGACCGGCCGTGGTCGCCTCCGGGCCCGATCCGAGGCGGCGAGGTGGCGAGTCAGTGCGGCACGAGCGGGCGTGGGACACTCAGTACCGAAGTAGGAACACGAAGTCCAAATGGGGTCGCTGCCCGACGAGGTTAAGCAGCGCGTTGCGCGGGATCACCGCAAGCTAGCCCTAGTCGTCGTCCTGGAGCGGGTGCGGACGGAACGCCGTCCGGGCCGGCGGCATCGGGACGTCGGGCCCCTTGATCGCGTGCCAGAGAATGGCGTTGAAGGCGGCCTCGTCGGCCTCGTCGGCGCGCTCGAGGGCCAGCCGCAGCGAGTCCTCCGCCCGGTACGCGTCGGGCCCGTTCCGCTCCCCCAGCGGCTGCGTCGGGGTGAGGGCCTGATACGGCGCGAGGGTCGGCGCGTCGGTGAACGCGGCGAACATGGGGGTGGCCGCGGCATCGAACTGGCTCATCGGGGGCAGGCCGAGGATCAGCTCGAGGCTCCGCAGCATCGACACCGTGGAGTACATGGTGTGGTCCACGTACCCGCGCCGGGCGTAGGGTGAGGCGACGAGGCACACCGTCCGGTGCGCGTCCACGTGGTCGGGGCCGTTCTGGGCATCGTCCTCGATGACGAAGATCGCGGTGGCCGGCCAGATTGGCGACCGGGACACGGCCTCCACGATCCGACCGAGGGCCAGGTCGTTGTCGGCCACCATCGCCTTGGGCGTGGCGAGACCCGGGCGCGTCCCGGCGGTGTGGTCGTTGGGGAGCCGGAGGATCATGAGCGCGGGTACCGTGCCCGTGCGGATGAAGTCGTCGAACTCGGCCTTCCAGGCATCCACGCGGGCCTGATCGGTGATCGTGAGGTCGTAGCCGGGATAGGTCGGGGAGAGATGCCCGTCGAGCGCCTTGGCGAAGGGCGCCGGGGTGATGGCGGGCGGCCGCGCGGTGAACGCGTTGAACTCGCCATAGACCCGGTAACTGACGCCGGCCCGGGCGGCGTACTCCCACAGGTAGCCGCCGAGCGGCGCCGGCGCGCTCGAGCCGCCCTCGAAGTCGTACGACCGGTTCCGGCCCGAGTAGTTGGCCGGCCACGTCTTCTGCACGTAGTCGGTGGCGACGGCGGCGGTGGACCAGTTGTGCCCGTCGGCGGAGACCTCGGCATCGGCGTAGCAGTGGTCGAACAGGGTGAAGGTCTCGGCCAGGGCGTGGTGGTTCGGGGTGACGTCGCGGCCGAAGAGGACGAGGCCCGGGTCGCCGTCGCCCTGGGCGAGGTCGCCCAGGATCTGGTCGTAGGTCCGATTCTCCTTGATGACGTAGAGGACGTGGCGGATCAGGCTCGGGTCGCCGACCCGCCGGGGCACCGCGTGCGGCGTCGTGGCCTGGGGGGTCCGGGTGAGCACCTGATGGGTCTCGTCGAAGCCGTTGTTCTTCACCACCTGCGCGGTGTAGCGGCTCAGGGTCTCGGCGTCCGGCACGTCGATGACCGACAGGGTGCCCCGGGCCATGCTGGCGATGAACTGCTCGCCGGGGACGCGCCGCTCGGGGTTCGGGCCGCGGGGGTTGGGGCCGGCGCCCAGGCCTTTCATGTTGGCCACGTAGAGCAGGCGGCCGTCCGGGGAGACGGCGAGGGCGCTCGGGAACCAGGCGGTCGGGATGAGCCCGCGGATGGCGAGGGTGGCGGTCTCCACCACGGCCACGTCGTTGTTCCCCCCGTTCGCCACGTACAGCGTCTTCCCGTCCGGCGAGACGGCCACCGCGTTGGGCATGGAGCCCATGGGAGCGCCCGGGTACGGGGTGAGATCGACGGTGCCGATCACCGTGTCGGTGGCGGGGTCGATCGCGCTCACGGTGTCGCTGGTGGCGTTGGCCACGTAGAGGCGACCGCGGTCCGGCGACAGGGCGAGCCCGCTGGCGTGCCCGCCGGTCGGGATGCGGCGGAGCAGGGTCCCGCGGTCCGTGTCGATCACGCTCACGCCGCCGCCGTTCCACTCCGAGACGTAGAGCTTGCGGCCGACCAGCAGGAGGGCATAGGGCAGGGTCCCGATGTCGTCCGGCCGCGCCGGCGGCGCCAGGCGAACGGTGAGGCGCACGCGCCGGGCCGCGGTGTCGATGAACGCCACCGCGTTGTCGAGGTTGAGCGCCGCGTAGAGGGTGCCGCCGTCCGGCGAGACCGCCAGGCCGGCGGGGAAGATCCGCGCCTTCCGGTCGCCGAGCACGATCGGCGCGCGCGCGCGGAGCGCCCGGCCATCGAACTCGTACGCGCGGATCTTGTTGTTGCCGCCCGCCGAGGCGTAGACGCGCCGGCCGTCCGGGGTGACGGCGACGCCGAGGAAGAGCGCCTCCGGGCTCGCGTACGGGATCACCTGGACCACCCGCTGGGTGGCGGTGTCGAAGAGGACCAGGCTCTGCACGCCCTGGCCGTTGTTCGAGATGACGAGGTGGCGCCCGTCCGGGGTCGCGGCCAGGCCCAGGGGCCGGTCGCCCACTTCCACCTGGAGCCCGGCCGGGGTCAGCGTCCAGTGGTTCGGCGTGATGCCGGTCCCGTCCGGCTGGGGCCCGATGCGACCGAAGAAGCTCGAGCGGACGCCGGCCCCGAGGGCCAGCGCGGCGACGACCAGGATGACCGGAATCGGCCACCGCCGCCGACCCGTCGTGATGTTCACGTGCGCTTCGCTGGCCTCGAATGATTTGACATCGTTCGCCACCTAGAGCCGGCAGATCCTCACGACCCCGTCAGCAGGTCGCCGAAGATGCGTCGCCCCAGCTTGAACGCCTCGGCGACCGTCGCCCCGGCACCGGGCCAGTCGGCATGGGTCGCGTGCCACGCGCGGAGATGGTCTTCCGACCGGAAGAAGTTGAGGGTCGTTCAGAGCGAATCCGAGACGCGGCGCTCGTCCTGGCGGCGGCGGCCGATCCAGACCATCACCCCCGCCGCGTCTGCACCGGGTCCCTGGGGGCCCGCCGTGAGGGTCAGCGGGCTGCCGCAGTGGTGGCAGACCGACCGAATGGTGATCGCCTGTCCGAGCATGGGGGCGATGCCGAGCGCATCGATCGCGCAGCACGCATGGCGCTCTCGGCCGTCGCCGAGGACGACCGTGAAGGCGGTCTTCGCCGCCGAGAACGGGTAGACCAGCTCGACGCGCCCGTCTCGCAGGAGGAGCAGGTCCTTCTCGTGGAGCTCGGTCAGGTCCGCTCGGATGGCCTCGGCATCCCGGCCGGGGAGGCCGGCGCAGATGTCCTCGACCGCCACCGCCCCCGGGCCCTCGACGAACCGGCGCAGCACGTCTTGCAGGGTGCTGCGCCGCCGGTCGGCCCGGCGGGCGGCCCAGCGCGCCTCCAGCTCGGGGTCCACGAGCTCCTCGGCGGTCTTGATCTCGAGCGGCATCGCGTTCCTCCTCGGCGCCGATCGTCTCCCCCGTCGCGCCGTCGGTCAAGCGGATTGTCGCGCGCCGCTCTTGCATTCGCCCGGCCTCTCAAGCGACCATGAGGGCCATGACCGCGCTCCGGGCGCTGCTCGTCGCCCTGCTGCTGGGGCTCGTCGCCAGCTGGCCCGGCGGCGCCGAGGGCGCCGACCCGACGGGCCTCCAGGCGCGGCTGACCGAGGAGGTCCTGAACCTCACGCTGCCGGTCACGCCGGGCCAGGTCCGGGATCTGGTCGCGCTCCTGGAGACTCCAGACCGGGTCGCGCTCGATCTCGCCGACGCGACGGGGGCCGTGCTGGAGGCGCTCCACCGACTCCCGGGGGCGGTGGTGCACGACGTCGTCTACGCCGGTCCCAACCTGGCCTTCCTCCTGGAGGCGCTGGTGGCCGACGGCCGGGCACTGGCCTCGATCCGCGACGCCGAGCACCCCGGGCTCTTCCGGCACACGCTGCGCGCGCTCCACCGCTCGGCCGTGTTCTCGGCCCGCGCCGCGCTCCTCCGGCGCCTCACCCATCCCGACAACACCACCGTGCGGCTGGCGATCGTCGTCACCGTGCGCGGGCAAGGCGTCCCGCTGGAGACCTCGGACCTCGACGTGGTCCGCCGGTCGATCCTCGACCCCGAGTCCGCCGATCTGGCCCCCGCGCTCGCTCACGCCCTGAACCGGGTGATCCGCCTCTACGGACGGGAGGCCGTCCGGATCTTGCTGACGCGCTGAGGCGCCAGCTCTGGTCGCCGACGGGAGGGTATAGCCATGCATCAGGCACGAGAACGCTGGGCTGGGTGGGGAGTCGTCGCGGGCGTGGTTCTGCTCGGGTGGACGACGGCTGGTGAGGGCGCCGAGTGCAAGGCGCCGCGGGTGGCGACGCCCACGGTGCTGGGGATGACCTACTGCGCCGACCCGGCCTTTGCCTCGACGATCCAGGATCAAGTCCAGAAGATCCGCCAGGACATCCGCGCCCAGCGGCAGGCCGGGAAGCTCATCGTCTACATGAGCACCCCGATCAGCCCGCGCGGCGGCGGGCACGTGGACACGAACGTCGCCGTCGCCGCGTCGGTGAAGACCCGGCTGGAGAAGGAGTACGGGGGCGCCCTGTGGGCGCTGAACCCGGCGCTCTACGACCTTCCCGACGTCGGCGGTAAGTCGGCCGGCGGGGGGGAGTACATGGTGATGTGGACCGCGGTCGCCGCCGGCGCCGACGGCAGCGGCAGCGAGTTCGAGATGGTGCACTTCACGGGGCCGAACGACATGCGCGCGTTCTTCGGCTGCGGCCGGGACGACGTGGGCACCTGCCTCACCCGGTGGGTCGAGCTCCGGGCCGCCGCCGACGAGAAGTTCCGCCGGGAGGTCAGCGGGGACCCGGCCAAGCGCCAGGCCTTCCTCCGCTACTACGCGCTGCGCGCGAGCAGCGCCTACTCGAGCGGCTCCCACGACGAATGGAACATCTTCGTGAGGATCAACCGGAAGCGCCCGCTCGGCGAGCAGGTGGCGATCTTCTTCGATGGCCGCCCGGCCTCGCCGGCCGAGATGGAGACGGAGGTGTCGCCCGGCTACGAAGTCCGGTGAACCCCGGGTGCGGTCAGTCGGTCCGCTCGGCGGCCGCCTGACGACTCAGCTCGTCGCAGAGGCGGAGGAGCTTCGGGATGTCGGGGGGCTTGGGCAGGACCGCGGCCGCGCCCAGGCGCAGCGCCTCGGCTTCCCAGTTCCGGCCCAGATGGGCGGACAGGATGACGACCCGCGCCTTGGGCGCCACCGTGTTGAGGTAGTGGAGCGTCGTCAGCCCGTCCATCCGGGGCATGACGAGGTCGAGGAGGACGAAGTCGAAGGAGGCCTCCCGGGCCAGCTCGATCGCCTCGACGCCGTCGGTCGCGGTGGCGACCTCGTAGCCCTCGCCGCGCAAGATCTTCTCGAACGTCTTGGTGATCCCGGCGTCGTCATCGACGACGAGGACGCGGCGGCGCCGTTCGGCTGACATCCATTCTCCCCCAAAGACCCCTAGTCTTATCAGCCTACGGTGGCCCCGGTCACGCGTCAAGCGGCCGGCGGCTAGAATGGCAGCCACCCGCCACCCGACCGATTCGCGGAGGAGACGATGAAGGGTCTCATGATGGACTACCCCCTGACGCTGAGCCACTTCTTCGAGCGGAGCCGCCGGCTCTTCGCCAAAAAGGGGCTGGCGACGCGGGTGCCCGGCGCCCCGCTCTTCCGCTATACCTACGCGGAATTTGCCGACCGCACCGGCCGGCTGGCCGGCGCGCTGGCCGGGCTGGGCATCGGAAAGGGCGAACGGGTCGGCACCCTCGCCTGGAACTCGCACCGGCATCTGGAGCTCTACTGGGCGGCCCCGCTGTCGGGGGCGGTGCTCCACACCGTGAACATCCGCCTGTCGCCGCGCGACCTCACGTACATCATCAACCACGCCGGGGACGCGGTGCTGTTCGTCGACGCCAGCCTGTGGGCCGTCCTCGAGCCGATCCGCCGGGAGCTGACCTCGGTGCGGCACTACGTGGTCATGCCCGACCAATCGGGGACGCCACTGCCGGCCGGGCCCGGGGTGGTGGAGTACGAAGCGCTTCTCCGCGAGGCCCGACCCCTGACGAGCTGGCCGCGGCTCGACGAGAACGACGCGGCCGGGATGTGCTACACCTCGGGCACGACCGGCCACCCCAAGGGCGTCGTCTACAGCCATCGGGCCATCTTCCTCCACTCGATGGCGGTGGCCATGGCCGACACCCTGGCCTTGTCCGAGCGCGACGTCATCCTCCACATCGTGCCGATGTTCCATGCCAATGCCTGGTGTGTCCCGTTCGCTGGCGTGATGGTCGGCGCCACCCAGATCTTCGGGGGTCCCAGCCCTCAGCCGCGCGACATCGCCGAGATCGTCCAGGCCGAGAAGGTGACGTTCGTGGGCGCGGTGCCGACCGTGTGGATCGCCGTCAAGGACCTGGTCGAGAAGGAAGCCTTCGACCTTTCCTCCATCCGCTGCATCCCGATCGGCGGCTCGGCCGCGCCTCGGAGCCTGCTCGAGGCCTACGACAAGAAGTTCGGCGTCGCGATGACCCACGCCTGGGGCATGACGGAGATGACGCCGGTGGGGACGGTGTCCCGCCTCAAGAGCTACATGGAGAGCTGGCCCGACGAGCAGCGGTACGCGGTGCGGGCCAAGCAGGGCTACGCGGTGGCCGGCGTGGACCTGCGGGTGGTCGATGACCAGGGGCGGGAAGTCCCGTGGGACGGGCGGACGATGGGCGAGCTGCAGGTGCGGGGGCCGTGGGTGGTCAAGGCCTATCACGACAATCCGGAGGGCGCGCGCCAGTTCACCGCCGACGGCTGGTTCCGGACCGGCGACGTCGTGACCCTCGACCCCGAGGGCTACATCCAGATCACCGACCGGACCAAGGATCTCATCAAATCGGGCGGCGAGTGGATCTCGAGCATCGACATGGAGAGCCTGATCATGGCCCATCCCAAGGTTCTGGAGGCCGCCGTGATCGCGGTGCCGCACCCGAAGTGGGTCGAGCGCCCGCTCGCCTGCGTCGTCCCCAAGCCCGAGTACCGGGGCGCCGTCGCCGCCGCCGAGATCCTGGAGTTCCTGCGACCGCAGGTCGCCAAGTGGGCGCTTCCCGACGACATCGTGTTCCTGGAGGCCCTCCCCAAGACCAGCGTCGGCAAGTTCGACAAGAAGGTGCTGCGCGAGCAGTTCAAGGGCCGTCCGCCCACGGCCTGAGGCTGGTATCGGCCTTGCTCCCCTCCGGGAGGTTGGCACGTCCATCCAGTCTCCAGGAGGTGTCTCACGATGCGACAGATCTTGGCATGGATCGCGGCCGCCTCCGTGGTTGCGGGCCTGACCGGCGCCGCGTTGGCCCAGCGTCCGGCTCCCGAGCCGGCGCCCTCGGCCGGCACGCCGACGGGTGGGGTGGTCACCCCAGCCCCGCCGAGCGGTGGTGAGCTTCGCAGCCAGACGACGGTGAGCGGCGAGATCACCAGCGTGGACGCGGCCCGCGGCACGGTCCGGCTCCGCACGGCGGGCGGCGAGGTCGAGGTGCCGCTGGCGCCGGGGGTGCTCCAGGGAATCCAGCTGGGGGATCGACTCGACGTCCAGCTCGGCGTGCGGCCCGCGGGCGCGCCCGGCGGCGAGACGCCGCAACCGGTCCCGGGCGCCGGCCTCCGGCCCGAGCAGACCATCGTGCCGTCGGCTGGCGCCGGCCTACCAGGTCCCCGGCCCGGCGTGCCCGCCCAGCCCTCGCGCACCGAAAGCGGCGGCGGGACCACCGGCACCGGCGCCCGGTAGTCCCGTGAGGTCCCGGATGGAGGCGGGCCGACCCGCCTCCATTTTGTTCGCCCTGTCATCCGGCATCGAGATTGCTGTCGAGCGACGGTGGGCCTTGGTGCCGACACGACTGACGAAGGACGAACCGACATGGGAACGATCCTGCTGATCATCTTGATCCTGCTGCTCGTCGGCGCGCTGCCGAGCTGGCCGTACAGCTCGGGATGGGGGTACTACCCGAGCGGCGGGCTCGGTTTGGTCCTCCTGATCCTGATCATCCTGCTACTGACCGGCCGCATCTGACGCGGCCCGCGCGCCGACTCACGCCCCCCGGGCGCCGGCCGAACGCCGGCGCCCGGGGCGTGTTCCGGGGGGGTCAGAGCAAGAGCCCAGGCCTCATCCCGCCTCAGGCTTCCAGCCAGGTCCGCTTGAAGGCGATCCGGCGGCCGGTGTAGGACTGGACGTAGCCCTTCACCTCGTTGCGCACCGCCTCGATGTTCATCCCCGTGTACCAGATGATCTGCGGCGCCTCGTCGAGCAGGATCTGCTGGGCCTGGAAGTAGAGGCGCTTGCGTTCTTCGCGGTCGGTGGAGGCCATCGCCTTCTCCAGGATCGGATCCAGCTCGGGGTTCTTGTAGTCCTGGTTGGAGGGCGACTTCGAGTGCCACCACTGGTAGAGGTAGTGGTGGGGGTCGGGATAGAAGGTCCAGGCGGTGACCTTCAGGTCGTAGTCCATCGGCCGCTGGGTGAAGGTCTCCTTGATGAACTGTCCCCACTCGAGCTGGATGATCTTGGCGTTGATCCCGATCCGCTTGAGCTGGCTCTGCATGACCACCGAGGCGTTGACGAACTCGGGATACTGGGGCGAGGCCTTGATCGTCGTCTCGAAGCCGTTCGGGTAGCCGGCCTCGGCCAGGAGCTGCTTGGCCCGCGGGATGTCCGGCTTGTAGGGGAGCTTGTCCACCGGGATGAACCAGTCGGTGTGGCCGGTCGGCACCGGCCCCGACAGCGACCCTTCGCCGAAGACCGCCTTCTGCAGGACCTCCTGGCGATCGACGCCGAGCGAGATCGCCTGCCGCACGCGCTTGTCGCTGAACGGCTTCCGGCTCGAGTTGAGGACGTGGATGACGAGCCAGGCCTTGGGACTCCGGAGGACGCTGACGTTCTTGTCGTCCTTGAGCCGGGCCGCGCCCTCGCCGGTCAGGTAGGCATAGTGGATCTGGCCGGCCCGGAGGGCGGCCACCCGGGCGTCCTCTTCGACCATGATCTTGAAGGTCATCTCGTTGACGTGGGGCAGCCCTTTCTCCCAGTACTTCTCGTTCCGGACGTAGTGGAGGTGGTCGTACTGGACGAAGCGGGAGAGCTTGAAGGGGCCGGTGCCGACGGCCTTGGCGCCGAGGTTCCCCCGGTCCTTGGCCAGGGCACGCGGAATGATCGCCGAGCCACGCAGCGCGGCGAGCGCCGCCAGCAGCGGCCCGAAGGGGTTCTTGAGGCTGATCTTGACCGTGTGCTTGTCCACCGCCTGGACCGCCTCCACGGCGACGTACCACCCCCGGTAGGGCGCAGCGGTGGCGACGTCGTCTATTCGCTCCCACCAGGCGACGACGTCGTCGGCGGTGAGCTCGCTGCCGTCGTGCCAGGTGAC
>DASYUM010000015.1:0-8614 GCA_036001225.1 Candidatus Methylomirabilota bacterium | reverse complement strand
GAGCGGCTGGGCGGCAAGGTCGTCGTCAAGGCCCAGATCCACGCCGGGGGGCGGGGCAAGGCGGGCGGCATCAAGGTGGCCGGCACCCCCGCCGACGCCGAGGCGGCAGCGAGGCAGATCCTCGGCCTCCGCCTCAAGACGCCCCAGACGCCGCCGGAGGGGATCGTCGTCCAGAAGGTCCTGGTCGAGGAGGCCTTCGCCGTCGCCCGCGAGCTGTACCTGGCCGTCACCATCGACCGGGAGGCGGGCGCGCCGGTCGTGATGGCCTCCGAGGCGGGCGGGATGGAGATCGAGGAGGTGGCCGCCCGCTCTCCGGAGAAGATCCTGCGGGCGGCGGTGGACCCGGCCCTGGGGTTGCTCCCGTTCCAGGTCCGGCGCCTGACCTTTGCTCTCGGGCTCGACGGCGACCTCGGCCGGGCGGGGGCGGCCGCGATCGGCGGGCTCTACATGGCCTTCGTGGCCCGCGATTGCTCGCTGGCCGAGGTCAACCCGCTGGTGGCGACCGCCGACGGGCGGCTGCTCGCGCTCGACGCCAAGCTGACCTTCGACGACAACGCGCTGTTCCGCCACCCCGAGGGCAAGAGCCTGCGCGACCCCAACGAGGAGACGCCGCTCGACGTCGAGGCGTCCAAGTACGGCCTCAACTACATCAAGCTCGACGGCAGTGTCGGCTGCATGGTGAACGGGGCCGGGCTGGCCATGGCGACGATGGACATCATCAAGCACGCCGGCGGGGCGCCGGCCAACTTCCTGGACGTGGGGGGCGGCGCCAACGCGACCCAGATCGAGAACGCCTTCCGGATCCTGCTCTCCGACCCCAACGTCCGGGCCGTCCTCGTCAACATCTTCGGTGGCATCCTCCGCTGCGACGTCCTCGCCGACGGGCTCATCCGAGCCGCCCGTGCGCTCAAGCTGACGGTACCGGTGGTGATCCGCATGGAGGGCACCAACGTGGAGGAAGGCCGGCGGATGCTGCGGGAGTCGGGCCTGGACTTCACGACCGCGGATGGGATGAAGGACGCGGCCGAGAAGGTGGTTCGCCTGGCCTCCACTCCTCCCTCACCCCCCTCCTCACCCCCCTCGGGAGGGAGAGGGTAAGGGCGAGGGGGCGCGAAGGGTGAGCATCCTGGTCGGGCGTGACACCCGGCTGGTCGTCCAGGGGATCACCGGCCGCGAGGGCTCCTTCCACGCCGCCCGCTGCCGCGAGTACGGGACCCAGGTGGTGGCGGGCGTCACCCCCGGCAAGGGCGGGACGACCCACGAGGGTATCCCCGTCTTCGACACGATGGAGGCCGCCGTCCGCCGGGCGGGCGCGAACACCTCGCTCATCTTCGTGCCGCCGGTGGCGGCCGCCGACGCCATCATGGAGGCGGCCGACGCCGGGGTGGCGCTGATCGTCTGCATCACCGAAGGGATTCCCATCCTCGACATGGTCCGGGCGAGGGCGTTCCTGGCCGACCGGGGGTCGCGACTGATCGGGCCCAACTGCCCCGGCCTCATCACGCCCGGGCAGGCCAAGGTGGGGATCATGCCCGGACACATCCACAAGCCGGGGCCGGTCGGCCTGGTCTCGCGTAGCGGGACCTTGACGTATGAAGCCGTCCATCAGCTCACCGCCCGCGGCCTCGGCCAGTCGACCTGCGTCGGCATCGGCGGCGATCCCATCATCGGAACCTCGTTCGTGGACGTGCTCCAGCTCTTGCGCGACGATCCCGACACTGCCGGCGTCGTCCTCATCGGTGAGATCGGCGGCAGCGGCGAAGAGGCGGCAGCGAAGCTGATCGCCGAGAACTTCGGCAAGCCGGTGGTCGCCTTCGTCTGCGGCCAGACCGCGCCGCCCGGCCGGCGCATGGGCCACGCCGGGGCGATCATCGCGGGGGGGAAGGGGACAGCGGCCGAGAAGATGGAAGCCCTGCGCCGAGCCGGGGCACACGTCGTCCAGAGCCCGGCCGACATCGGCGAGACGGCGGCCCGGGTCCTGAAGGGGTCCTGAGAGTGCCGGAGTCACGCGCGCCGACGACCGTGCACAGGAGGCGGGCGGCAACGTTCGAGCGGCGGCTTTGCCGCCGGCCCACCCACCCAACCCGTAATGGGGGGGTCTGGGGGGGGTCTTCCGAGACCCCCCCGAGAAGTTGATCGGGTGCCGGTCGAGCGCACGCTGGTCATCGTCAAGCCGGACGCGGTCCGCAAAGGGGTGGCCGGCCCGATCATTGGTCGCTTCGAGGCGGCCGGCCTCCGCATCCTGGCCCTGCGCATGCTCCATCTCACGGTGGCCCAGGCCGAGGGGTTCTACGCCGTCCACCGGGGGCGGCCGTTCTTCGCCAGCCTGACCAAGTTCATGAACCAGGGACCGTGTATCCCGATGGTGCTGGAGGGCGAGGGGGCCCTCGGCCGGGTCCGGGAGCTGATGGGGGCTACCGACCCGGCCCAGGCCGCCGCCGGCACCATCCGCAAGGACTTCGCCGAGTCGATCGAGGCCAACGCGGTCCACGGGTCGGATTCGCCGGCGTCGGCGGCCTTCGAGATCCCCTACTTCTTCCCCGGACTGGAGCTGCTGCCCGGGCGCTGAGCGATGAAGCGGCTGACCATCCCGCTCGCCCTCGTGCTGGCGGCGGGCGTTGCCGGCTCGGCCGGTGCGGCCGAGCCGAAGCGGGTCAAGGTCGGCGTGCTGAAGCTCACCTCGTCGGCGCCCGTGTTCATCGGCGTGGAGCGGGGCTTTTTCCGCGAGGCCGGTGTCGAGCCCGAGCTGGTGTACTTCCAGGCTGCCCAGCCGGTGGCGGTGGCGATCGCGGCCGGCGACATCGAGGTGGGCGCGACCGGGTTGACGGCGGGCCTCTACAACATCGTGGCCGGGGGCGAGCGGCTGTGGGTCGTCGCCGACAAGGGCCGCGAGTGGGCCGGCTACCCGCTCACCGCGCTGGTCGTCCACCGGGACGGACCGATCCAGTCGGTCAAGGACCTGCGCGGCCGGAAGGTGGGTATCACCCAGCTCGGCTCGACGTTCCACTACATGCTGGGCAACCTGATCGAGCAGGAAGGGCTCACGCTGGCCGACGTCGAGCCGGCGCCGCTCCGGACGCTCGGCGCGATGGCCGAGGCCCTCCAGGCCCGGCGGGTGGACGCGGTCCTGATCCCCCAGCCCTTCGCCGGGACCGCGGTCGAGAAAGGCTTCGGGCGCGTTCTCTTCTGGGTCGGCGACCGGCTGCCCTACCAGGTGGCGGCGATCTTCTACTCGAGCCGCTTCGCGCGAGATCGGGAGCGGGCGGTCGCCTTCATGAAAGGGTACGTCCGCGCCTCCCGCTACTACTTCGACGCCGTGCTCGCTACCCGGGACGGCCCGCCCATCCGCGGGCCCCGCTACGACGAGGTGGTCGCCCTCACCGCTCGCTATACGGACGCCAGCCCGGAGGTCATCCGCCTCGGCTTCCCGTACCAGGACCGAGACGGCCGGCTCGACGTCGAGGACATCGGTCGCCAGCTCGGCTGGTACCACAAGATGGCCATGCTCACGCGGAGCCTGACGCCGCGCGATCTCGTGGACAGCTCGTTCCTGGAAGAGGCCCTCAAGGCGCTGCCCCGCTAGGGACGCCATGTTCGCCAAGCTCCTGGTCGCCAACCGGGGTGAGATCGCGGTCCGCGTGATCCGGGCCTGCCGGGACGCGGGGATCCGGACCGTCGCCGTCTACTCCGACGCCGACCGGGAGGCGCTCCACGTCCGGCTGGCCGACGAAGCCTATCCCATCGGCCCGGCGCCGGCCGCCCAGAGCTACCTCGCCATCGACCGCCTGATCGACGTCGCGCGACGCGCGGGCGCCCAGGCGGTCCATCCCGGCTACGGCTTCCTCGCCGAGAACGCGCGGTTCGCCGAGGCCTGCCGGGCGGCCGGCCTGACCTTCGTCGGCCCCCCGCCCGAGGCGATCGCCGCCATGGGCGACAAGACGGCGGCCCGACGGACGGCGGCGACGTGCGGCGTGCCGCTCGTTCCCGGGACCCGGGAGCCGGTCGGCTCGGACGACGAGGCGGCCCGGGCCGCCCGCGAGCTCGGCTACCCGGTCATGATCAAGGCGACGCTGGGCGGCGGGGGCAAGGGCATGCGCCTGGTCGCGAACCCGGGCGAGCTGGGCGCCGCCCTGCGCCTGGCCCGCTCGGAGGCGGCCTCGGCGTTCGGCGATGCCGGGGTCTACCTGGAGAAGACGCTCGCCGAGCCCCGGCACATCGAGATCCAGGTGCTCGCCGATGCCGACGGCCACGTGGTGCATCTCGGCGAGCGCGAGTGCTCGATCCAGCGGCGTCATCAGAAGCTGGTCGAGGAGGCGCCGTCGCCGCTCGTCGATCCTCCGCTCCGGCGCGCGATGGGAGAAGCGGCTTGCCGGCTGGTGGCGGCCGTCGGCTACCGCAACGCGGGGACGGTCGAGTTCCTGGTGGACGCCGAGCGGCGCTTTTACTTCCTGGAGGTGAACACGCGACTCCAGGTCGAGCATCCGGTGACCGAGCTGGTCACCGGTCTCGACCTCGTGCGCGAGCAGCTCCGCCTCGCCGCCGGCGAGCCGCTCGGCTACACGCAGGGCGACGTGATCGCCCGCGGCTGGGCGATCGAGTGCCGCATCTCGGCCGAGGACCCCGCCGCCCACTTCCGCCCCTCGCCCGGGCGGATCACCGCCTGGCGGCCGCCCGCCGGCCCCTGGGTGCGCGTGGACGCCGGCGTGTACGAGGGCGCCGAGGTGCCGATCCACTACGACCCGCTGATGGCGAAGCTGATCGTGTGGGGTCGCGACCGGGGCGACGCCATTCGCCGGATGGCCGGGGCGCTCGCCGAGTTCGGGGTGGCCGGGGTCCGCACGACTATTCCATTCCACGCCGCCGTGATGGTCCATCCCGACTTCGTCGCCGGCCGACTCTCCACCGCGTTCGTCGAGCGGATGGGGAGCGGGTTGGTCCCGCGCCCCGACCCCGCCCGGGCTCGGGTGGCGATGATCGCCGCCGCCCTCCACGCCTACCGCCAGGCCGGCCGCGCCTGGCGGTCGGCCGTCGCCCCCGGCCCCTCGGCGTGGGCCCTGGCGGCGCGTCCGCGCGTGCCGCGCGTGCCCCGGTGAGCGCATGCGCTTCACGCTGACGCTGGGGCCGGAGACGGTGGCGGCGGAAATCGAGGAGCGCGACGGCCGCTATCACGTCCAGCTCGACGGCGAGCGGGTGGAGGTCGACGCGCGCTGGTCGGCGGCGGGGACGCTGTCACTGTTGATCGGCGGCACGGCCTACCTGGCCGACGTCGCCGAGGAGAACGGTGAGATCGTGGTCGGCCTCGGCGGCCATGCCTACCGCGTGCGGGTGGAGGAGCCCGGCCGCCGGCTCGGCCGGCGGCGGGCGGGCGCCGCCGGCGATGCGGCCCAGCGGCTGGTGGCGCCGATGCCGGGCCGCGTCGTCTCGGTCCACGTCCGCGCCGGCGACCGCGTCGCGCTGGATGCGCCGCTCGTGGTCCTGGAGGCCATGAAGATGGAAAACGAGTTCCGGGCGACGGTGGCGGGGGTGGTGGCGGAGGTCGCGGTCACCGCCGGCCAGGCCGTCAACGCCGGCGATCTCCTGGTCGTCGTCAGTCCGGAACGGACCTGAGCGAGTCCGCGGCCGGCTCCCGCCGGCGCAGCGGGCGGATGCGCCGGAGCCGATCGGGCCCGCCGGACGGCACGCCGCGGGGCGGCGGTGACGGGGGCACCGCGAGCCGGAAGACGCGCACCGGCTGCTCGACGTTGCGCAGGCGCACGGTCCCCTCCTCGGCGAAATCGAACTCGGCCAGCCGCTCGCGCGTGCCGGGGCCGACCATGACGGCGTCTCCCGAGCTCAGCTCGGCCAACCGGGCGGCGAGATTCGTGAGCGAGCCGGTCGCGGTGTACGTCCAGCGGGTCCCGCTCTCCCCCTTCATCCGGGTCACACCCAGCGCGGCCGTCCCCGAGTTCACCCCGACGTGGAGCGCGATCGGCTCGAACAGCTCGGTCAGCTCGGCGTTCAGCTCGTGCGTCCGCCGGATGATGCCGACAGCCGCCTCGACGGCCGCCCGAGCGTGCCGCCCGGGATCGACATCCTGGAAGATGACCATGAGCCCGTCGCCGGTCGTCTCGTTCACGTCGCCCCCGCGCTGGAGGATCTCGTCCAGGAACGCGCCGAAATAGCGCTCGACGAGATAAGTCGCCCGCCGCGGGTCCAGATGCTCGGCCAGCCGGGTGTACCCGACGATGTCCACGAAGAGCACGGACACGTCGGCCTCCCGGCGGCCCAGGTCCGGCGCGTCGGGCGCCTTCTCGATGAGCGTCTGGACCGTCTTGGGAACGAAGTTCTCCAGGTGGGCCCGGATCTCTTCGAGGAGCTCCACCCGGCGGAGCGCGGCCTCCAGCTCTCCCCGGGCCGCCGCCAGCGTCGTTTGGGCCTTGACCTGCTCGAGGGCGACCGCGCCCTGCTTCGCGAGCAACCGCAGGACCCGGATATCCTCGGCGCTGTAGGCGCGGCCGCCCTGGGTGGGCCCGAGCAGCAGCCCGCCGGTCCCCGCGTCTCGAAACACGAGCGGCACCACGAGCTCGGCCGGGACTGCGGTCGGCTCGAACCGGTCGGGGCCGAGCGGCGCGGTGACCGCTGGCACCGCGAAAAGGCGAGGCCCGGCTACCGGCGCCCGCAGCCGCGTGAGCCATGTCGGCAGGGGACCGTCGAGCCGCACCCGGCGGGGCGTGTGGGCCTCCTGGTCGGCGACGAGCGCGTGCCCGCGCCCGACGGCGTCCGTCAGTAGCACGACGTACCAGAGCGGGCTGACGAGCTCGTCGAGGGTCTCGCCGATCAGCGTCGCGATGCGATCGACGTCCAGGCAGCGCGTGAGCGCGTCCGCGATGCGCTCCATCCATCGGACGAGCCCGGTGGCCGGGGCCGTCGCCGGCCCTGACCCGGCCCCGGCGGGAGCGACCGCGTCGAGCGACGCCAGCTCGAGCGGCTTCATGCCCGGCCCCCTGAACACGTCAGGCTCGTCACCGGCGCACTCGCTAGTCGTCGTCGCCCGCGCTGCCTGAATGGTGAGCGAGACGGGCCGCGACCGCGCGCACGTCGGCCAGCGCCTCGGGATCGCGTGCGGCCAGGGCGGTGGCGATGCGGAGACCCAGGTCCGCCGCGTCCCGGTCGCCCAGGGCCGCGAAGGCTTCGGTGGCGCGTAGTACCCCATCGAGCGATCCCTGCTGGCGCGCCCGGAAGAGCGCCGCCAGGTAGGCTTCCCGGGCTTTGGCCTCGGCCTCGGCCCGCCGGCCGCTGACCTCCCCGATTCCCCGATGAGCATCGCCCACCCCCAGCAGCCCCTCCCAACTCCGGTCGGCCGCGGCGGCCGCGTGGGCTTCGTGGACGCGCCGCTCGGCGGCCCGGACGTCCATTCGCGCCAGGGCGTCCGTCGCGCCGCGGAGGGCAGCCGTCCATGGCCGCCCCTCCGTCGCCGGTGCGGGGCCCTCTACCGCCCTGAGGCGCGCCACCGCGTCGTAAAACCGGCTCAGCAGGTCGCCTCGCCCCTGGTCGAAGCGGAGCCGCTCGGCCGCGAGGCCGCCCAGGAATCCCACCCCCACCACGTACAAGCCGATCCCGGCTCCCACCACGGTCCAGCGCCATCGCATCATCGTCATCCGAGTCTCCCGACCCACCGGGTCACTGCCGAACTTCGCCCGTCACCAGCAGCACGTTGGCCAAGCGGGCCGCGAAGGCGTGGACCCGAGCGGGCGCTCCCGGGTCCGGCGCGTCGGCGGCGAGCGATTCGGCGATGCGGACGCACTGCGCGACCATGTCCCGGTCGCCCAGGCGCGCGAAGGCCTCGGCCGTCTGCAAGACGCCGTCGAGCGCGCTCTGCTGGCGGGCGCGGAAGAGCGCCGTCAGGTAGAGATTCCGCGCTTTCGCCGTGGCGGCCTGTTGGAGTCCCGAGACGGTGCCGATCCGCAGATAGGCATCGCCGACCTCGAGCAGTCCCTCCCACCGCCACGTCCCGAGGGCGGCGATGTACGCGTTCCGCCAGGCGTGCTCGGCGGCGCTCAGGTCCCGATCGGCCAGCGCGTCGTCCACGGCTCGCAGGTGAACGGCCCAGGGCGCCTCGCGGGCGAGGGCGGGGCCGTTGGCGTCAGCCGAGAGAGCGAGGGCGGCCAGCCACGCCAGGGCCGCCACGATCCCAGTCACCCTCCGTTGCCCGTACCGTCTGCCGTCCATGGGGCCCTCCTTTGGCCCGGCGGCTCGGTCCGCGCCGGGCTCCCGCTGTCTAGGGACTTTCTCGGAGAAACGCAACAGGGGTGCCACGGCCCAGGGCCGAAAAAATCAATGGTTAGGCCTTCGGCAGGCCCCGTTCGTCGCCCGGACTGTCGAGTTTTCGGCAAGATTGGGCGGCCAGGCGCGCTGGCGGGCAGCAGACGGGAACAGGCGCGAGGGGGACGCACGAGGCGCGAGCAGGGGTAAGATGACGGCGCCATGACCCCCTTGGGCGAGCTGGTCGGGGAGAGTCCGGGGATCGTCGCCGTGCGGGAGATGATCAGCCGGCTGCTGGCGCGCCAGTCGGAGGCGCGGCGGCTGCCGCCGATCCTGATCCAGGGGGAGACGGGGACGGGCAAGGGGCTGGTGG
>DASYUM010000014.1:0-8623 GCA_036001225.1 Candidatus Methylomirabilota bacterium | reverse complement strand
GCCGAGCGCTCCCCGGCCCGCCGGTGCACCCACGCGAGCCCGGCGTGGCAGTGGGCGATCTCGGGTCGCATCCCGAGTTCGGTGGCGACGGCCAGGGCTTCGTCGAGACACTGGCGCGCGCGGCCCGTGTCGCCCGCCGGGCGGCGGGCGAGCGCCTCGGCCCGGAGACGAAGCAGCGGCGCCCGGTAGCCGCGGGCGCCCCGCTCGCTCGCCAGCGCCAGCCCCTGCTCGATCTCGGCTGGGGCTTCCGCGGACCGATCGGCGGCCAGGTACGCGCTGGCGGTCACGGTTCCGTAGCGGGTCCATTGCGGCGTGAAAGCCCCGACCGACTTCTGCAGCGCCCGAGCGAGGCAGTCCAGACCGCGCTCGCGCTCGCCGAGCAGGAGCAGGCCGTATGCGAGATAGAGGCCATTCGCCATGATGCCGTGGATCAGGTCGTGCTCCTGCCCAATGGCCAGGCCCCGCTCGAGGTAGGGCAGTCCGGCCTCGACGTCGCCGCGTAGGATGTGGACGTACCCGAGGTATGCGTCCCCGAGGGTGAGGCTCGAGGGGTGACGGATCTCGCCCGCCATCCGGAGGGCCTCGGTGGCCGACGCCAGGGCGTCCTCGAACGCCCCCAGCGCGGCGTACACCTCGGACCGCCAGGCGCAGAGACTGACGTAGATCGGGAACACCAGCCCCGCCTCGGCGCCCTGTTCCGGCGTCGGAAACAGAGCCACTCCCCGGCCGTACTCCCGGATGGCGTCGTGGAACCGGCCGGTGTCCCGACACGACAGCCCGGCGATGTACTGGGCGTAGCCGCGCGTCCGGAGGTCGCCGGGGTTGGCGCGATCGAAGGCCTCGCGGGCCCTCTCGATCGCCGCATCGAACGTCCCCGGGACCAGCCAGGTGATGGCCATCGCCTGGGCCTGTCGGACTTGGACCTTGGCGAGTCGAGGACCGTCGTTGAGCGAGCGGGCCAGCGCTTCCGCCCGCTCGCCGAGCTCGCGGAGACTGTCCAGCTGGCCGGTGGAGATCCGGGTGACCCAGAGCTCCAGATACGCGTCGAGCTTGAGCGTGCGATCGCCGGCCGCGCCAAGGCGGTCGAGCGCGTCCACCGTCGCCTCGTAGGACGCGGCGGCCGCTTTGGGCCGGGCCTGGGCGAGCGCCTTCTCGCCCGCCTGGTAGAGGTACCGGGCGGCTCGGTCCCACACCTCGCCCCGGACCGCGTGATGCGCCAGCAGCTCGACCTTCTCGGAGACGCGGTCCGGGAACAGCCGCTCGAGCGTCAGAAGAACACGCTCGTGCAGCACCCGCCGGCGCTCCCGGAGGAGGCTCTGGTAGGCAACTTCAAGTGTCAGCGCGTGCTTGAAGGTGTATTCAGGCTCAGGAAAGAGGGCGGCTTGGTAGAGGAACTCCGCCGCCTGGAGGTGAGCGAGCCCGCGGCGAAGCTCCTCGTCGGCCGCCTCCGCGATGGACTCGAGGAGCACGACCGGCACGTCCTTCCCGATCACGGCGGCCGACTGAAGCAGATGCTTGTGGGCCGGATCGAGCCGATCGATCCGCGCGGCCAGGACGGCCTGGACGGTGGGGGGCACCTGAACGGTCTCCACCGGCCGGGCCAGACGATAGGTGCCTGGCTCGCCGACCAGGACCCTGGTCTCCACCAGGGCCCGGACGCTCTCCTCGAGGAAAAACGGATTGCCTTCCGTTCGCTCGATCAGGATCCCCATGAGCGGCCGAAGCTCTGGATCGCGACCCAGCAGCGTTTGCAGGAGCTCCTCGGCGCTGTCGGCGGGCAGCGGGTCCAGCCTGACCTGGGTGTAGTACGTCTTGCTCCCCCATCCGTGCTGGTACTCCGGACGATAGTTGACCAGGAGTAGTATGCGGACGGTGGGAAGACTGTCGGCCAGGCCGTCGAGGAGCGCCTGCGTCTCGGAGTCGATCCAGTGGAGGTCTTCGACCATGAGCAGAACCGGCTGGCGCTGGCTCTCCCTGAGCAGGAGCCCCTTGACGGCGTCCAGCGTCCGCTGGCGGCGCTGGGCCGGGTCGAGACTCCGCCACCGCTCGTCCTCCACCGGGGTGTCGAGCAACGTGAGCAGGGCCGGCATCGCGGGCTTGAGCGCGTCACCGAACCCCAGAACCTTCTCGGTGACCTTGGCCCGGATCACCGTCGCGTCGTCGCGATCCTCGACCTCGAAGTACGCTTTGAGGAGATTGACAACCGGCAGGTACGCGGTGGCGCGGCCGTAGGAGACCGACCCGCTCGTGAGGAGCAGCCACCCTCGAAGGGGCTCGGAGTGTACGAATTCCCAGAAAAGGCGCGACTTCCCGACCCCGGGCTCGCCCACCACCGCCACGACGTGTCCCCGGCCGGCGGTGGCCTTCTCCCGGGCCCGATGAAGCGTCTCCAGCTCGACCCGTCGTCCCACCAACTCGCTGAGTCCGCGGGCGACGGCGGCCTGCAGGCGGGTCCGGGTGGCGCTGGCGCCGGTCAGCTCGAACACCTCGACGGGCTCGGACAGCCCCTTGAGGGGCATCGGTCCCAGGGAGGCGATTTCAACCAACCCTTCGGTCAGGCGCCGCGTCTCGGCCGTCAGGCGGATGCTGCCGGGAGTCGCGATCTGCTCCATCCGGGCGGCGAGATGGGTCGTCTGGCCGACGGCGGTATAGTCCATGTGAAGATCGCTGCCGATGGTGCGGACCACGACCTCGCCGGAGTTGAGGCCGATGCGGATCTGCAGGTCCAGACCCAGCGACGCCTGGACCTCCTCGGCATAGCGATGGATCGCGGACCGCATGGCGAGAGCGGCGTAGCACGCCCGGAGCGCGTGGTCCTCGTGGGCCAGCGGCGCGCCGAACAGCGCCATGATCCCGTCCCCCATGACTTGGTTCACCGTGCCCTCGTAGCGGTGGACGGCATCCATCATGCGTTCCAGGACGGGGTCGAGGATCCGTCGCGCCTCCTCGGGGTCGCGGTCGGCCAGCAGCTCCATCGAACCTCTCAGGTCCGCGAAGAGCACGGTGACCTGCTTGCGCTCGCCCTCGAGGGCGCGCTTGGACGTCAGGATCTTTTCGGCCAGATGCTTGGGGGTATAGGCGGCCGGGGTTACCGGCGGGGGCGGCGTGACCGGCGTCGCGCGCACGGGGTGCGCGCATTCGGGACAGAACTTGGCGGAGGCCGGCAGCAGGCTGCCGCACTTGACGCAGACGACGGGCAACGGGGCGGCGCATTCGGGACAAAACTTCGCCTGCGGCGGACAGTCGTGCTCACACTGGGGGCACTTCATGCTCGCACTCCCGCGACGACTCGACTCGTCGAGCGCATTCCACCGTAGCATCGTCGCGAAGCTCTTGACAACCTCCCGGGGCCGCCCCAGAGTCAGTTTCCCGGGGATCGGGCGCGCTAAGATCGCCGAGTCGGCAGGTAAGAGGAGGGAGTCGGGTCATGGCAAATCAGATCGCGACCGGAGCCGTCCACCATTTCCGCCTCACCGTGAGCAACGTAGACCGCGCTCGCGCCTTCTACACGAGCGTGCTCGGATTCAAGGTCGTGATGGAGCTGAACCCGGGGGTGTTCTTGAGCAACGGCACCGTCGGGTTGGGACTCGGCCCGAGCCCGGATCCCAAGCGGGCGGTCCCGGGTGATCGTTTCGACGAGAACCGCGTCGGCCTCGATCATCTGAGCTTCGGGGTGGCCAGCCGCCAGGACCTCGAAGCCGCCGTGCAGGTCCTCGACGCCCACGGGGTGCCGCACGGGGAGGTGAAGGATCTCGGGGCCGACTTCGGTCTTTACATCGTGGCGTTTCGGGATCCCGACAACATCCAGCTCGAGTTGACGGCGCCCTACAAGAAGTGATCGGGCCGTTCCGGCGGCCGGCGTTTTGGTGGTAAGGTGAGCGCCGTGCCGCCGCGCGATCTCTGCTTCACCCCGGCGACCGAGCTGGTCCGGCTCGTCTGCGCCCGCCGGGCGTCGCCGCACGAGGTCGTGGAGGCGGTGCTGGCCCGGATCGAGCGGATCAATCCCGCGCTCAACGCCTACGTCACCGTGGCCCGGGAATCCGCGCTGGCCGCGGCCCGGGCCGCCACGCGCGCGCTCCGCCGCGGCGCCACCTTGCCGCCTCTCCACGGCGTGCCGGTGTCGATCAAGGACCTGACCCCGACCAAGGGGATCCGCACCACCTGGGGCTCCCGGATCTACGCCGACCACGTGCCGGGCGAGGACGCCCTGATCGTCCAGCGGCTGAAGGCAGCCGGCGCGATCGTGGTGGGCAAGACGAACACGCCCGAGTTCGGGGCCGGCGGGAACACGTTCAACGCGGTCTTCGGCGCGACCCGCAACCCCTGGAACCCCGCGCTGACCTGCGGTGGCTCCAGCGGCGGCGCCGCGGTCGCCCTCGCCACCGGGATGGGGCCGCTCGCCCAGGGGTCCGACCTGGGCGGGTCGCTCCGGCTGCCCGCAGCGTTCTGCGGCGTGGTCGGCTTCCGGACCACGGCCGGGCTCATCCCGGTCTACCCGAAGGAGCTGGCGTGGGACACGCTGTCGGTGACCGGGCCCATGGCGCGGACCGTCGCCGATACCGCGCTCATGCTCTCGGTGATCGCCGGCCCCGACGACCGGGCGCCGATCTCCTACGCGGTGGATCCCCGCGAGTTCCTCCGGGCCGTGACGCGTCCCGCGATCCGGGGCTGGCGGGTGGCCTGGACGCCCGACCTCAACGGCCTCCTGCCGGTGGATCACGAGGTGGTGCGGGTGGCCGAGGGCGTGACGCGGGTCTTCCGCGCCCTCGGCGCTCGGGTGGAGGCGGCCTCGCCCGACTTCGCCGAGGTGAACGAGATCGTCCTCGGCACGCGGGGGCTCAGCATGGTCGCCCTCCACGCCGACAAGCTCCCCCGCTGGCGGGCCGAGATGCAGAAGGGGCTGGTCTGGAACGTCGAGCAGGGCCTGAGCTTGACCCCGCAGCAGATCGCCCGGGCCGAGAAGCTGCGCACCGTACTCTGGGACCGGGTGCGCGCGTTCATGGCGACGCGCGACCTCTTGATCCTCCCCACCGCGCCGGTCCCGCCGTTCCCGGTGGAGGATCCCTATCCGACCGCGATCAACGGCAAGCCCCTGGACCACTACATCCAGTGGGCGTTCCTCACCTACGCGATCACGCTGACCGGGCTCCCGGCCATCTCGGTTCCGTGCGGCTTCACCGCCGGCGGCCTGCCAGTCGGCCTCCAGATCGTCGGCCGCCGGCGGCAGGAGGCGGCCGTGCTGCGGGCCGCCGCCGCGTTCGAGCGCGCCGCGCCGTGGGCCGATCGTGTCCCGCCCGCCGTGGCTGCCGGAGACTGATCCCATGCCGCAGACGCATGCACTGGACGCCACGGTCGTCCACTACGAGTGGAACAACGCGATCCCGCCGCGGCTCACGATCCAGCCCGGTGACACCGTCGCCTTCGACACGCGCGATGCCGCCGACGGCTACTACACGCCGGCCTCCACCCACGCCGACACGGCCGCCCGCGGTCCCTTCCGCGGCCACCCCTTGACAGGGCCGGTCCGGGTCGAAGGAGCGCGGCCCGGCGACGTCCTGGTCGTCGAGGTCCTCGACGTGCGCCCGGCCGCGTCCTTCGGCTGGACCCACATTCGGCCCGGCCGCGGGCTGCTGCCGGAGGCCGACTTTGCGAAGCCGTACCTCGTGCTGTGGGACCTGAGCGACGGCGTCCATGCCCGGATGGGCCGCGGTATCGCGGTGCCGATGGCGCCGTTCCCGGGCGTGATGGGCGTCGGCCTCGACGAGCCGGGGAGCCACAGCACGATGCCGCCCCGCAAGAACGGCGGCAACATGGACGTGAAGCAGCTCACGGCGGGGGCCACGCTCTACCTGCCGGTGTGGGTGGACGGGGCGCTGTTCAGCGTGGGCGACGCCCACGCCGCCCAGGGGGACGGCGAGGTCTGCATCAGCGCGGTCGAGATGGCAGCCCGGGTCACGCTCCGCTTCGAGGTGGCGCGCGGCCGCCGGCTGGCCGAGCCGCAGCCCCGGACGCCGGCGCGGCCGCCCGCCCCCCACGAGGCCGGCCCCCACTTCGTGACGACGGCCCACGGCCCCGACCTCTTCGCCGCCGCCCAGCAGGCGGTGCGCTACATGATCGACCACCTGGTGGCCGAGCGCGGCCTGTCCCGGGAGGAGGCCTACGTCCTGGCCAGCGTCGCCGTCGACCTGCGGATCAGCGAGATCGTGGACGCGCCCAACTGGATCGTCTCCGCGTTCCTGCCCGAGCGCGTCTTCACCTGAACCCCCGAGAGGTCCACCCGATGATCTACGAGCTGCGCTCCTACGAGGCGGTGCCGGGCCGGATGCCGGCCCTCCACGCGCGCTTCCAGCAGCACACCCTCGGCTTCTTCGCCAAGCATGGCATCAAGGTGGTCGGCTTCTGGGAGGCCGCGATCGGCGAGAGCAACGTCCTCCACTACCTGCTGGCCTGGGACGATCTCGCCCACCGCGACCGGGCGTGGGGCGCCTTCCTGGCCGACCCGGCCTGGCAGCGGGTGCGGGAGGAGACCCAGCGGGACGGCCCGATCGTGGCCCGCATCCGAAACGAGATCTGGCAGCCGACCGCCTACTCGCCCATGCGCTGAGGGCGCCGGTCGCCCACGATTTCCTTTCGCCGGGATACCGGACCGTCGCGGTGGCGCGGCCGGCGACGACGTAGCATCGTGCTACTCGCGGCCAACGCGTCGGGGAGGTGAGGACGGATGAGTCTCCGCACCGCGTTCTTCATCGTCTGGCTGGTGGTGATGGTCTACACCGTTTACAACTACTTCTGGCGGCCCTCGGAAAAGGACCGTCAGGATTATCAGACCCGCCGGCAGCAACTCGGCGAGGAGCACGCCATTGCGATGTTCCAGGGCCGTCGGCGGCGCTGCCTCTGGTTCGGGGCCGTGCCGATGGCCGTGGCCGTGGGCACCTGGGCGCTCGTCTTCTTCGCGGCGACCGGTCGGGTGGGGGGAACGATCCCCTGGGAGACCCTCTACGCGGTCAGGTTCCTCGGACTCGACGGCATTACGCTGGTCTTCACGGCCTTCTTCCTGTTCGGTGGCGCGATTGTCTTTGTCACGCTCACCTACCGGTGCCCGGTCTGTGGCCAGCTTCCCGGGAGCGCCTCCGGCGTCCCGGTCAACCCGCAAGAATGCCCCACCTGCGGCACCCGGCTCGCCCCGCGCGCCCGCGGAACCGTCGCCGTCCGTCGCGGCTGATCGGTCGGACCGAAGTCACTGGCCAGCGGGCCAGGGAGGCCACCACGCGGCGGCGGGCCTTGACACCGCCCCGCCCGCTCCGAATAATCGGCGCCATCGTTCCCGCCTGACTCCAGTCGCCGGTAGCAGAGGAGGCCAGTGGCGCTTCCCGCGGGCCCCGCAGGTACCTACTCGGAGGGCGTCCTCCTCCGGGTGCCGGCCCTTCCCCGGCCGCGGACGTCCCTGACGCTCCGCCGCGAGGCGCGTCTGGCCTACGCGATCCTGGCCCCGGCGCTCCTCGTGATCCTGGGCCTCGTCGCCTACCCGTTCTTCGCGGCGGTCTACCTGAGCCTGCAGAACAAGATGGTGGGGGCGCCCGGGCGGTTCATCGGCCTCGACAACTACGCGGAGCTGTTCCGCGACGAGGTGTTCCTGCGCACCACGTACAACACCGTCGTCTACACCACGGTCGGCGTCGGGCTCAAGTTCGTCCTCGGGCTCATCATGGCCCTGGTCCTCGACCAGGAGCGGCGGTTCAACCACCTCTTCCGCACGCTCCTCTTCATCCCGTGGGCGGTCCCGGTCGTGATCGTGGCCCTGAACTGGCGCTGGATCTACGACGACCTGAGTGGGTTCCTCAACAACTTCCTGATCACGGTCGGGATCACCAAGGACATCATCTCCTGGCTCTCCGACCCCCACTTGGCCATGGGCTGCGTGATCGCCGTCGTGGTGTGGGCGGGGACGCCCTTCTACGCGATGACGTTCCTGGCCGGCCTCCAGGCGATCCCCCGCGAGCTGTACGAGGCGGCCGAGATCGATGGGGCCTCGATCGTCCAGCAGTTCGCCTACATCACGGTGCCGCGGCTCAAGACCATCTTCCTCACCACGGTCATGCTGTCCACCATCTGGACGGCCACCAACCTCCAGTTCGTCTTCATCCTGACCCGGGGCGGCCCCGCCAGCCGGACCGAGATCTTTCCGCACCTCGCCTACGTGACGGCGCTGGGCGCGCGGCGGCTCGGGATGGGTGCGGCCGTCTCCCTCGCGTTCTTCCCGCTGCTGGTGATCCTGATCATCCTGCTCACCCGCCGGATGCTGCGCCAGACGGACGACTAGTGCGGGTCCAATTAACTTCGCCTAGCGTCGTCCTCGGTCGTCGGCGGCCCTCAACGTATGCGGCATACGCCTCGGGCCGCCTCCTCCCTGCGTCCTCGCTATGCTCGTTACTTGCCCCCGCACCACACGGCTATCACGCCGGACTCAGGCGGGTCACGTGAGGCGGAAGGCCGGGTCGGGGGCCGGGATGGTCGAAGGAGCGCACTGGCGCAAGTGGGTCTTCTTCTACATCCCCCTCGCGCTCTTCGTGGTGGGAACGCTCTTCCCCTTCTACTGGATGCTCATCACGGCCTTCCGCCCCGA
>DASYUM010000013.1:0-20972 GCA_036001225.1 Candidatus Methylomirabilota bacterium | reverse complement strand
CACGGGTTGACCGCGCCTCCCTGCTTCGCCCTCGCCGCCCAGGCCCACATGGCCAAGTACGGGACAACCGAGGAACAGATGGCGCTGGTGAGCGTGAAGAACCACAACCACGCGGCCAAGAACCCGTACGCCCACTTCCAGAAGGGTGCCACCCTGGACCAGGTCCTCTGCTCGCGCATGATCTCGACGCCCTTCCGCCTCTTCATGTGCTCGCCGATCACCGACGGCGCCGCCGCCGTGATCCTGGCCAGCGAGGAGCGGGCCCGCGACCTCACCGACCAGCCGGTGTGGCTCCGCGGTACCGGCCAGGCACTCGACGGCTTCAGCCTGGCCTCGCTGCCCGGCGACTACGCCCACTGGCCGTCCCTGAAGCGGGCGGGGGAGCACACCTACCGAATGGCGGGCCTCACGCCCGACGACGTGGACGTGGCCGAGGTTCATGACTGCTTCTCCATCGCCGAGATCATCGCCTACGAGGAGCTGGGCTTCTGCGCGAAGGGCGAAGGCGGGACCTTCATCGCGAAGGGGCTGTCCGATTACGGCGGCCAGGTCGTGGTCAACCCGCGGGGCGGCCTGATCGGCTGCGGCCACCCGCTGGGCGCCACCGGCACGGCCCAGGCGGCCGAGATCTTCTGGCAGCTTCGCGGGGAAGCCGGCGACCGCCAGGTTCCCGACGCGAAGATCGGGCTCACCCACAACAATTCGGGGATGGGCGAGCACGTCGTCGTGATCTACGGACGCGAGGCCGCATGAGAGCCCTGGCGCATCCCCGGCTCCCCGCCGGCGGGCGGCTGTGGGGCGCGAGCCGGCCCGGCTATCCGGACGTCCCCGCCTCGCCGCGACAGATCGAGGCCGCCGTCCGCGAGTGGGCGGGGGCCGGGGTGGACGTCGTGGTCACCCTGATGGAGGATCCCGAGGTCGCCCGCATCTGTCCCGGCTTCCTGGAGGCCCTCGCTCGCCACGGGCTCGAGTCGCTCCGCTACCCGATCCCGGACTTCGGGGCGCCCGACGACCCGGAGCGGTTCTGCGCCTTCGTGGCCGACATCCGCCAGCGACTGGCCCGGGGCCAGGCCGTCCTGGCCCACTGCAACGCGGGCCTGGGCCGGACGGCGATCTTCCTGGCTTCCCTCCTCAAAGGCTGCGGCCTCCCCGGCGACGCGGTCGAGGAGATCCGTCGCATTTACCTGCCCGACGCCATGCGCGGCGCCGCCCAAGAGACCTTCGTCCGCGGGCTCGCGTTCGGCGGCAATGGAAGGCGTGAGGTGCGAACATGACGACGGCCGGCACCGACGTCGCCCGGCGGCTCTCCTACCGGTTGGAGACGCTGTGGGACTTCGACTACGAGCCAACCCACCACGAGCTGGAGTCTCTCTACGAGACGGCCAAGAAGAACCAGTGGAACGCCTCGACCGCGATCGATTGGAGCCGGCCGGTCGGGCGGGAGGGCCCGATCCTCAACGTCTCCATGGCCTTCCAGGGGACGCGCTTCTTCGCGCGGCTCACCGAGGAGGAGAAGAAGGAAGTCGAGATCCGCGTCTCGGCCTGGCGCCTCTCCCAGTTCCTGCACGGGGAGCAGGGCTCGCTGCTGGTCTGCGGGCAGCTCGTCAACTCGGTGCCGGAGCTCGACGCCAAGCTCTACGGCGCCACCCAGGTGGTGGACGAGGGGCGCCACGTGGAGGTCTTCGAGCGCTACGTCAAGAAGCTCCACAAGATCTATCCGGTGGACCCGCTGCTCAAGGGGCTGATCGACGAGATCCTGGCCTCCGAGCTCTGGGAGCTCAAGCTCCTCGGCATGCAGATGCTCATCGAGGGGCTCGCCATCGCCGCCTTCAATCTCATGCGCCAGCAGACCGGCGACCCGACGCTGGCCGACCTCCTCGACTACGTCCTCCAGGACGAAGGGCGGCACGTCAACTTCGGCTACTTCGCCCTCAAACGCGCCATCCCGGCCATGGAGCCGGGCCGGCGGGAGCTGCTGGAGGATTTCGCCCTCCGCGCCTGCGATGCCATGTATGGGCGCAACGAGCACACGGGCTTCCGCTCGATCAAGAACGTCTGGACCGAGATGGGGTGGGATCCCGAGGAGACCTGGCGGGACACGATCCTCAACTCGCAGACGGTCAAGATGTTCAACCGCCTGCTCTTCACCGGAGTTCTGATCCCGCGTCTGCAACGCCTCGGTCTCCTCTCGGCCCGCGTGGAGCCGCGGTATCGCGAGATCGGTCTCGTGGACTGACGGGGTCACCGTGAGCCAGCCGCCGTCGCCGTCGGCGCCGTACCTGCGGGCGATGGACCCGTTCCCGCTCGAGGCTCCGGACTTCAACAAGCTCCACGAGTTCTATGCTTTCCTGGCCGTGGAGCGGCTGACGACGACGCGCTGCACGGGGTGCGGGCGGATCGACTGGCCGCCGCGGGGCTTCTGCCCGGCGTGCACGTCGGACGCCTACGAGTGGGTGGACCTCCCCCACCAGGGCCGCTTGCACGGCTTCACTGTGCAGGAGACCGGGATGCCGGCCGGCTTCCCGCGTCCGCTGATCTTCGCGATGGTGGACGTCGCCGGCCTCCGGATCTTCGCCCCGGTGATCGACGTCGCCGATCCCGGGCGGCTGACACTGGGCATGCCCGTCCGCTTCACGCGCGTCCGGGTGGCCGACGATCCCCAGGGACGCCCGCGGTACCTCCCGGCGTTCACCCCCGCGGAGCCCGCGGCATGACCACCCGCCCGGTGAAGGTCCTGGTGGCCAAGCCGGGCCTCGACGGCCACGATCGGGGTGCCAAGGTCGTCGCCCACGCGCTGCGCGACGCCGGGCTGGAGGTGATCTACTCCGGCCTCAAGCGGACGCCCGAGGAGATCGTCGCCGAGGCCGTGCAGGAGGACGTGGACGTCATCGGACTCTCGATCCTCTCCGGCGCCCACCTGACGTTGGCCGAGAAGCTCTTGGAGCGCCTGCGGGCGGCCGGCGCCGGCGACGTGGCGGTCGTCGTCGGCGGGACCATCCCGGCCCGGGACGCCGAGGCGCTGGAGGCGATGGGTATCCGCCGGGTGTTCCCGATGGGGACGCCGCTGCCGGAGATCGTGGCCTACTTCCGGTCGGTCCCCCGAGGAGACGGTTGATGTCTGACCCGAAGCAGCGTGACGTCATCTATCTCGACGGCATCGCCATCAAGCCGGTCTACGGGCCGGGCGACCTCGCCGGCTTCGACTATGCGCGGGATCTGGGCCAGCCGGGCGAGTACCCGTTTACCCGCGGCATCCACCCCCACATGTATCGGGCGCGCCGGTGGACCATGCGGCAGTACATCGGCTTCGGCACGCCCCGGGAGACGAACGCTCGGTTCAAGTACCTGATGGCCCACGGCCAGGACGCCCTCAACGTGGCGTTCGATCTGCCGACCCAGCTCGGCCTCGACTCCGACGACCTGCGGGCTCAGGGCGAAGTCGGCCGCGTCGGGATGGCCGTGGACTCGCTCCTCGACATGGAAGAGGCCTTCGCCGGGATCCCGGCCGACCGGGTGTCCATCTCCTTCACCATCAACTCGATGGCGGCCGTGATCCAGGCCATGTTCCTGGTCGTGGCCGAGAAGCAGGGCGTGGCCTGGGACCGCGTGGTCACCACGCCCCAGAACGACATCCTCAAGGAGTTCGTGGCCCGCGGGACGTGGGTCTACCCGGTGGACCCCTCGCTCCGCCTCGTCTGCGACATCGCCGAGTTCTGCGCGCGGCAGGCGCCGAGGGTCAATCCCATCTCGATCTGCGGGTACCACATCCGCGAGGCCGGCTGCACGCCGGCCCAGGAGATGGCGTACGGCCTCGCCATCGCGGCCGCCTACACCGAGCTGCTGATGGCGCGGGGCCTGTCGGTGGACGACTTCGCCCCCCGCCTCTCCTTCAACTTCACCTGCTGGGGCCGGCTGTTCGAGGAGGTGGCCAAGTTCCGGGCCGGCCGGCGGCTCTACGCGCGGATGATGAAGGAGCGCTTCGGGGCGACCAATCCGCGGTCGATGATGTTCCGGTCGCTGATCGGCGGCGGCGGCTCGGGGTTCACCGTCCAGGAGCCGGAGAACAACATCGTTCGCGGCGCCTACTACGCCCTGGCTGCCGCGCTGGCCGGCGCCCAGACGATGGCCCTGCCGACCTACGACGAGGCCTACACGATCCCGTCGTCCAAGGCCCAGCTCATCGCCCTGCGGACGATGCAGATCTGCGCCGAGGAGATCGGGATCGCCGACACCGTGGATCCACTGGCCGGCGCCTATTTCGTGGAGACGTTGACCAACGAGATGGAGACCAAGATCCGCGAGGAGCTGGTCAGGGTGGAGCGGATGGGCGGCATCGTGGAGGGGGTGAAGTCGGGCGCCATCCAGGCCGAGGTCGCCCGGCAGGCCTACCGCTTCGAGCAGCAGCTCCTGGCCGGGGAATACCCGAAGGTGGCGGTGAACCGGCACGTGGCGCCCGACGCCGAGCGGGAAGCGTCGCGCGCGCTCGAGCTGTACGCCTTCGACCCCCGGGTGGCCGAGGCCCAGGTGGCGCGGCTCCAGGGCCTACGGGGGGAGCGCGACAATGCAGTGGTCGCCCGGACGCTAGGCCGGCTGCGGGAAGCGGCCCGGGGATCCGAGAACCTGATGCCTCCCATCCTGGAGGCGGTGCGCGGATACGCCACGCTGGGGGAGATGGCCGGCGCCCTCCGCGAGGTGTGGGGCGAGCACAAGGAGCCGCTCGTCTTCTGATGGACGACGACCCGGCCCCCCGCACCGTTTCGCCAGTCGACCGTCCCTACGCCACCCTCGCCCCCTATTTCACTGAGCTCTTTCGCCCCCGCGGCATTCGCGGCTGGTTCAGCCGGGCCCGCGCGCTGGTGGTGGCCGCCGGGGTCCGTGGCGGCTGGCACCTCGACGTCGGGGCCGGCACCTGCCGCTACAGCCGCTACTGGACTCGAGCGGGCTTCCGCACCGTCGGCCTGGACCTGCTTCACGAGATGCTCGCCGAGGCCAAGCTCGACGGCGTCGCGAGCCGACTCTCGCGGGTCTGCGGGAGCATCGAGTGCCTGCGCCCGCGCGAGACCTTCAGCCTGGTCACCGCCATCGACGACGTCTCCAGTTACGTCGGCGCCCAGCCCGGCGGCTTCGAGCAGTTCCTAGAGCGCCTGGCGCCACGGATGCGTCGAGGCGGCGTCTTCCTGTTCGATTTCATCACGCCGGCCGGCCGCCGCCGCTACACCTTCCGCAACACGCGGCTGCTCGAGACGGGGCGGATCACCGCCAACAGCCGCGGCCGCTTCGACGAGCAGGGGCGGCTCCTGTCGGTCGAGATCACGTTGACCGCTCCCGACCGGATGACGCGCGAGCGTCACCTACTCCGACTCTACACGACGGAGGAGATGGAGCGGTTCCTGAGGCAGGCCGGCTTCGAAGTGCTGGCGTTCACCGACCTCTACGACGGCGCCGGCGTCGGTTACCGCGCCGACCTGCCCTCCTACGACTGCCTGGCCCGGCGGCTGTGAGCCGGCCGCCGGCGATCCTGGCCCGGCCGACGAGGTGATCCCGTGAGACAGTGGAGCCCGGACCTCAGACGCGAAGGTCAGATCACGCGGCGCAGCCTCTTCGAGAACGAGACGCTGAAGGTCGACGAGGTCGTGTTCACCCCCGGGGCCTCGCCGGGGGTCCACAGCCACGACGTCGCCGGCGTCCGCTACGTGCTGGAGTGCGAGATCCTCTTCCAGGAAGCCGATGGCCGGCGCTGGACCAAGACGGCAGGCGAGGCATACTGGGAAGGGAAGGGCATCACGCACTATACGAAGAACGTCGGAGCGGGCCGGCTGGTGCTCATCGAGGTGCTCCTGAAGTAGCCATGCTCTTCGCCGGCGTCCGTGTCCTCGATCTCTCGCGCATGCTGGCCGGCCCCTACGGCTCGATGCTCCTGGCCGACCTCGGCGCCGAGGTCATCAAGATCGAGGAGCCGGGCGGCGGCGACCCGATGCGGGCGATGGGGCCGCCGTTTCTCGACGGGGAGAGCGCCTACTTCCTGGCCATCAACCGGAACAAGAAGAGCGTGGTCCTCGACCTCGAGCGCCCGGAAGGGCGCGAGGTCTTCCTCGACCTCTGCCGGGTCGCCGACGTCGTATGGGAGAACTTCCGGCCGGGTGTCATGGCCCGCCTCGGCTGCGAGCCGGCGACGCTCCGGGGTCTGAACCCGCGCCTCATCGTGTGCTCGATCTCGGCGTTCGGCCAGAGCGGGCCCTACCGCGACTGGCCGGCCTTCGACCTCGCCCTCCAGGCGATGGGCGGGGCGATGAGCATCACCGGCGAGGAGGGCCGGCCGCCGGTCCGGATGGGCCTCCCGATGGGCGACCTCGCCGGCGGGATGTTCGGCGCCCTCGCGGTGGCCGGCGCCCTCTTCCGCCGCGCGCAGACCGGCGAGGGCACGACGATCGACCTCTCCCTCCTGGACTGCCAGGTGTCGCTCCTGACCTACGTCGCCCAGTATTACTGGACCGACGGGCGGGTTCCCGGTCGCGTCGGCTCGGGGCACGCCTCGGTGGTCCCCTACCAGGCGTTCGCCACCCAGGACGGCTTCCTGGTGGTCGCGGTCTTCGCGGAGAAGTTCTGGACCAGCTTCTGCCGGGCGATCGACCGCTCCGACCTCGTCGCCGACCCCCGCTTCGACTCGAACCCGAAGCGCGTGGAGCGGAAGGCCGAGCTCATCCCGCTCCTGGAAGCCATCTTTCTGGCCCGGGCGACCAGCGAGTGGCTGGCGCGGTTGCAGCGGGAAGGCGTGCCGGCGGCGCCGATCCAGCGGGTGGACCAGGTGCTGAGCGATCCCCAGGTGCTCCTGCGTGAGATGGTCGTGGACCTCGAGCACCCCAAGGTCGGCACGGTGAAGACTCTGGGCACGCCCATCAAGCCGGCCGGCGCTCCGCCGTTCCACCCCGCGCCACCGCCGGCCCTCGGCGAGCACACCGACGCGATCCTCGGCGGCCTCCTCGGCTACCCGCCCGCGCGCCTCGAGGCCCTGCGGCAGCGCGCGGCGATCGGGTAGGATGAGGGCGTGAGGCCGCGGTTCGCGTATCATCGGCCGGCGAGCGTCGAGGAGGCGTGCCGGATCCTGGCCGCCGAGCCGTCGGCGGCGATCCTCGCCGGCGGCACCGACCTGATGGTCCACCTCCGACAGGCCTGGCGGGGGAAGCGGCCGCCGGCCGTCGTCAACGTCAAGCGACTGCCCGGGCTGGCGGCGATCGAGGTCACCGAGGCGCGCGTCCGCCTGGGCGCGCTGGCCACGCTGACCGCGCTGATCGAGCACCCGGTGATCCGCAGCGAGTACCCGGTACTCCCGTTCACCGCCCGCTACATGGGATCACCGGCCATCCGCAACCTGGCGACGGTCGGCGGCAACCTCTGCAACGCCTCTCCGGCCGCCGATCTGCCGCCGGTGCTCCTGGCCCTCGACGCCGAGGTCGAGATTGCCGGACCGAGTGGGACGCGGCGCGTGCCGCTGGCCAGGTTCTTCCAGGGGCCGGGTCAGACCAGGCTCGGTCCGGGCGAGCTGCTGACGGGGGTCGAGTTTCCGCGCCGGCAGCCCCCGTGGCCGATCCGCTACGAGCGGCTCGACGTCCGTCGGGCCATGGACATCGCGATCGTCGGCGCGGCGCTGTCGATCCACCGCGACGGCGCGCGGGTGCGCGAGGCCCGGGTGGCGCTCGGCGCGGTCGGCCCCACGCCGCTCCGCGTGCCGGACGCCGAAGCCCTGCTGGCCAGTCACGGGCTCACCGACGCTGCCATCACGCGGGCCGCCGAGCTCGGCATGGCGGCGGCGCGGCCCATCAGCGACGTCCGGGCCAGCGCCGAGTACCGACGCGAGATGATCGGGACGCTGATCCGTCGCGGCCTCGAAGCCCTGCGCGATGGCTGACGCCTACCCGCTCGAGCTGGCGGTGAACGGCCGGCGGGTCCGGCGCCAGGTGCCGGGCTCGCGAACCCTCCTCGAGTTCCTCCGCGAGGACCTGCGCCTGACCGGCACGAACCTCGCCTGCGACACCGGGGACTGCGGCGCCTGCACCGTGCTGGTGGACGGCCAGCCCTACACCTCCTGCATCATGCTGGCGCTCGACGTGGACGGCCGCGAGGTGACGACCATCGAAGGCCTCGCCGCGCGCTGGCAGGCGCAGTCGGGCGCGGCCCCGCCGGCGCTCCATCCGGTTCAGCAGGGCTTCCTCGACGAGGGCGGCGCCCAGTGCGGGTTCTGCACGGCGGGCATGGTCATGGCCGCTGCCGGCCTCCTCGAAGCGAACGCGGCGCCGACCGCGACCGAGATCCAGGCCGGCCTCGAGGGGAACCTCTGCCGCTGCACCGGCTACACGAAGATCGTCACGGCCGTCGCGGTGGCGGCCGAGCGCATGCGAGAACTGCGGCGATGAGCGTCGAGACCGGGTCGAAACCCTTCAAGGTGATCGGCACCCGGGTGCCCAAGCTCGACGCGGTCGAGAAGGTGACCGGTACCGTCCGCTACTTGCCCGACCTCGAGGTGCCGGGGATGGTGTGGGGCCGGATCCTCCGCACCACCGTCCCTCACGCCCGGATCCGGCGCATCGACACGCGACGAGCGGAGGCGCTGCCAGGCGTCCTCGGAATCATCACCGGCTTCGACGTCGAGCAGTACCCGTTCGGCTACGCCAAGGACCACCTCGCGCTCAAGCGCGACGTCGTCCGCTGTATCCGCGACGAGGTCGCCGCGGTGGCCGCCGAGACCGAGGAGATCGCCGCCGAGGCCTGCCGGCTGATCGAGGTCGAATACGAGGAGCTGCCGGCGGTCTTCGATCCCGCCCACGCCCTCCGGCCGGAGGCGCCCCAGATCCATCCCCAGTTCCCCGGGAACCTCGTGAACTTCTCCTACAAGTTCCAGGCCGGGGACGTGGAGCGCGCCGTCCGCGAGGCCGACGTCGTCGTCGAGGGCACCTACACGCTCCCCTACGTCACGACCGCCTGCCTGGGGACCATGGCCGCCATCGCGGCCTGGGATCCCCGCGGGCAGCTGACCATGTGGTCCACGACCCAGATCCCCTTCCTCTATCAGCGTGACCTCGCCGACGCCCTCGGCATCACCGGCGACCGGATCCGCGTCATCCAGCCGCCGGTGGGCGGCAACTTCGGCCGCGGGCTCGACCTCTATCCGATCGACATCATCGCCGCCCTCCTCGCTCGCCACGTGCAGTGCCCGGTCAAGATCGTCTTCGACCGCGACGAGGAATTCCTGGCCAGCCCCACCCGCGAGCCGTGCGTCTTCACCCTCCGGACCGCCGCCCGGGCCGACGGGACGCTGCTGGCCCGCGACGCCCGCGTCATCATCGACAACGGCGCCTACGTCTCCTGGGGCTCGACCACTCCCTACGTGATGATGACGACGGTGGCCGGCTTCTACCGCTGCCCCAACATCCGGTTCGACACCGCCATCGTCTACACCAACAACGTCTACTCCGGCTCGATGCGCGGTTACGGCAACCTGGAGTCCACCTTCGCCATCGAAGCCCAGATGGACGACCTCGCCGAACGCCTCGGCCTCGATCGCCTGGAGATCCGCAAGCGGAACGCGAATCGTCCGGGGGACGTGACTCCTCAGGGGCTCCGCATCACCACCTGCGCCCTCGACGGCTGCTTCGACGCGGTCGCGCGCGACGTCGCGCGGCCGATCGGCCGACCGCCGCGGCCGGGCTGGAAGCGCGGCATCGGCTACGCCGGCATGTTCCACGTGGGGGGCGGCGCCCGCGTCTACCGTTCCGACGGCTGCGGCGCCATCGTCAAGCTCGACGACTTCGGCAAGGTCTCGCTCATCACCGGGGCCAGCGAGATCGGCCAGGGCTCGGAGACGGTGCTGGCGATGATCGTCGCCGAGGAGCTGGGCATCCCGTTCGGCCGCGTCAGCGTCGTGAACGACGACACCGCGGTGAAGCCGTGGGACGTCGGCGTCCACGCCAGCCGCACGACCTTCATCGCCGGCAACGCCGCCCTGCTGGCGGCCCGCGACGTCAAGCGGCAGCTGTTGACCCTGGCCGCCCAGCAGCTCGACGAGCCGCTGGAGGAGCTCGACTGCGAGGACGGGGTCGTCTTCGTCCGACGGGCGCCCTCGCGGCAGGTCGCCTACGAGAAGGTGGTGCGCGCCGGGCACTTCCGGGAGGGCGGGCAGATCCTGATGGGGCAGGCCTTCTACGACCCGCCGACCCAGATGCTCGACAAGGACTTCCGCGGCAACGTGTCGGTCACCTACGCCTTCGCCGCCCAGGCGGCGCTGGTCGAGGTCGAGGAGGCGACCGGGAAGATCGAGGTATTGCGCGTCGCCTCGGCCCACGATGTCGGGCGGGCCCTCAACCCCATCGGCTGCGAGGGGCAGATCGAGGGCGGGATCCACATGGGGCTCGGCTACGCCCTGACCGAGGAGCTGAAGCTCGAGCAGGGTCGGGTGCTGAACCCGGGCTTCCTCGACTACAAGCTCCTGACCGCGCCCGACATGCCGGAGATCCTGCTCACGCTGATCGAGACGGTGGACGAGGCCGGCCCCTTCGGGGCCAAGGGGCTCGGGGAGGCGGGGACCATTCCCATCTCGGCGGCGGTGGCCAACGCGGTGAAGGACGCGGTGGGGGTGCGGATGACCGAGCTGCCCATGACCCCCGAGCGCGTGTACCGGGCCCTCCGGCCGGCGCGCGCCCGGCCGAGCTGATGACGTCGCCCACGGGGGGATGCCTCCGGTCCTACCTGAGCGTCGCTTCGTCGGATTCTGGCTAATCAGCACCACAAGGCGCTGGACCGACTCAAGGCTCGTTCGGACGAACCGATGAGAAACGTCGTCTTCTGGGTCCCTCCCGTCCTCCTCTTGAGCCTTGCCTGTTCCGCAGAAGATCCGATCGTCGGGTCGTGGGTCGGAAGGAGTGCTTTCGGTGAAGAGCTCGTCTTGACCTTTTCGAATGGCAGCCGGATTCAAGTCCGGTACACCAAAGACGGGACGGTCAATTCCGGGAGCTACTGGATCGACCGCTCGACGAACCCGATCTCGTTCGACTACCAGCTCGAGGCACGGGGGCGCATCAAGACCATCATCGAATTCCCGGACCGCGACACCCTCGCCTTCGAGGAGGTGGGGTCGTCGAGCGATCCCCGCCCGGTCGCCTTCGGGCGGCATCGCCTCGTTTTCAGGCGTCGCTGACGCCGGACGTCTCTCCCTTCCCCGTCTTCCGGGGGATGCCGCGGACCGCCGGAGGCGACATACAGAGGCTAGGCGACATAAGGCCGTCCTTGGACGTCGCCCTTGGGGGCCAGCATGGCGACCGGCGCATCCGCTAGCAACAAGCGAAAGCTATGAGAGAGCCGACAATGGCTGAGTACGACGAGAGCAGACGAGGGTACCGTGTGACGGCAGTCTATTCGGAGAGAGGAAGTGGAGTAGCGCGCGAACGTCCGGGCGAGGACAGGCACACGAACACGGCCAGTTCCAGCCTCTCCTGTTATAGATCGGCCGGAAGCAAACGAATGACATCGTGCTCAAGGTGGCGTGACGTGTGACGCCGCTCAGTCGGGACGACGACCAGAAAGTTCGACTCGCGCGCCCAGACGGTGTCTCGGTGCTCCCAGATTCGCCGAGCCCCGCGGTCCGTCATTCCCGCGTAGTCGACTCTCCACGGTCCGATGCACCCGAAGATGTACAAGAGATGATTCTCGAAGGAGTAGCTGAGGAGGCCACGCCAGGCAAAGGGGTAGCTCAGCAGAAGTCCGACCGGAGCACGGGCCAGCAGGAGCGGAACAGCAACGACCCCCGGCCCCTTTTGGTAGAGGCCGTCGGAGTCACGCTCGATTCCGGCCCAAGTGGCGTAATCATTGACCCTCACGTGCCACGGCCGGTAAACAGGACGGAGAATCTGAAGACCTCGGCGCATGAGAGAAGCATACACGAGATGAGACCGCCCCCCGGTGCACCACGGCTCACGCCCCGGAATGAACGTGTCATGGGGAACCCAACCGGGAGGCTAGGCGACATAAGGCCGTCCTTGGACGTCGCCCTTGGGGGCCCAGCATGGCGACCGGCGCATCCGCCACCGGCGGACCAGCGTCACCCCCGGAATGTGAGGAGGGAGGGTTTGGTTGCCGGGGGTCGGAGCAGCACTCAGGAGACCGAACCGCTCCGAGCGCCGGCTTTGCCGGCGCAGCTCCCGCGAACCGCCGCGGTCCTCCGCTATAATGGCCGCATGCGGCCGGAGGTCGAGCGGCTTCTCCGCCAGGCCGATCGAGACCTCGAGAATGCGCGGAAGAGCATTTCGATCGAGGCCTACGAGGTCTCGGCGTTCCTCGCCCAGCAGGCCGTCGAGAAGTACCTCAAGGCGCTCTGGGTCCTGCTCAAGAAGGAGCCGGCGCCCCACACCCACTCGCTGACCGAGCTGGGAGACGCCCTCGGGGCCCCGGCCTCGCTCCGTCGCCACCTCGCAGATCTCACGCCGGACTACACGGTGAGCCGGTATCCAAACGCGGCGAACGCGGTCCCGTACGAGCTGTACGACGAGCCGGCGGCGCGGGCCAAGATCGCGCGGGCTGGCGAGGTGATTCAGTGGCTCAGGGAGAAGATCCCAAGCTAGCCGCCTTCGTCCGAGACCATCTCCCGCGGCTGCGGGAGCGGTTCGCCCCCCTCCGGGCGATCGCCTTCGGCTCACGGGCGCGCGGCGATGCGCTCACGAGCAGTGACCTGGATTTGATCCTCATCTCGCCGCGCTTCGGGTCGGTCCCCTTCCTCGAGCGGCCGGTGCGGGTCCTCGAGACTTTGGGGTACCCCGGGGGGTTGGAGCTGCTCTGCTACACGCCCGACGAGTTCGAGGCCAGGCGCGCGGAGTTGGGGATCGTGCGCGTGGCCACGACGGAGGGACGCGAGCTGCCGTAGCCTCCCCCCCGGAAGGACGAGTCGGGTTGAATGTCGGAGGAGCTCCGACAGTCAGGTCGTCGGCTCGATCAATGCCCCATTCCACAGTTGGCGCCGGTCGGGTAGGCTAGACGCAGCAATCTACCCACAGGGAGGCCAAGCCATGCGGATCGACCGGCGGACGTTTCTGCGGGCGACCGGCGCGGGCGCGGCGGCGCTCTCCGCGCTCGGGTGGGAGCGGGTGGCGCTGGCCCAGAAGAAGCAGACGGTCACCATCGCGTTCCCGGAGACCGTCACCACCATGGACCCGCAGCCGGCGCCCCGCAACAGCCCCCGGGAGTCGATGTACGAGGCGGTCTTCGACCGCTACTTGCAGCAGGACCGCCAGCTCAAGTACCAGCCCCAGCTCGTGGAGGCCTGGCAGTGGGGCTCCGACAAGATGAGCATGGACCTCAAGATCCGCCAGGGTGTGAAGTTCCACGACGGCTCCGACCTCACCGCCGAGGACGTGGCCTTCAGCATGGAGCGGATGAAGAAGGAGTCGATCTACAAGGCGACGTACGGAAAGGTCCGCGACTTCCAGGTCAAGGACAAGTACGCCGTGCACCTCGACTTCGAGCGGTTCGACCCGTCCTTCCCGCGGTGGCTCGGCTTTCTCGCCTCGTTCGTCCTCCCCAAGGCCTACGTCACCAAGGTGGGGGCCGAGGAGTTCGCCCGGAAGCCGGTCGGCTCGGGCCCGTACCGGGTCGTCTCGTTCACGCCGGGCAGCACGCTGGTCCTGGAGGCGTTCGATCGCTACTGGAAGGGCGCGCCGCCGATCAAGCGGGCAGTCTTCAAGATGGTGACCGACCCCACCGCCCGGGTGGCCGAGATCCAGTCGGGGAACGCCGACATCACCTCCGAGGTCCCGGTCGAGGAGTTCCAGCGGCTCGCGACCCAGGCCGGCCTGAAGGCGGTCAAGCAGCCGGTCGCCGACATCGCCACCCTCTACGTCTCCCCGCGCTTCCCGCCGTTTCAGAAGGAGGAGGTACGGCTGGCCGTGCACCACGCCATCGACAAGAAGGCGCTGGTGGAGAAGGTCCTGCTCGGCTTCGGCATCCCGCTCTCGACCACCGAAGGCCCGCTCTACGACGCCTACGATCCCGGCGTCGGCTTCCCCCACGACCCGGCCAAGGCCAAGCAGCTCCTTCAGAAGGCCGGCTACTCGCCGGCCAATCCGCTGAAGCTCACGGTGATGACGACCAAGGGCGTGCGGGCCAAGGACTTCGAGGTGATGACCGCCATCACCCAGATGTGGAGAGACGTCGGGATCGAGGCCGAGCTGGAGGTGATCACGATTCCCCAGTGGTTCCAGTACCGATCGAACCGGACCGGGGAGGGGAAGGGGATCGCCCCGCTCTCGCTCTACTTCTGGTCGAACGCTTCCGGCGACCCGATCAACGCGATCGGCTTTCAGCTCAACGTGAAAGGCCCCTTCCGGGTCTGGGAGTCGGAGGATCTGGTGCCGCTCATCGACCCCGTCTTCGAGGAGAAGGACGAGGCCAAGCGGATCGCGGCCGCCAAGCGAGCGGCCAAGTACGCGGTCGAGAAGGGCTACATCATGCCGCTCTACCAGGTCGTGCAGCCGGTGGTGATGAAGAAGGAGCTGACCTACCAGCCGTTCCCCACTGGCGTGCTGGTCCCCCAGGAGATGTCCTGGGCCTGAGTTCCCGCTCCCCACTGGGGGAGCGGGCAGGGTGAGGGGCTCTGGGTCCCGACAGCAAGCCGATCCGGGTGCTCATGGCCAAGGTCGGGCTCGACGGGCACGACCGCGGCATCAAGGTGGTGGCGCGCGCACTGCGTGACGCCGGGCTGGAGGTCGTCTACACCGGGCTCCATCGGACGCCGGAGCAGGTGGTGGCCGCCGCCGTCCAGGAGGACGTGGACGTGATCGGGATCAGCCTCTTGTCGGGGGCTCACATGACGCTGATCCCGCGCATCCTCGACCTCCTCCGCGGGGCGGGTGCTGACGACATCCTGGTGGTGGCCGGCGGCGTCATTCCCGACGAGGACATCCCGGCCCTCAAGGCGCTCGGCGTCCGCGACGTGATGCTCCAGGACACGTCCCCCGACGCGATCGCGTCGCGCCTGCGGGAGCTGGTGACCGCAGCCCGGCCGCGCGGCTGAGTCGGCCGGTGGCGCGGCCGGCCGCCGTCGATCACGCTCTGTGGCCGCCGCACTTCGACCCGGCCTACCGGCCGCCGCCGGAGGCGGAGCACTGGTTTCCTGCGCTGGAGTGCGCGGAGCCGGCCGCCCGGGATGCCGTCATCCTCGCCAAGCTGCAGGGCCAGATCGCCTACGCCTGGGAGCGCTGCCCGTTCTACCGCCGGACGTGGGAAGCCGCCGGGGTCTCGCCGGCCACGCTCCAGCGCCTGGAGGACCTCGCCCGGTTCCCGGTCGTCCAGAAGGCCGATCTGCGGGCGGCCCAGGCGAGCCATCCGCCGTTCGGCGATTACCTCGGCATCGCGCCCGGCGACGTGGCCCGCATCCACGGCACCAGCGGGACCACCGGTCACCCGACCGTGTTCGGCATCGGGCCGGACGACTGGGAGCGGATCGGGGAAGCCCACGCCCGCATCATGTGGGGCACCGGCCTCCGGCCGTCCGATCGCATCCTGATCTGCTCGTTCTTCAGTCTCTACATGGGTTCGTGGGGAACGCTGAAGGGCGGGGAGCGGCTGGGCGCGACCATGTTCCCGTTCGGGGCCGGCGTCGCCGGCCAGACGCTGATGGCGGTCCAATGGGCCCAGGAGATCCGGCCCACCGCCTTCTACGGCACGCCGTCGTACGCGCTCCACTTCGCCGAGACGGCGCGCCGGGAGGGCATCGACCCGCGGGGGCTGGGGCTGCGCATCTTGTTCTTCTCGGGGGAGCCGGGAGCGGGGATTCCGGCGACCAAGCGGCTGATCGAGGCGACCTTCGGCGGCATCTGCGTGGACATGGGCAGCATGGCCGAGATGACGCCCTGGATGACCAATGCCGAGTGCCGCTACCGGGCCGGCATGCACCTCTGGCAGGATATCGTCTACACGCAGGTCTGCGATCCGGAGACCTACCGGCCGGTGCCCTACGGGCAGGAGGGGGCGCTGGTCTACACCCACCTCGAGCGGACCTCGCAGCCGATGATTCGCTTCGTCTCCGGAGACCGCACCCGGTGGGTGGACGACCCGTGTCGCTGCCGGCGGACCTATCCGCGGCTGCCCGACGGAATCTATGGCCGCTTCGACGACATGATCATCGTCCGGGGCGAGAACGTTTACCCCAGCGCGATCGAGGATACCCTCCGGGCGATCGCCGGCTTCGGGGGCGAGTTCCGGGTGATCGTCTCCCGTCGGGAGGCGATGGACGAGCTGTTGATCCGGGCCGAGTACGCGCCGACCCACGCCGGCCCCGCCGCCCAGGCCACGCTCCGCACCGACATGCGCGAGCGGCTGCGGGCGCGGCTCGGCGTCCATCCGGTGGTCGAGTTGGTGCCGCCGGGGACGCTGCCCCGCTCGGAGTTCAAGGCCCAGCGGGTCGTCGATGACCGAGACCTCTACCGGGAAGTGAGGGCCCGCGATGTTCGACCCTGAAGCGATCCAGCGCATCCGCTCCATCCGGAAGGAGTGGGAAGCCGGCGAGCTGCGCGCCTTCCGCGCGCGTCAACCCGAGGCCCGCGACACCTACACGACGGCGTCCGGCATTCCCGTGCACCGGATCTACACCCCCGAGGACATCGCCGACACGCCGTTCGAGGAGATCGGCCTGCCCGGGCGCTACCCGTTCACGCGGGGACCGTACCCGACGATGTACCGGGGCCGGCTCTGGACGATGCGCCAGATCGCCGGCTACGGGACCGGCGAGGACACCAACCAGCGCTTCCATTATCTGATCGGCCAGGGCCAGACCGGGCTGTCGGTGGACTTCGACATGCCGACCCTGATGGGCTACGACTCCGACGACCCCCGGGCGCTGGGCGAGGTGGGCCGCGAAGGCGTCGCCGTGGACACCATCGAGGACGTGGACGCGCTCTTCGCCGGGATCGACCTCGAGCGGATCTCGGTCTCCATGACCATCAACCCGACGGCCTGGATTCTCCTCGCCATGTACGTCGCGGTGGCCGAGGCCCGCGGCCTCGATCCGGCCAAGCTGTCGGGCACCGTGCAGGCCGACATCCTGAAGGAGTACGTCGCCCAGAAGGAGTGGATCTTCCCGATCCGGCCCTCGCTGCGACTGGTCCGCGACGTCATCGTCTTCTGCGCCGAGCGCCTGCCGCGCTACAACCCGATCAACATCAGCGGCTACCACATCTCGGAGGCGGGGGCCACCGCGGTGCAGGAGGTGGCCTTCACCCTCGCCAACGGCATCGCCTACGTCGAGGAGGTGCTGAAGACCGGGCGGCCGGTGGATGCCTTCGCCCCGCGGCTCGCGTTCTACTTCATCGCCCAAGCCGACTTCATCGAGGAGGTGGCCAAGTTCCGGGCCGCCCGGCGGGCCTGGGCCAAGATCATGCGTCAGCGCTTCGGCGCCACGCGGCCCGAGTCCATGCGGCTCCGCTTCCACTGCCAGACGGCGGCCGCCACCCTCACCAAGGCCCAGCCGCTCAACAACGTCGTCCGCACCGCGCTGCAGGCCCTGGCGGCCGTGCTGGGGGGCGCCCAGTCCCTCCACACCAATGGGCTCGACGAGGCCTACGCGATCCCGTCCGAGGAGGCGATGAAGGTCGCCCTCCGCACCCAGCAGATCCTCGCCGAGGAGACCCGGATCCCGCAAGTCGCCGACCCGCTGGGCGGCTCCTACTACCTGGAGGCCCTCACCAATCGGATCGAGGCCGAGGTCTTCGCGATCCTGAACGAGGTCGACGCGATGGGCGGGACCGTCCGCGCGATCGAGGAGGGGTACTTCCAGCGCGAGATCGCCGACGCCGCCTACGCCTTCGCGCGCCGGAAGGCGGCGGGCGAGCAGCCGGTGATCGGCGTCAACAAGTACGTGGAGCCGGAGGAGACGACCCGGCTCGCGATCCACCGGGTCGATCCCGCGGTCGAGGCCCGGCAGGTCGCCGGGCTGCGGGCGGCGAAGGCCCGCCGCGAGGCGGCGCCGGTGGCGGCCCTGCTCGAGCGGCTGGAACGCGAGGCGCGCGACCCGGCCGTGAACCTCATGCCGGTGACCATCGAGCTGGTGAAGGCCCGGGCCACCCTCGGCGAGATCGTCAACCGGCTGCGGGGGGTCTTCGGCGCCTACGTCGAACAGCCCGTCTTCTGACCCCGACGGCATTTCCCGGCCCAAATCCCGCTTGACAGGCGGATCAGATTGCATATTGTATACACGGCATACGATATACAAAGGAGGCCCGCGGTCTCGATGCCCCGCCGAGCCCGACCCCGGCTGCTTCGTCCCCGGCGGCGGCCACCGGCCGCCCCTCCGGCCCCGGCTCCGCCGGCGGCGGCCCACGCGCTCTTCCCGGCGCCGCTCGAGCACCAGACGCTGGAGGAGCTCGCCTACCGCCGGATTCGCCGCGCCCTGGTCGAAGGCCAGCTGGCCCCCGGTCAGCGCATCGTCGCCAGCGCCGTCGCCAAGGCGGGCGGCATCAGCCGGATCCCGGTCATGCAGGCCCTCCGGCGGCTGGAGAGCGAGGGCTTCGTCCGCATCAACCCCCACAAGGACGTGGTCGTGGCGACCCTCTCACCCGAGGAGTTCCGCGAGCGCTTCCTCCTGATGGCGGCGCTGGAGGCACTGTGCGTTCGCGAAGCGGACGGCAAGATCGCGCCGGCCGTGCTCAAGCGGCTCCGCGCCCTGCAGGAGGAGATCATCGCCGCCCGGGCGGCCGGCAATACGGCGCGGGCGGTGGCGGCCGACAGCGACTTTCACCGGGTGCTGTGGGAGACGTCGGGCCTCCGCCAGGTCGTCCAGGTCCTGCAAAACGTCTGGGACCGCGGCGAATACTACCGGGTCATCATGCACGCGCGCCGGGGCGGGTTCGCCAAGGAGTCGCTGGTCGAGCACGAGGAAATCCTCGAGGCGCTGGAGGCTCAGGACGCGGCGCGGGCGGCCAAGGCCATCGAGCGCCACCGGTTGCAGGCGATGAAGCGGCTGGCCGAAACGACGTGAGCGCCGTGCCGATAACCGTCGCATCCCGGCGTCCTCGGTCGTCGGCGCGCCTCGACTTCGGGTGGCGCGCCCCGGACGGCGGGGCCCCAGCCCCGCGACGTCCGATGGCGCGCGGGCGCGGCATACGCCTCGGCGCGCCTCCTCCCTGCGTCCTAGGGCTGCTCGGTTCTCGGCCCGGCGCCATGGCGATCGTGTGAGCGACGGCTGCTTCGTGATCAAGCGGCTGGCCGAAACGACGTAGATGCGAGGAGGCACCATGTCGGCACCGACGACGACCTTCCCCACGGGCCAGTTCCACGTCACCCACGAGCGCGACGCGAAGTGGGACGAGGGGCTGCGGGAGTTCTTCGCCTATCGCGACCTCGGCGTGGTCGAGCGCACGGGCGGGCGGGTGCGGGCGCATGTGATCCGGCCGGTCGGTCCGTGCCAGGGACCGGGCGACCTCCACCACCACACCCTCGACTTTCAAATGGTCTACGTCCTCAAGGGATGGGCGCGGGCGTACTTCGAAGGGGTCGGCGAAGTCAGGTTCGAAGCGGGCTCCTGCATGTACCAGCAGCCCGGCATCCATCACCGGGTCCTCGAGTACTCCGACGACTACACCGTGATCGAGATCACCATGCCGGCCGATTTTCCCACCACTACCGTGGCCCCTTAACAGCACTCAGGAGGGAGGAGACGCGATGACGGGTAGACCGATCTCTCGCCGCACCCTGCTCAAGGGCACGGCCGCCACCGCCGGCGCGGGGGTGACCACCTTCTTCGGCCCCTGGCGGCACACCCACGTGTACGCGCAACGGACCGACAAGCCGATCCTCATCGGCCTCACCCACGACGCCAGCGGCCAGTTCGCCAACAGCGGGCAGGACGAGCAGCGCGGCTCCATCATGGCCATCGAGGAGGTCAACGCCAAGGGGGGCGTCCTCGGCCGCAAACTGACCTACCTCACCGCCGACACCGAAACCACCCCCGCCACCGGTTCCCGGGTCGCCGAGCGGATGATCACCCGGAACCAGGTGGCCTTCCTGGTCGGCGCCATTCAGTCGGGGGTGGCCAACGCCATCGGCCAGGTGGCTCAGAAGTATGGCGTCGTGTACCTCAACACCAACTCCAGCTCGCCCACCGAGTCCGGCCGGGACTGCCACCGCGTCAAGTTCGTCTGGGACGGCAACGGCGAGAACTTCGCGCAGGCGGCGGTGGCCAACGCCATCAAGTCGTTCGGCAAGAAGTGGCTCCTCCTCACCAACGACTACGTGTGGGGCCACAACACCTCGAAGGCGGTGCGGGGCGTGGCGACGAAGTTCGGCGCCGAGGTCGTCGACGAGATCCTGGTGCCGGTCGGGACCCGCGATTTCTCGCCCATCCTACTCCGGGTCCAGCAGGCCAAGCCCGACGTGGTGGCCGCCGCGGTGGGCGGCGACGACCTGAAGGTCATGCAGAAGCAGGTGGTGGACATGAAGCTCCACCGCCAGCCGGCCTGGCTGCAGAACCAGCTCGACTGGCCCGACGTCTACGGCCTGGGTGTGGAATCGGTGTTCGGGGTGTTCTGCACCACCTGGTATCACAAGCTGGAGCTGCCGGGCGTGGCCGACCTGGTCAAGCGGTACCAGGCCCGGTGGCCGGAGACGCGGATCGACGTGCCGGGCAACGTCTTCCACCAGGCCTACATGGCCATGTGGGAGCTGGCCAAGGCCGTCGAGCGAGCCGGCAGCACCAACAACCTCAAGGTCATCAAGGCGCTGGAAGGGCATCGGATCCCGGCTCGCGACCGGATGCAACACTACGACGCCTGGGTCGATCCCAACTCCCACCACCTTCAGCAGACGATCTACCTCGCCACCGCCAACGACAAGCCGGTCGACAAGACCGACTACTTCAAGATCCTGTCGTGGTCGGAGCCGGCGAAGGTGCGCGACCCCGAGTCGGTGAAGACCTGCAAGCTCGAGCCGTACGACAAGAC
>DASYUM010000012.1:0-2432 GCA_036001225.1 Candidatus Methylomirabilota bacterium | reverse complement strand
CATGATCGAGGACCACCACATCACCCGCCTGGAGAAGGGGGCCATGGCCGAGATCGTGGTGGAGGGGCCGGAGAACCCGGACGTCTTCCAGCCGCTGCCCAGCGGCTCCGCCGCCGCCGCCGGGCGCTGACGCCCGGGGGGGTGGGGGCCCCGCCCGGCTCCGGGCGGGGCTTCCCACCGCGGCCACCCAGCTCGGCTCGAATCTCACGCGGGGGCGCGGATGAGCAGCACGCCGGCGACCGGCTCGGCGGCCGGGGAGCGGATCCGGATCCTGCTGGCCCAGCACGGCGACCCGCTCCTGCGCGCCGGGATGCGCCGCCTGCTCGAGGTCGAGCCGGACCTGGGCGTGGTCGCCGAGGCGGACGGCTACGAGCAGGCGCTCCGGCTGCTCCAGGAGCTGCGGCCCGACGTCCTGCTGCTCGACGGCGACCTCCCGGACCTGGACCCCCGCCGCATGCGGGGCGTGCTCGAGGCGGCGCGCCCCGGCACCCGGACGGTCGTGCTGATCGGCCGCGGCCGGGAGCGCTACCTGGCCGACCTGGTCCAGCCGGGGGTCAGCGGCTACCTCTCCAAGACCGCGACGCCCGACGAGCTGGTCTCGGCCGTCCGCTCGGTCCACGCCGGCCGGACCTTCTTCGACACCGCAGTCGCCCCGCTGCTGGCCGCGGGCGCCGGCCAGCCAGGCCCGGACGCGCCGACGGGCCGCGAGGTGGAGGTGCTCCGGCTGGTCGACGAGGGCCATCGGAACCGGCACATCGCCGCCCGGCTGCGCATCCGGGAGACGACGGTCCAGTTCCACCTGCGGAACCTGTTCCGCAAGCTCGGCGCGGCCTCGCGCGGCGAGATGATCCACCTGGCCCGGCAGCGGGGCTGGATCGAGTGACCGCGACCCGGCCGCCGGCGCGCCGGACCTGGCTCCACCGCAATAGGGGGAATCAGTACCCGGGTCCACCGCGTTAGGGGAATCCCCTGATAGCACCCGTCGGAACTCATAGGCTCAAGACCCGAGGTTCTATCGCTGCCGCCGCAGCAGGCAGGGGGCTAACCTCCCGGCATCTTAGCCTCCGGGGGGAAGCAAGAATGTTCGCGCGTCTCATGCTCCGACGGATCGGATCTCGGCAACGTCGCGCCAAGCCACCGCGACGACCGCGTCGACGACCCGCCTGGCTCGGCCTGGCGGTCGGCGCGGTCGGCACCGGCATGCTCGTTCTGGCACTCCTGCTCGATAGCTCGCCGGCGGCGGCCGACCCGCTCCCGCTCCCGGCGGCGCCCAAGCCTCCCGAGCTTGGGAACTTCGTGCAGAACGAGGCCGCCGCCGTCCAGCTCGGCAAGGCGCTCTTCTGGGACACCCAGGTCGGCTCCGACGGCCGGACCGCCTGCGCCACCTGCCACTTCCACGCCGGCACCGACGCCCGGGTCCGCAACACGATCAACCCCAAGGGCGACGGCTTCCAGATCGCCGGGCCGGACGGCACCGTGACCGCGGCCGACTTCCCCTTCCACCGCCTGGCCGACCCCGACGACACCCACTCGGCGGTCCTGTTCGACACCAACGACGTCGTCGGCGCCCAGGGCGTCGCGGTGGCTAGGTTCATCGACATCACCCCCGGCGTCGCCGAGGACAGGACCGACCCGTTCCCGATGGCCGGGCTGCGCCAGGTCACCGGGCTGAACACGCCGTCGGTGATCAACGCGGTCTTCAACCACCGCAACTTCTGGAACGGGCGGGCCCAGTTCGAGTTCAACGGCGTCAGCCCGTTCGGCCGGCGCGACCCCAACGCCCGGGTCCTGCGGTTCGATTCGGGCGCCGGGACGACCGCGCTGGTCGGGGTCATCCTGACCAACGCCTCGCTGGCCTCGCAGGCGGTCGGGCCGCCCAACAACCAGGTCGAGATGGCCGCCGAGGGCCGCACCTTCGCCAAGCTCGGCAAGAAGATGCTCTCCCTGCAGCCGCTCGGCCGGCAGGCCGTCGCGGCCGACGACAGCGTCCTGTTCGGTATCCGCCACCCCTCCGGGACGGGGCTGAGCACGAGCTACAGCGCCCTGATCCAGGCGGCCTTCAGGCCGGAGTGGTGGGCTTCGGGCGTGATCGTCGACGCCAACGGCAACCGCGTCGCCTCGCCGACGCCGGGCAGCACCAACCAGTTCAGCCAGATGGAGTTCAACTTCTCGCTCTTCTGGGGTCTCTCCGTCCAGCTGTACGAGACGACGCTGGTCGCCAACCAGACGAGGTTCGACCGGTTCCTGGCCGGTGACAACAACGCCCTGAACGACCAGGAGAAGGTCGGGTTCTCGATCTTCGGCGGCAAGGGCCAGTGCGACAAGTGCCACTCCGGCCCCGAGCTCACCCGCGCCTCGGTCGCGCAGGTGACCGGCCGCGGCCTGGTCGAGCTGATCAACCTGGCGGACGGCGCCCGCGGCATCCCCGCCGA
>DASYUM010000011.1:0-32464 GCA_036001225.1 Candidatus Methylomirabilota bacterium | reverse complement strand
GGCTCACGCTCGGCATCGTGGACGTCCCCGGGCACGAGCGGTTCGTCAAGAACATGCTGGCCGGGGTCGGGGGGATCGACCTCGTCATGCTGGTGATCGCCGCCGACGAGGGCGTGATGCCGCAGACCCGCGAGCACCTGGCGATCTGCCAGCTGCTGCGGGTGCGGAGCGGGCTGGTCGTCCTCGCCAAGGCCGACATGGCGGAGCCCGAGTGGCTGGAGCTGGTGACCGAGGACGTGCGGGGCTTCCTCCGCGGGACCTTTCTCGAAGGCCAGCCGATCGTGCCGGTGTCGGCCAAGACCGGGGCGGGGCTGGACGCGCTGCGCGCCCAGCTCGGCGCGCTCGCCCGGGTGGTGCCGTCCCGCGGCACCGACGCCACCTTCCGCCTGCCGATCGATCGCGTCTTCACCATCCGCGGCTTCGGCACCGTGGTGACGGGGACGGTGGCCGCCGGCCAGGTCGCGGTCGACGAGCGCGTCGAGGTCTATCCGCGGCAGGTCCAGGCCAAGGTGCGCGGGCTGCAGACGCACGGTCAGACCGTCCCCGGCGCCGTCGCCGGCCAGCGGACGGCGGTGAACCTCCAGGGCGTGGAGCGGGCGGCGATCGAGCGGGGCGACGTGCTCGCGCTCCCCGGGCTCCTCCGTCCGACCTTCATGCTCGACGCCACCTGCGAGCTGCTGGCCGACGCCCTGGCGCCGCTCAAGCCGCGCCAGCGCGTCCGCTTCCACATCGGCACCAGCGAGGTGATGGCCCGCGTCCACCTGCTGGACCGCGACGAGCTTGCGCCGGGGGCCCGGGGGTATGTTCAGCTCCGACTCGAAGGGCCGGTGGTCGCGCTGCCGCGTGACCGCTACGTCATCCGGAGCTACTCGCCGATGGTCACGATCGGGGGCGGCGAGCTGCTGGACGTGGCGCCGGCCAAGGCGCGGCGGAGCCCGGCCTTGCTGCAGCGGCTGTCGATCCTCGAGGGCGGCGGGCCGGACGCGGTGATCGAGGAGCACCTGCGGCGGGTAGGGCCGGGAGGAATTCGGACCACCGACCTGCGGGCCCGGACGTCGTTCGGCCCCGATGCGCTGCGCCGGCACCTCGCCGACCTCACGGCGGCGGGGCGGGCGCTGCTGGTCGATCGCGAGTGGTACGTCCACGCCGAGGCGGCCGAGCGGCTGCGGGAGGAAGCGCTGGCGGCGCTCAAAGGCTTTCACGGCCGCGAGCCGCTGAAGACCGGGATGTCCAAGGAGGAGCTCCGGACGCGGCTGGGGGGCGTCGAGGAGCGCGTTTTCCTCCACCTCCTCGACCGGGTCGCCGCCGCCGGCGCGATCGCCGTCGAGAAGGACAAGGTCCGTCTGGCCAGTCACGCGGTCCGGCTCGACGCCCGCCAGCAGACGCTCCTGGCGCGGCTGGAGGCCGAGTTCCGGGAGGCGGGCGTGGCGCCGCCGAGCGCCGAGGAGGCCTTCGCCAAGCTCGGGCTCAGCCGCCCCGACGAGCAGGCCCTGCTCCAGGTGCTGCTCGACGACCGCCGCCTCCTCCGGATCAAGGAGGGCCTCTACGTCCACGCCGAGCCGCTGCACGCCGCCGAGGCGCGGGTGGCGGCCTTCCTCCGCGAGCGGAAGGAGATCACCCCCCAGGACATCAAGGATCTCCTCGGGATCACGCGAAAGTACGCGATCCCGCTCCTCGAGTACCTCGACGCCCAGCGGCTGACCGTCCGCGTCGGCGACAAGCGCGTCCTCCGGGAAGCCGCCCGCTGAGCCACCGCATGGGAGCGCGGGCCGGCGCGATCCTGGCGGTGGCCTGTGGCGCCCATTTCCTGCACGACGCCTTCTCCGACCTGCTCTACGTCTTCCTGCCCCTGTGGGCGGGAGAGTTCGCGCTCAGCTTCACCCAGGTCGGGATCATCCGCACCGCCTACACCGGCGGCATGGCGCTCTTCCAAGTGCCGGCGGGGCTGCTGGCCGAGCGCTGGGGGGAGCGGCACGTCCTCGCCGCCGGCACCGCGGTCACCGCGCTCGGCTTCGTCCTGGCCGCGGGGAGCCACGGCTTCCTCCCCCTGCTCGCCATCCTGCTTGTGGCCGGCCTCGGCTCGGGCGTCCAGCATCCGCTCTCCTCCTCGCTGGTCTCCCGGGCCTACGAGACGGGCCGCCGCCGCGCCGCTCTCGGCACCTACAACTTCTCCGGCGATCTCGGCAAGATCGCCGGCTCGGCCGGCATCGCGGTCGCCGCCGCCGCCGTGGGCTGGCGGGTGGCGGGCGCGGCCTACGGCGCGCTGGGGCTGGCCGCCGCCGGGGCCATGGCGCTCCTCCTGGCCCGACTGGCCGCCGGGGGCCGCCCGAGCGTCGAGGCCGCCGGCGACGCCGGCGGCGGCTGGGGCATCCGCGACGGCCGCGGCTTCGGCGCGCTGGCCATGGTCGGCATGATCGACAACGCGACGCGGACCGGCTTCCTCACCTTCCTCCCCTTCGCGCTGATCGCCAAGGGGGCGACGGTGACCGGCGTCGGCGGCGCGCTGGCCCTCGTCTTCGCCGGGGGCGCGGCCGGCAAGTTCGTCTGTGGGCTCGTCGCCGAGCGGTTGGGCGTCGTCCGGACCGTCGTCCTCACCGAGGCGGCCACCTCGGCCGGCATCCTCACCATCCTGACCGCGCCGCTGCCGGTGGCGCTGGCCGTGCTGGTGCCGGTCGGCATCGCGCTGAACGGGACGTCCTCGGTGCTCTACGCGACCGTGGCCGACCTGGTGCGCCCCGCCCGCCGCTCGCGCGCCTACGGCCTCTACTACACGCTGAGCGTCGGCGCCTCCGCGCTCGCTCCCCTCGTCTATGGGCTCCTGAGCGACGCGGCCGGCGTCGCCGTGACGCTCACCCTGGTCGCCGTGGTGGTCCTCCTGGCGATCCCGCTCTGTCTCGTGCTGCGTCCCGTCGTCGCCGCCGCCCCCGGTTGATTGACACCCCCAACCCGGGAGCGTAAGGTATAGGGACACTTCGCGCGAAGGGAGCGTTGCATGTTCGGTCTCGGCTATCAGGAGCTGATGATCATCCTGATCATCGTCCTGCTCCTGTTCGGGGCGCAGAAGCTCCCCGAGCTGGCGCGGGGTCTCGGCAAGAGCGTCTCGGAGTTCAAGAAGGCCCAGAGCGAAGAGGAACCCAAGCCCTCGGAGGACAAGAAGGGCGCCTGACGCTCCCGGTCGCCGCCGCCACCCGGCGCGCTTCGCTTCCCCGGCTGTCCCACCTTCGGTCGCCGTCCTGACCGGAGGCCTCCCCGTTCCGATCACGCACCCCGTGCTATAGTCGGGACGATCGCTCTCCCCAAGGTCATGCCCCGGACGGACCTCGCCCTCGCCCTCTGCCTGGCCGGCCTCACGGCGGTGAGCCGTGTCCCGTTCCGCGCCCGCTTGCTCCCGAGCTGGGACGCCATCCAGTTCGCGCTCGCCCTCCACGAGTACGACGTCGTCAAGCACCAGCCGCACCCGCCGGGCTACATCCTCTACGTCGCGCTGGCCCGGCTGGTCGCGCTGGCCACCGGCGACGCGACCATCGCGCTGACCTGGCTCGCCCTCGGCGCCAGCGCGGTCGCGGTGTTCCTCGTCTATCACCTGGCCTGGCGACTGTACGGCCGGCCGACGGCGGTAGCGGCGGCGGTGGGACTGGCCACCAGCCCACTCTTCTGGTTCTACGGCGAGGTCGGGCTCTCGTACGCGATCGAGGCGATGCTGGCCACCACGGTCGCCGTGCTCGCCTGGCCGATGCGGGAAGGCCGCCGCGCGTTCGCCGGCTGGTCGGCGCTCGCCCTCGGCGTGGCCGGCGGAGCCCGCCAGTCCGTTCTGTTCCTGCTCCTGCCGCTCTGGCTCGCGTCGGCGCGGATGGGGCTCGGCGGATGGCGCCCCGTCTTTCCCAGCCTGGCCGTGGTCGGGCTCGTCACCGCTGCCTGGTTCGTCCCCATGGTGTGGCTGGCCGGCGGCCTCGGGCGGTACGGCGCCGCCGCGGCCGAGCTCTTCGACTCGACGGTGCGCCCGACCACGATCGTGGGCGCGCCCGGCGCCTGGCGGATCAACGCCAGCGGCCTCGGTGAGGCGCTGGTGCTCGCCGTCGGCGTCCTGCTGCCGATCCTCGTGGTCGGCCTGGCCATCGCCCTCGCTCGCCTGCCGCGCTGGGATGCCCGCGCCTGGTTCTTCGCGGCCTGGATCGTCCCCTCGCTGGCCGTGTACCAGCTCGTCCACTTCGGGCAGTATGGCTACCTGCTCACGATCCTCCCCGCCGTCTATATCCTCCTCGCCCGCGGGCTGGTCGGCGCGTCGCCGGCGCCCGCGCGGCGCTGGGCGGCGGCGGTGGTGATCGGCGTCGCCGGGCTCGTCCACGCCGCGTTCTTCACCAGCGCACCGCCGATCGAGGTGCCCGGCCTCTTCGCGGCGGCGCCGGGGGCGCAGGGGTGGGCGACGAGCCTTCGGGCGCGCTATCGCTTCCGGCTCTGGCCCACGACGGCCCGCGGCTTGCGCGAGCAGGAGGCGGTCATCGTCACCTACGTCGAGGGGGTGCGGCGGCACTTCGAAGCCCGCGACACGGTGCTGGTCACCGAGCTGGGGAACCCGCGCTCCTACCCGTGGTTCCGCCATGTCGGCTACTACCTGCCCGGGTTCGCCGTCTATCACCTGCGGCTCGGGCCCTTCTCGCCCGGCTACCTCGCCTCCCGCGTCGGCGGCGCCATGGCCGCGCTCGACGGGCCCGAGATCCTCCTGCCGCCGCCGACGCGCCACCTGGTCTGGGTCGTGGACTACTGGAACCCCGGGCTGCCCCGGCCCCCCGGCCTCCGCGAGGAGCCGCTGCCGTACGGGCGCTGGCTCTACACGCTGGACGTCGAGCGCCGGGTCGTCGAGCACGGGGGCTACCGCTTCACCCCGGCGACCGCGGTGGTGCGGCTCCGCTGACGGCCACCACCGACGCCCCGGCTGCGCCACGACGGGGGCGCGGTGTCGCGCTCGACGACCTCATCGTGCTCGCGGCGGCGGCCGGGACGGCGGGCCTCTTCGTGGCCGCCGAGCTCGAGATCGCGGGCGCGGTCGGGCTCCCGCTCGACGACAGTTGGATCCATCTCCGCTTCGCCGACAATCTCGCCGCCGGTCGCGGCTTCGCCATCAACCCCGGAGCCCCGGTGGCCGGCTCGACGGCGCCGCTGTGGACCCTCCTCCTCGCCGTCGCGCTCGCGCTGGGCCTCCCGGGGCTGGTGGCGGCCAAGACGCTCGGCCTCGCCTGCTACGGCGCCACCGGCGTCCTGACGCGCCGGCTGGCCCGCGCGGTGGCGTTGCCGCGCGGGCTGGCCTTGGCCGCCGGGGTCGGCGTGGTGGGCCTCGGGCGGCTCGCCTGGGGCGCGCTGGCGGGGATGGAGGTGTGCCTGGCCACGGCCGCCGTCGCAGCCGGCGCCCTCTGCCTGACGCGCGGGCGACCCCTCATCGCCACCATCGTCTTCGCGCTGGCCACGCTGGCCCGTCCCGAAGCCGGTCTCGTCCTCGCGCTCCACGTGGCCAGCGCCGGCCGTCTCCCGCCCGCCGCCGCCCGAGCGGCGCTGGCCGGCCTCGTGCTGGCGCCCGCCCTCGCCTTCAACCTCGCCACCGTGGGCCGGCTCGTGCCGGCCACCGCCGTCGCCAAGGTCGAGGGCGGCATCGTCGGCCGCCTGGTCGGGGTGCGGGAGGCCTGGGACGCGGTCGGCCGCCGCCTGATCGAATACGGGCTCGAATGGACCCGGCTGCTCGTCGCCGATCACGCGATGCTGCCCGTGTTGATCGTGCTCGGCCTGATCGTGCTGCGCGGGAGCGCGCTCCGCTGGGTGGGGTGGGCGCTTCTCCTCCATCCGCTGGCGATGGCCGTCGTCGCGCCCTACCGCGGGCCGGCCTTCCAGACCGGCCGGTACTCGACGCACCTGCTCCCGCTCGCGGTCGTGCTCGGCGCGGCCGGCCTGGGGGCGCTGCTGGACCTTCTGCCGCGCCGTCGCGCCGTCCGAGCGGTCGGGGTGGGGGCGGCCGCCGTCCTCCTCGTGCTCCCGCTGGGGCCGGCGAGCCGCGCCTATGCGTGGGGGGTCCAGAACATCAACGCCATGCAGGTCCGGCTCGGGCGGTGGGTGGCCCAGAGGACGCCGCCGGAGGCGCTGGTCGCGGTCAACGACGTCGGCGCCCTCAGCTACTTCGGCGACCGACGGATCATCGATCTGATGGGCCTGGTGACCCCGGACATCGTGGCGGCGCGCCGGGCCGGGGAGGCGGGCCTGCTGGCGTACCTCGATCACACCTGTCCCGATTACCTGGTGATCTTTCCGGCCTGGTTTCCCGGGCTGAGCGCGCGGGGGGACCTGTTCCGGGCGATCGAGCGGGTCCGGCTCGAGCACAACGTCGTCGCCGGCGCCGACGAGATGGTCGTGTACGAGACCGTCTGGAACCGGTGGGCGGGCGCCCGCGCCCCGTGCCCGGGTCGGCCACCGCGGCCTTGACATGCCGAGTGGACGTGGTTCACTGGGCACCGTGCGCATCACCTCCGGCTGCCTGACCGCCGCGCTGGTCGGACTCCTGCTCGCCGGCTGCGGCAGCAGCTCGTCGTCCAGCGGACCCACCATCGACGCGGCGAACGTCGACATCCAGAACGAGACGTTGGTCCCGGCCGGCCAGGCCTGCCACGTCCGGGGCACCGCGGTGAACGCGACGGCGGACACCACGGTGGAGGTCGCCATGCGCTGGCAGGCCTTCGACGCCGCCGACCGGGCCATCGGCACGACCAAGTTCATCATCCCGCAGCTCCCGCCGGGCGGCCGGCAGGACTTCGAGTCGACGGGGTTCGCGAGCAATGACCGCGGGCTCATCCCCTGCTCGGCGGTCACCCGGTTCGAGCGGATCGAGACCACCGTCAACTCCCACTGAGCCCGACTTGGACGACGAGGCGACCCTCGATCGGTCCCGAACCGCGTTCCCCACCGGCCAACCTGGCCGAGCGCGATCGTCTACCGAGGCCGAGGCCGGTCCACGGGTGTGAGACTGGCGCCCCGCGATACCCAGACGGGTGGATCCCTGGTGGCGGCTCCCTCCCCGTCCAATTGATCTCGCTCCTCGCCATCGCCGGGCTGGTCTTCGCGCTCGACCAGCTCACGAAGGTCTGGGCCCTCGCCCGTCTGAGCACCGCCCACCCGGTGGTCGTCGTCCCGGACCTGGTGGACCTGACGCTCGTGCTCAACCCCGGCGTCGCCTTCGGCATCTTCTCGTGGCTGCCGGTCGAATGGCGCTGGCTGGTGATGGTCTTCTCGCTGGCGGCGCTCGTCCTTCTCTGCTCGGTCGCGCTCCGGATCGCGCCGCAGGGCGGCTGGGGTAGCCGGCTCGCGCTCGGCCTGGTGTTCGGGGGGGCGGCCGGCAACCTGCTCGACCGCGCGCGACTGGGGGCCGTGGTGGACTTCGTCGACCTCCACTGGCGCCAGTACCACTGGCCCGCCTTCAACGTCGCCGACTCCGCCATTACCGTGGGAGTGATCCTGCTGGCGGCGGAGCTCGCCCTGAGCCGGCCGCCGCGGGAGCGCCCCCACGCCTGACCGTGATCAGCGGCACTTGACGGTGGAGCCGGGCGAGGCCCGGCTCCGACTCGATCGGTTCTTGCAGGCGCGCGCGGCCGACCTCTCACGAACGCGGCTCCAGGCGCTGATCGCGGCCGGCCGCGTCCTGGTGGACGGCCAGCCGCGCAAGGCCAGCCACCGTCTGCGCGCCGGCGAGAACGTCAGCGTCGAGGTGCCCCTGCCGGCCCCCCTGGCGCTGGCGCCGGAGCCGATCCCCCTCGACATCGTCTACGAGGACCCGGCGCTGCTGGTCGTCAACAAGCCGGCTGGCCTCGTCGTCCACCCGGGGGCCGGTCACGCGAGCGGAACGCTCGTCCACGCCCTGCTCGCGCACTGCGGGGCCAGCCTGTCCGGGATCGGCGGCACCCGGCGGCCCGGGATCGTCCACCGCCTCGACCGCGGCACCTCCGGGCTGCTGGTCGTGGCCAAGACCGACCGCGCCCATCTCGATCTGGCCCGCCAGCTCAAGGCGCGGACCGTCGAGCGGCGCTACCTGACCCTGGTCCACGGGGCCCTGCCCCGGGCGCAAGGCGTCGTCGAGGCAGCGATCGGGCGCCATCGCGCGACCGGCTGCGTATGGCGGTGCGGCCGGCCGGCGCCGGCCGCGCGGCCGTGACCCGCTACCGCGTCATCGAGCGCCTTCGGGTCCCGAGCCCGCTGAGCGTCCTGGCCGTCGAGCTGGGGACCGGCCGCACCCACCAGATCCGCGTCCACCTCGCGTACCTCGGCTTCCCGGTGGTCGGCGATCGGATCTACCGCCGCCGGTCGACGACCCCCGGCGAGCCCGAGTTCGCCGCCCGGGTGAGCGCCCTGGGAGGCCTGGCCCTGCACGCCGCGGTCCTCGGCTTCAGCCACCCGGAGACGGGAGCCCGGCTTCGCTTCGAGGCCCCGCTGCCGCCCGCCTTCGCGGCGCTCCTGGCCTGGCTTCGGGAGCGGGCCGAGAATGCTAAGATGGCAGGGGATTAGCATGGTGGGGCGCCGCCGGCAGGACGGAGAACGGCGGGTCGTGGCGATCGGGGGCGGGACCGGCCTGCCGGTCGTCCTGGCGGCCCTGAAACGCTACCTTGGCACCCGGGTCGGCCAGCTGACCGCGGTCGTCACCGTCACCGACGACGGCGGCAGCTCGGGCCGGCTTCGGGAAGAGCTGCGGATCCTCCCGCCCGGGGACATCCGCAACTGCCTGGTCGCCTTGGCGGAGGTGGAGCCCCTGATGGCGGACCTCTTCCAGTTCCGCTTCGGGGGCGATGGGGCCCTGGCCGGGCACAACTTCGGCAACCTGTTCCTCGCCGCGCTGGCCGGGGTCACCGGCAACTTTCTCCAGGCGATTCGGATCTCGGGCAAGGTGCTGGCCGTGCAGGGGACGATCCTGCCCTCGACGCTGGAGAGCGTGACCCTGAATGCCGAGCTGGCCGACGGGACGGTCGTCCACGGCGAGTCCAAGATCCGTCACGGGGGACAGCCCGTCCGGCGGGTCTTCCTCGAGCCGGAGGCGGTGCGCGCCCTGCCCGAGGTGCTGGAGGCGATCGACCGAGCCGACGCCATCGTGCTGGCGCCGGGCTCGCTCTACACGAGCCTCGTCCCGAACCTTCTGATCGGGGGCCTGGCCGACGCCGTCCGCAAGGCGGCCGGGCTGCGAATCTACGTGGCGAACCTGATGACCGAGCCGGGGGAGACCGATGGACTCACGCTGGCCGATCACCTGGAAGCCCTGGCCGCCCACGGCGGCCCGGGGCTGATGGACGGGGTCGTGGTCCACGGGCGCGCCTTCCGCCGCGACGTCCTGCGCCGCTACCAGGAGGCCGGCGCCCATCCGGTGACGCTCGACCGCGAGCGCATCCTCGGGCTCGGGCTCTGGTTGACCGAGGCCGATCTGACCGGGCCCACCGAGCTGGCTCGGCACCATCCCGAGAAGCTCGGCCGGGTGCTGGTCCGCCTGATCCGGCACGGCGGCCCGTCCCGGACGGGCATCGAGCCGGAGGAGAGTGACTCATGAGCGAGACCGGGGTCCGTCATTCGGGAAGACAGTCGAGGCCGGGCTCGAGGGGGAGCGCGCGCCCCTCCTCCCCCTGGGCAGTCATCCTGGCGGCCGGGGAAGGCAAGCGCATGCGCTCGGGCCGGGCCAAGGTGCTCCACCGCCTCGCCGGGCGGCCCCTGGTCGCCTATCCGCTGGTGCTGGCCCGCGCCCTCGGGGCCAGCGGCACAGTCGTCGTGGTCGGGTACCAGGGCGACGCGGTCCGCGAGGCGCTGGGCGCGACCGGGCCCGGCGGCGACCTCCGCTTCGTCGAGCAGAAGGAGCAGCGCGGCACCGGCCACGCCCTCACGATGGCCAAAGGCGCGGTGCCCGGCGACGCGACCGAGCTGCTGCTCCTCTATGCCGATGTGCCCCTGCTCAGCGTCGCCACCGTCGAACGGGGACTCGCTGAGCACCGGCGGACGCGGGCCGCGGCCACGGTGCTGACCTTCACGCCGGATGATCCCACCGGCTACGGCCGCATCGTGCGTCGGGGCGGCCGGCGGGGGCCGGTGGTCGGCATCGTCGAGGAGCGGGACACGACGCCGGTCCAGCGGCGGCTGCGGGAGTGCAACTCCGGGATCTACGTCTTCGACCCCCGCTGGCTGTGGCCGGCCCTGGACCGACTCTCCCCCCAGAACGACCAGGGGGAGTTCTACCTGACCGATGTCATCGGGCTCCTCGCCCGCGGCGGCCGGCGGGTGGCGGCTGTCCACGTGGACGACCCCCTCGAGGTGGCGGGCGTCAACGACCGCCGTCAGCTCGCCGCGCTGGAGGCCGTCCTGGGGGCCCGGATCCTCGGCCGGCTGATGGAGGACGGCGTGACCGTGCTCGACCCGGCGGCCACCTACGTCGACGCCGACGTGGCGGTCGGGCGCGACACCGTGCTCTATCCGGGGGTTCGGCTCGAGAGCGGGACGGTGATCGGCGAGGGGTGCGTGATCGGAACCGGCTGCCAGCTGGCGCGGGCGACGCTCGGCGACGGCGTCACCCTCAAGGCGTACTGCGTGGTCGAGGACGCCGTGGTCGAAGTGGAGGCGACGGTGGGCCCGTTCGCGCGGCTCCGGCCCCGGAGCGTGGTGCGCGCCGGCGCCAAGATCGGAAACTTCGCCGAGATCAACCGCTCCACCATCGGCCGGGGCGCCAAGGTGCCGCACGTCTCCTACGTCGGCGACGCGACCGTGGGCGAGGGGGCCAACGTCGGCGCCGGGACGATCACCTGCAACTACGACGGGGTGGCCAAGCACGAGACTCACATCGGGGCCCGGGCCTTCATCGGCACCAACTCGAGCCTGGTCGCTCCCCTCCAGATCGGCGAGGACGCCTACGTAGGCGCCGGCTCCGTCATCACCAAGGACGTCCCCCCTGGCGCCCTCGCCGTCGAGCGTGCCGACCAGGTCGTCAAGGAGGGGTGGACGGAGCGTCGGCGCCGCCGGCAGGCGGGCGGCGAGACGCGGCCGGCTAAGGCCGACTGAGGGGGTCTCGGGGGGGAGGGGTCGAATGAAAGGCCGGCCCGCCTCCGTGCAACATTTGCCGCGGCGAGCGGTTGCGCGGCTGAAACGCCGGGACCGACTCGGCCGCGTTCCCGGCGCGGTTACGGCCGTGGCACGGCCGTTGCTCTGAATCGAGGCCGCCGGATCCTTTGGCGGAGGCGAAGAGTATGTGTGGCATCGTCGGCTACATCGGGTCGCAGGGGGCGACGGGGATCATCCTGGACGGGCTCAAGCGCCTGGAGTATCGGGGCTACGACTCGGCGGGCGTGGCGGTCATCAGCGACGGCGTCCTCCAGGTGCGGCGGAGCGCGGGGCGGATCCGCAACCTGGAGGCGATCCTCCGCGACCGCCCGGTCGACGGGCCGGTCGGCCTCGGCCACACGCGCTGGGCCACCCACGGCCGCCCGTCCGAGGAGAACGCGCATCCCCACACCGACTGCACCGGCGCCATCGTCGTCGTGCACAACGGCATCCTCGAGAACTACCTGCCGATCAAGCAGCGCCTGGTCGCCGAGGGGCACACCTTCAAATCGGAGACGGACACCGAGGTCGTGGCCCACCTGGTGGAGGCGCACCTCCCGGCCGCCGGCAGCCTGGCCACCGCCGTGCGCCGGACACTCGGAGAGCTGAAGGGGGCGTACGCGATCGGCGTGATCTCGGACCGGGAGCCGGACACCCTGGTGACCGCCAAGACCGGGGCCGGGGGAGTGGTGATCGGCCTCGGCGACGGCGAGTACTTCGTCGCCTCCGACATCCCGGCCATCCTCTCCCACACCCGCGACGTGATCGTGCTGGAAGACGACGAGATGGCGGTGGTGAGCCGGGCCGGCGTGCAGCTCTCGACCCTCGAGGGGCGGCCGGTCGAACGGCCGGTGACGCGGATCGTGTGGGATCCGATCATGGCCGAGAAGGGCGGCTATCGCCACTTCATGCTCAAGGAGATCTACGAGCAGCCCCGGGCGATCACCGACACCTTCCGGGGCCGGATCTCCCCGGAGACCGGCGACTGCTACCTGCCCGACCTCAATCTCACCGCCGAGGAGCTGGCCGCCTTCAGCCGCGTCGTCCTCGTCGCCTGCGGCACCTCCTACCACGCCGCGCTGGTCGGCCGGCAGCTCGTCGAGCGCCTGGCCGGCGTGCCCGCCGAGACCGACATCGGGTCCGAGTTCCGCTACCGCGACCCGCTGGTCGGGCCGGACACGCTGGTGCTCGCGATCAGCCAGTCGGGCGAGACCGCCGACACCCTGGGCGCGGTCAAGACCGCGCGGGCCAAGGGGGCGCCGGTGGTGGCGATCTGCAACGTGGTGGGGAGCGCCCTGAGCCGGGAGGCGCACGGCGTGATCTACACGCATGCCGGGCCGGAGATCGGCGTCGCCTCCACCAAGACCTTCACCGCGACCATGACCGCCCTCTATCTGTTCGCCCTGCACCTGGGACGGGTGCGGGGGCGGGTGTCGGCGGCCGAGGGGAAGCGGCGGCTGCAGGAGCTGATGGAGGCGCCGCGGCTGGTGGAGGCCGCGCTGGCCCAGGACGAGTCGATCGCCGAGCTGGCCCGCCACCTCTTCCAGCGCCGCGACTTCCTCTACCTCGGCCGCGGCCCGCACTACCCGATCGCGCTGGAGGGCGCGCTCAAGCTGAAGGAGCTCTCCTACATCCACGCCGAAGGCTACCCCGGCGGCGAGATGAAGCACGGGCCCATCGCGCTGATCGACGAGGCGATGCCGGTGGTGGCGCTGATGCCCCGCGACCACACCTACGAGCGCATGCGGGCCAACATCGAGGAGGTGCGGGCGCGGGACGGCCTCGTCATCGCCGTCACCCACGAGGGCGACGACGCGATCCGCGAGAAGGCCGCCCACGTGATCACGGTGCCGCCGTCGGCCGAGCTCGTCACCCCGCTCGTCCTCTCGATCCCGCTCCAGCTCTTCGCCTACCACGTCGCGGTGCGCCGGGGCTGCGACGTGGACCAGCCGCGGAACTTGGCCAAGAGCGTGACGGTGGAGTAGTGCGGGTCCGAGTGACTTCGCCTGGCGTCGTCCTCGGTCGTCGGCGGGCCTCGACTTCGGGTGGCTCGCCCCGTCGCGCCCCCCAGCCCCGCGACGTCCGGTGGCTCGCATACGCGGCATACGCCTCGGCCCGCCTCGTTGGGTCCGCGCGCCTCGGACGGCGGGACCCCAGCCCCGCGACGTCCGGCGGCGCGCGGTTCCCTGCGTCCTAGCCAGGCTCGTCACTCGGACCCGCACTGAGCCTCGCCCCGGCGGACTCCACCGCCTTCCCCAGGCTCCGCGGTTGAAGGTCCCCACGGGAGCCGGTACTATCCTTCCTCGAGAACACGACCCGTCCACCGCTGCGGTCGGGGAGGGACTGGCATGGCCGAGCCCGTCGTTCCGGAAGGCGTCGTTCGAATCGAGGCCACGCCGGCCCACCGCCGGGGTGCCACCGTCGCGCAGTGGATCGTCGTCCTCCTGATCGCGGGGCTCATCGCGGCCGCCGCGCGGGTCGTCGGTCTGTTCTGGGCGGAGCGGGCCGAATCCGAGGTGGGACGGGGCCTCCTGCTCTTCGTGGGCACGGTCACCCTGGCCGCACTCACGCTGGCCTGGCTGATCGTGGTGATCCAGGACCTGGTGAAGATGACGATCGAGATCGGGGACGAGGGGATCCGGGTGGAGCGGCTGCTCGGCGGCTTCCGGGCCCGGTGGGCCGAGGTCCGCGAGGTCGGGGTGGTGCCCGCCCGTGGCCACGTGACCGTCAAGACCGCGCACGGCAACCTCACGGCGACCGCCCGCCTGCTCGGCGCCGCGCCCTTCGCCGCCCTGGTGGCCGCGCTTCGCGCGCAGGCGGGGCCGGCCGTGCAGGCGTGGACCCCCTGGGCCGCCGCCCGCCGCCAGCTGCTGCTCCTCACGGTGCCGCTGATCGGCATGGCCTTCCTCCTCCTGATCGGCCAGGGGCTCTGGCGGCGGCGCTTGCCCAGGCTGGGCCGCCGCCCGCCGCGCCCGTGATGCCCGCGTGACGGAAGCTCGGGTTGAGGCGATCCTCGCCGGGTTGAACCCGGCCCAGCGGGAAGCGGTCCTCCACAGCGAGGGACCGCTGCTGGTCCTGGCCGGCGCCGGCAGCGGCAAGACCCGGGTCATCGCCCACCGCATCGCCTACCTGATCGCCCGGGGGGCGGACCCGCGACAGATTCTCGCCGTCACCTTCACCAACAAGGCGGCCGGTGAGATGGCCCAGCGCGTCGAGGCGCTGCTGGCCGACTGGGGCGTGCGGGCGCCGCTGGTGGCCACGTTCCATGCCGCCTGCGTTCGGATTCTGCGAGCGGAGATCCACCACCTCGGCTACTCGCGGAGCTTTCTCATCTACGACGAGGAGGACCGCCTGAGCGTCGTCCGGGACCTGACCCGGGAGCTGGGGCTGGACGAGCGGCTGTGGGCGCCGGCCGCGGTGGTGGCCCGGATCAGCCGGGCCAAGAACCAGCTCCTCGGCGCCGCCGACGTCGAGCAGGCGGCGCGGACCCCTCGGGAGGCGCAGCTGGCGCGGCTGTTCGTCCGCTACGAGGCCCGGCTCCGCACCGCGGGGGCGCTCGACTTCGACGACCTCCTCCTGACGCCGATCCGGCTCTGGGAGCGACACCCCGACGTGCTGGCCTACTACCAGACCCGCTGGCGGTACGTCCAGGTCGACGAGTACCAGGACACCAACGCCGCCCAGTACCGCCTGCTCCGGCTGCTGTGCGGCGGGCGCGGCAACCTCGGCGTGGTCGGCGATCCCGACCAGTCCATCTACGGCTTCCGGGGAGCCGACCTCCGCAACATCCTCGACTTCGAGCGTGACTTCCCCGACTGCCGCGTCGTCCGGCTCGAGCAAAACTACCGTTCGACCGGCCGGATCCTGGAAATCGCCTCCGCCGTGATCGCCCACAATCAAGCGCGCAAGGAGAAGGCGCTCTGGACCGAGAACCCCCGCGGGGAGCCGGCCCGCGTGTTCCGGGCCTGGGACGAGCTGGGCGAGGCGGCCTGGGTCGCCCGCACCGTCGCCGGTCTCCGCGGCGAGGGCGTGGCGCTCGACGCGATCGCCGTCTTCTACCGGACCAACGCTCAGTCGCGCGTGCTGGAGGACGCGTTCCGGACCACCGGTGTCCCCTACCACATCGTCGGGAGCGTCCGGTTCTATGCCCGCAAGGAGGTCAAGGACGCCCTGGCCTATCTCCGGCTGGCCCTGAATCCCGACGATGACCTGGCCTTCGGGCGCGCCATCGCCGTGCCGCCGCGCGGGATCGGCAAGGCGACGCTGGCCCGGCTGGCCGAGTCGGCCGCCCGCGAGGGCGGCTCGCTCCTCGCCGCCGCGGCCGGCCCCGCCGGCGCGGCGGTGGGCGGCAAGGCCGGGCGCGCGCTTCGCGATTTCGCCGCGCTCCGGGAGCAGCTGGCCGCGCTGGTTGCCGAGCCGCGGCCGCTGGCTGATCGGATCGCGGCGGTGATCGACGCGACCGGCCTCCGGGACGCGCTCGAGCGCGAAGGCACGGCCGAGGCCGTGAGCCGGCTCGAGAACCTCGACGAGCTGGCGGTGGCGGCGGCGGAGTTCGAAGCCCAGGACGGGGGGGGCGACCTCGCCGCGTTCCTGGATTCGGTGGCGCTTCTCTCCGACGTGGACGAGCTGAGCGAGCCGCGCGCGGCGGTGACGCTGATGACGCTCCACTCGGCGAAGGGTCTCGAGTTCCCGGTGGTGTTCCTGACCGGGCTCGAGGAGGGCGTCTTTCCCCACGGCAAGGCCCTGGAGGATCCCGACGGTGTCGAGGAGGAGCGTCGGCTGGCGTATGTCGGCCTCACCCGGGCCAAGGAGCGTCTCTTCCTCTCCTACGCCTGCCAGCGGCGGCTCGGCGCCTTCGCCGGCATGCGCGAGCCCTCGCGCTTCCTCCTCGAGATGCCGCCCGACGCGCTGGTCGCGCTGAGCGGCTCGGCCGGATGGGCGCGCCCGCAGCCGCCGGCCGCCGCCGCCGAGGACGAGGACCTTCCCCTGCGGGTCGGCGCGCGGGTCCGGCATCCCCGGTGGGGCGAGGGCCTCGTCGTCGGGGTCCAGCGGGACGGCCAGGACGTCGTGGTGACCGTGAACTTCGCCGCCGTCGGCAAGAAGCGCCTCGCGCTACAATACGCTCACCTCGAGGAGCTGTAGGGAGTGTCCGCCATGCCCGAACCGAACATCAGCCTCGCCCAAGTCGAGCACGTGGCCCGTCTGGCCCGGCTCGACCTGTCGCCGGCCGAGAAGCAACGGATGCGGAGCCAGCTCGACGCCATCCTCGGCTACGTGGCGAAGCTCCGGGCGGTGGACACCACCGGCGTGCCGCCCACCGCCCACGTGCTTCCGCTCGTCAACGTGATGCGCGAGGACGAGGTGCGACCGTCCTACCCCGCCGAGGCGATGCTCGCCAATGCGCCGGAGCCGGAAGGGGAGCTGTTTCGGGTGCCGAAGATCCTGGAAGAGTAAGCCGTGCCGATCACCGTCGCATCCCGTCACTCTCGGCCCGGCCTCGGAGAGTAGGGGCCGTGGACTGGACCGGGCTCACCGTCCACGAGACGCTCGCCGCGCTCCGCCGCCGCGCGGTCACTGCCCCCGCGCTGGTCGAGGCCTACCTCGCGCGCATCGCGGCCCTGGACCCGACGCTCGGCGCCTACCTCCACGTGAGCGCCGACGCGGCCCGCGCCCAGGCAGTCGCCGCCGACGAACGGCTCCGGGGCGGCGATCCGCCCCGGCCTCTGGAAGGCATCCCTCTCGCGATCAAGGACGTGCTCTGCACGCGCGGCGTGCCCACGACCTGCGGCTCGAAGATCCTGGCCGGCTTCGTCCCGCCCTACGACGCGACGGTCATCGTGCGGCTGCTCGCCGCCGGCGCGATTGTCCTCGGCAAGACCAACATGGACGAGTTCGCCATGGGGTCCTCGACCGAGAACTCCGGCTACCACCCGACCCGGAACCCGTGGGCGCTCGACCGCGTCCCCGGCGGCTCCTCGGGGGGATCGGCGGCCGCGGTCGCCGCCGACCTGGCGGCCGCCGGCCTCGGCACCGACACCGGCGGCTCGGTTCGTCAGCCGGCGGCCCTCTGCGGCGTGGTGGGACTCCGGCCGACCTACGGTCGCGTGTCTCGCTACGGCCTGATCGCCTTCGCCTCGTCGCTGGACCAGATCGGGCCGATTACCAAGGACGTGCGCGACGCGGCCCTTCTGCTGGAGGCCATCGCGGGCCACGATCCCATGGATTCGACGTCGGCCGACTCTCCGGTGCCGGACTACCAGGCCGGCCTCGACCAGGGCGTGCACGGGCTCACGCTCGGAATCCCCGACGAGTACTTCGGGGCCGGTCTCGATCCCGAGGTGGAGGCGGCGGTCCGGGAAGCGATCGCGACCCTGGAGCGGCTCGGGGCCCGCCCCCGGCGCGTCTCGCTCCCCCACACCGAGTACGGGGTCGCCGCCTACTACATCGTGGCCCCCGCCGAGGCGTCGTCCAACCTCGCGCGCTACGACGGCGTGAAGTACGGCCACCGGGCGGCCGGCGCCAAGGACCTGGTCGGGATGACGGCCCGGACCCGGGCCGAGGGTTTCGGCGCCGAGGTCAAGCGGCGTATCATGCTCGGCACCTACGCGCTGTCGGCCGGGTACTACGAGGCGTATTACGGGACGGCTCAGCGGGTGCGGACGTTGATCCGGCGCGACTTCGACCGGGCCTTTGCCGAGGTCGACGCGCTGGTCGGCCCGACCGCGCCCACTCCCGCCTTCAAGCTCGGCGAGAAAACCGAAGACCCGCTGGCCATGTACCTGAACGACGTCTTCACCATCCCGGCGCCGCTGGCCGGGGTGCCCGCGCTTTCGGTGCCGTGTGGCTTTTCCGCGGCTGGGCTTCCGATCGGTCTCCAGCTGACCGGCCGTCCCTTCGACGAGGCGACCCTCTTCCGGATCGGCGCCGCCTACGAGCGGGCCAGCGAACCCCGCCGCCGGCCGGCGCTGGAGGGCGTGCGGTGACGGCCGAGAGCTACGAGGTCGTCGTCGGCCTCGAGGTCCACGCCCAGCTGCTCACGCGCTCGAAGATGTTCTGCGGCTGCGCGGCCGGCTTCGGCGCCGTCCCCAACCACCAGACCTGTCCGGTCTGCCAGGGGATGCCGGGCGTGCTGCCGGTCATCAACCGTCGGGCGGTCGAGTTCGGCATCCGCACGGCGCGGGCCCTCCACTGCCGGATCAACGCCAGCTGCCGCTTTGCCCGCAAGCACTACTTCTACCCGGACATGCCGAAGAACTACCAGATCAGCCAGTACGAGGAGCCGTTGGCCGAGGACGGCTGGCTGGAGGTGGACGCCGACGGGATGAGCCGCCGGGTCGGGATCCAGCGCCTCCACCTCGAGGAGGACGTCGGCAAGCTGACCCACGAGGGCGGGATCTTCGAGAGCGCGGCGGCCAGCCTCGTGGACTTCAACCGGGCGGGGGTGCCCTTGCTGGAGATCGTCTCTCGCCCTGACCTCCGCTCGCCGGCCGAGGCGGCCGAGTACCTCCGGATCCTGCGGGCCATTCTGCGCTACCTCGGGGTCTGCGACGGCAACATGGAGGAGGGCTCGCTGCGCTGCGACGCCAACGTCTCGCTCCGGCCACTCGGGGCGTCCGAGCTGGGCACCAAGGTCGAGATCAAGAACATGAACTCCTTCCGTCACGTCCGGGCCGCCCTCGAGTACGAGGTCGAGCGCCAGGCGCGCGCGCTCGACCAGCGGGAACGGCTGGTCCAGGAAACCCGCCTCTGGAACCCCGACAAGGGTCAGACCCTCTCGATGCGCTCCAAGGAGTTCGCCCACGACTACCGGTACTTCCCCGAGCCCGACCTGATGCCGCTCGAGCCTGCCCCGGGCTGGGTCGCCGCGATCGAGGCGGCGCTGCCCGAGCTGCCGCGCGCGCGGCGGCGGCGCTTCGTCGAGCAGTACGGGCTCCCGCCCTACGACGCCGATCTGCTGACGGCCGACCGGGCCCTGGCCGACTTCTACGAGGAGGCGGTGCGCCTCCACCCGAATCCGAAGGCGCTCGCCAACTGGGTCATGTCGGAGCTACTCCGGGAGCTGGCCAGTGACGCGGCGGCGGTGGCCGCCTCCCCCATCCGCCCCGCCCACCTGGCGCGGCTGGTCGCCCTCGTGGACGACGGGACCATCAGCGGGAAGATCGCCAAGGACGTCTTCGAGCGCATGGCCCGGAGCGGGGAAGACCCCGACACGATCGTCCGCCGCGAGGGGCTCACCCAGGTCGCCGACGAGGGGGCCCTGGCGGCGGTGGTGGACCAGGTGATCGCCGCGAACCCGGCCGCCGTCGCCGATTACCGGAAAGGGAAGAAGCAGAGCGTGGCCTTCCTGGTCGGCCAGGTCATGAAGGCGACGCAGGGGAAAGCCCACCCCCAGCTAGTCAACCGCTTGCTGACCCAACGTCTCCCTCCCGCATAGGCCGGCCGCCGCGAGTGGCGCCGAGCGCAAGCCGGCGACCGGACCGCGGCGCCAGGCGCGAAACTCTGCGGTGGGCGGGGCGGCTCCTTCCTATAATCGAAGCGTAGCGATGGTCGAGCCCCGCCCGGCCGTCACGGTCCCCGTTCTCCGGGCCGCCGTCCGCGATCTGCGCCGGACCGGCGCCGCGGGCGCCAGCGCCGTCCTCTTGGGGGCGCTCGCCGTCTTCGTCCTCGGGGCCACCCTGCTCGGCCTCGAGGCCTTCGGCCGGCTCACCGCGGCCTGGCAGGCCGACCTCCGCATCGTCGCGCTGCTGCGCGCCGATCCCGGCCGAGCCGAGAGCCCGGTCCGGGTCCTCCCGGCGATTCGCGTGCTTCCCGGCGTGGCGGCGGTGCGGTTCATCTCCGCCGCTGACGCGCTGGCCGAGTTGCGCCGCTACCTCGGGCCGGCCGCCGCCGGCCTCGACCGCCTGCCCGTCAATCCCGTCCCGGCGCGGGTCGAAGTCACGCCGGCCCTCCCGGCGACCGCCGCCGGCCTGCGGGCGTTGGTGGACACGCTGGGTCGCTTGCCGGGCGTCGAGGAAGTGCAGGCGGCGATCGGCTGGGTCGAACCGGCCGAGCGGGTGGAGCACGGCCTCCGCCGGGTCGGGTTGACGCTCGGCAGTCTGCTCGCGCTCGGCGCGGTCGTCGCCATCGCGGCGGCGACGGGGGTGGCGGCCCAGCGGCAGGCAGCCGAAGGGAGAGGATGGAGCCCGCTCCTCGTCCAGGCGGTCGTCCAGGGTTCGGCCGGCGCCGCGCTCGGCTGGAGCGCGCTCGTCCTCGTCTCGGAGGCCGGAGCCCCGGGAGCAGCCGCCTGGCTGCGGGCGGCGCTCGGGCTGGTGCCGCTGCCGACGCCGGGCTGGCCGCTCGGGGCCGCGCTGCTCAGTGGCGGTGCGGTGCTGGGGCTGGTGGGCGGGCTGGGCGGACTCGGCGGACCACGCCGATGAGACTCGCTCTCGCGCTCGTGCTCGTGCTCGCGCTGGCGCTGCCGACCGCGGCCGCCGCCGCGTCGGCGAAGCGCCCGGGTGGTACACTCAAGGAAAAGAAAGAAGCCCTCGGCGAGATGCGCCGCCAGCTGGAGGCGGCGCGCGCCCGGGCCTCGGCGGCGCGGAGTCGGGAGGCCTCGCTCCTGGCCGAGCTCGAGCAGATGGAGCGGACCCTGGCCCGGAAGCGCAGCGAGTTGGGGCGGCTGGACATCCGGATCGTGCGGCTCGAAGCCGAGTTGCGCCAGCTGGAGGGCCGCCGCGGCCAGGTGGCCGAAGACATCGTCGTCCACCGGGGCGCGCTGGGCGCCCGACTGCAGGCGCTGGAGGCGGTGCGGCACACGCCGGCGGGGCCGGGCTGGCTCGGCGAGGCGGACCGGCTGGCCCGTCGGCGGCTCGAGGGGGCGCTGGCCCGGGTGGCGCAGGTGGATCTCGGCCGGCTCGGCGAGTTCGCCGAGAGCGCCGAACGGCTCGAGGCGCGCCAGGCCACGGTCGCGCGAGGGCGCCAGGAGCTGGTCGCCCTGCGGGGCGCGGTCGAGACCGAGCGGACGGCCATGAACGAGGAGGCGGGCCGTCGGCGTGCCCTCCTGGCCCAGGTACGCGACGACCGGGCCACCCACGAGCGCATGGTCGGCGAGCTCGCCGAGGCAAGCCGCCGGCTGGAAGCGCTCGTCCAGGAGCTGAGCCGCCGCGCGGCGGCTCGGCCGCCGGCCCGCCTGGCCGCCGTCCGGCCCGGCGAGCCGGAGGCGTCCCGCCCGCCCGCGGTGGGCCTGGGGACGCTCCGCGGTCAGCTTCCGTGGCCGGCCGCCGGCCGGGTCGTGGCCACCTTCGGCCGGCAGGTCCACCCGCGGTTCGGCACCGAAACCTTCCGGCATGGCGTGGACATCGAGGCCGCGGAGGGGGCGGCGATCCGCGCGGTGTACGCCGGCACGGTGATCTATCGCGGCTGGCTGCGCGGATATGGTAACCTCATCATCCTGGATCACGGAGCCGGCTATTACACGCTCTACGCCCACGCCTCCGAGCTGTTGGTCGGGGAGGGCGAGCGAGTGAAGGCCGGCCAGAGCATCGGCCGGGTCGGGGAGACCGGGTCGCTGGCGGGGCCCCGACTGTACTTCGAGGTGCGCTACCAGGGGCGGCCGGAGGATCCCGAGCAGTGGCTCAAGCGACGGTCGTGAGCCACGCCGGCGCTCCAGCTCATGGTCGTACGAAGGAGGTTCGTTGATGCGTCCGGGTAAGCGGGTGACCAAGGCCTTTCTCGCGGCCGTCGTCCTGGCCGTCCTCACGCTCTCGCTGGGTGGCACCTCGGCGTCGAAAGCGGTCGACCCGAGCGCGACCTACGAGCAGCTGAAGCTCTTCACCGACGTCCTCGCCATCATCCAGAACCAATACGTGGACGAGACCGAGCCGCGCGAGGTCATCTACGGCGCCATTCGCGGGATGCTCCGATCACTCGACCCCCACTCGGCCTTCCTCGATCCCGAGAGCTACCGCGAGATGCAGGTGGAGACGTCGGGGAGCTTCGGCGGGCTCGGGATCGAGATCACGATCCGGGACGACCAGCTGACCGTCGTCGCCCCCATCGAGGGCACGCCGGCGCACCGGGCGGGCATCCAGCCTGGGGACAAGATCGTCAAGATCGAAGGCCTGCCGACCAAGGACATGACCCTGGTGGACGCAGTGAAGAAGATGCGGGGGCCGAAGGGGACCAAGGTCACCATCACCATCCTGCGCGAAGGGTCCAAGGAGCTGCAGGACATCACGGTGACCCGCGAGGTCATCCAGGTCCAGAGCGTCAAGAGCCAGGAGATCGAGCCGGGGCTCGGCTACATCCGGATCCGCCAGTTCCAGGAGCGGACGGCCCGCGACCTGGAGACCGGGATCGAAAAGTTCGAGAAGAGCGGCCGCTTCGCCGGCCTCATCGTCGACCTCCGGAACAACCCCGGGGGGCTGCTCTCGTCCGCGGTCGAGGTCTCGGAGAAGTTCCTGGGTGACGGCAAGCTGGTCGTCTATACCGAAGGGCGGGTCCGCAACCAGAACATGCGGTTCGTCGCCCATGCCCGGCACGCGATCACCGACGTGCCGCTCGTCGTTCTCGTGAACCAGGGCTCGGCCTCGGCCTCCGAGATCGTGGCCGGTGCCATCCAGGACCACGGGCGCGGCGTGGTGCTGGGGACGCAGACCTTCGGCAAGGGTTCGGTCCAGACGATCATCCAGCTCGCCGACGGCTCGGGCCTCCGGCTGACGACCGCCAAGTACTTCACGCCGAAGGGGCGCTCGATCCACGGCAAGGGGATCGCGCCCGACATCGTGATCGAGCTGCCCAAGGAGGACCCGACGGTCAAGCCGCCGTCGCCGCCCTTGTCGGAGGCCGAGCAACAGAAGAAGGACGTCCAGCTCCAGCGGGCGCTCGACATCCTGAAGGCATCGCGGATTCTGGACAAGACCAAGCCCACGGCCAAGGCGAGCTAGCGGCCGTGCCGATAACCGTCGCATCCCGGCGTCCTCGGGCCTCGGCCCGCCTCAACATCGGGTGGCTCGCCCCGGGCGGCGGGGCCCCAGCCCCGCGACGCCCGGAGGCTCGCGGGCGCGGCATACGCCTCGGCGGTCCTCGGCCCTGCGTCCTTGGGCTGCTCGGTTCTCGGCCCGGCCGGCGATAAGTCTAGCGCCGCGCGGGGGGAGCGGGGCGCGGCGGTGACCTCCCCCGTGGTGTAAATGCGCCTCGCGTGGGTGGTCGTCGGCGTGCTCCTCGTCGCCCTCGCCGCCGGGGTCGTCCTCCTCGACCGCCGGCAGGCGCAGCGGGGAGCGCCCTCCCTCCTGGGCCTGCGGTGGCGTGACTTGGCCCCGCGACCGGCTGCCGGGCCCGCGCCGGCGGGACGACCGACGTTGCCGCGGAACGCAGCCGGCCGCGTCGCCGTCATCGTGGACGAGCTGGGCGGCCGCGCCGACGTCCTCGACCGCCTGGTCGCCCTCGGGCGCCCCCTCACCGTGGCGGTGCTGCCGGAGCTGCCGCTCGCGCGCCGGATCGCGCGGGACGCGGCGCGGGCGGGGCTGGAGGTGTTGGTGCAGCTGCCGCTCGAGCCCTACCGGTTTCCCGAGGCGGATCCCGGCCCCGGCGTCCTCCTCAGCTCGATGACGCCCGACGAGGTGACGCGGCGGACCCGCCAGCAGCTGGCCAGCCTCCCCGGCGCGGTGGGCGTCGCCACCCGCATGGGCTCCCAGTTCACCGAGGACCGCGCCCGGATGCGGGCGCTGCTCGAACCGGTGTTCCTCCAGGGCCTCTTCTTCGTGGACAGCCTCACCAGCCAGCGTAGCGTCGGCTACGACCTGGCCCGCGCGCTCGGCATCCCGGCCGCGCGACGACAGGTCTTTCTCGATCCCGACGAGCGCGAGGCGACCGCGCGGGCCGGGCTGGTCGAGGCCGCGCGCTGGGCGGAGCGGCACGGCTCGGTGGTCGCCATCGGCCACGGCCGGCTGCTGACCGTGCGGCTGCTCGAAGAGGCGCTGCCGGGGTGGGAGGCGCGCGGGCTCCGCCTGGTTCCGGTCTCCGCGCTGCTCAGTCAGGCCGGGGGGGAGCTGCGCGCTCCTCCCCCGGGCCCCCCCTCCGGGTATCTCCCTGCTCACACGGAAGTGACGATTCCTTCACGGGCTCTCAGTCGGGAGGCGGGCGCCGTCCGGGCCGCCGGGTAGACCGCGGTGCTCGTGCTGGGCATCGAAACCTCCTGCGACGAGACGGCCGCCGCCGTCTGGGCCGACGGGACGCTGCGCGCCGACGTCGTGCAGTCGCAGGACGCGATCCACCGGGCCTACGGCGGCGTGGTGCCCGAGCTGGCCTCCCGGCGCCACCTCGAGGTCGTGCTGCCGGTCGTCGCCCACGCCCTGAGCGAGGCGGCGGTCGGGCTGGCCGACCTCGACGGCATCGCGGTGACCTGTGGCCCGGGTCTCGTCGGCTCGCTCCTCGTCGGGCTCTCGGTGGCCAAGGGCTTCGCCTACGCCCACCGGCTCCCGCTGGTCGGGGTGAACCACCTCGAGGGCCACATCTTCGCCGGCTTCCTCGCCGAGCCCCGGGCCGAGTATCCGTTTCTCGCCCTCGTCGTCTCCGGGGGCCACACGGCTCTCTACGCGTGTCCGGAGCCGTTCCGGTACGACCTGGTCGGCCAGACCCGCGACGACGCCGCCGGCGAGGCCTTCGACAAGGTGGCCAAGCTGCTCGGGCTCGGCTATCCCGGCGGGCCCGTGATCGAGCGCACGGCGCAGGATGGCGACCCGCGCGCGATCGCGTTCCCGGTCGCCGACATCCGGGACGGCGCGCCCGACTTCTCCTTTTCGGGCCTCAAGACCGCGGTGAGCCTCTACGTCCGCGACCACCGGCCCCTCGAGCCGGCGCGCGTCGCCGACGTCTGCGCCTCGTTTCAGGCCACGGTGGTCAAGATGCTCGTGCGGCGGGCGATCCGGGCGGCGCGCGAGCGTGGCATCCGGCGGATCCTCCTGACCGGCGGCGTGGCCGCCAACCGGGCGCTGCGCGACGCCCTCGCGGTCGAGTGCGCCGAGCGGGGCTATGCGTGGAGTGCGCCGCCACTTCGCTTCTGCACGGACAACGCGGCGATGATCGCCGCCGCCGGCGCGGCGCGCCTGACCCGGGGTGAGCGGGCCGACCTGACGCTGAACGCCCGGGCGACGCTGCCGCTCGCGTAGCCGGTCATGAGTCATTATCCCGCCCCCGCGCCCGACTACGGCGGGCTCCTGGCGAGTCTCCCCGACGCCGTCATCGGCGTCCGCCCCGACCTGACCGTGTTCCTCTGGAACGCCGCCGCCGAGGCGCTGCTCGGCCGCTCGTCGACCCGCGCGGTCGGCCGCGGTCTCGGCGACCTGGTCGGGCCCGAGGCCCGGCTCGTCCGGCACCTGGCCGAGACGATCCGGCTCGCCGAGGGTCGGGCCGAGGCGGAGTCCGAGGTCGAGCTGGGGGGTGGGGGGAGCGTGCCGGTGAGCCTGCAGACGGCCCCCCTCCATGGACCCGGCGGGGATCTCCGCGGCGCGGTCGCCGTCCTCCGCGACCTCTCGCGGCTGAAGGCGCTCGAGGCCGAGGTCCGGCGAGGCGAGCGGCTGGCCGCGCTGGGCCAGATGGCGCTCGCCCTCGCCCACGAGATCCGCAACCCGTTGAGCGCCATCCGGGGCGTGGCCCAGCTTCTCCAGACCGAGCTGGGCGTCGGCCCTTACCGCGAGCACCTGACCGTGATGCTGGCCGAGATCGACCGCGTGAACCGGGTGATGGAGGCGCTCCTCGACCTCGGCCGGCCGATGCGCTTCATCTTCGGCGCGGTGAACCTCCACGAGCTGCTGGAGCGGGTCTGCCTCCTCGCCGAGCCGACCGCCCTTGCCCACGAGGTCCAGCTCGTCCGCCGCTACGACCCGAGCCTGCCCGCGCTGTGGGCCGACGCCGACCGCCTGGTGCAGGTCTTCCAGAACCTGGTGCTGAACGGGATCGAGGCGATGCCGGGCGGCGGCCGCCTCACGCTGACGACGCGGATGTCGCTCGATCCGGTCTACGCCAAGGTGGACCTCGGCGCCGGGCCCCGCCCGCTGGTGGAGGTGCTGGTGAGCGACGAGGGCGAGGGGATTCCCGACCAGCTGCGCGACCGCGTCTTCGATCCCTTCGTCACCACGAAGCCGCGGGGGCTCGGGCTGGGCCTGGCCCTCGCCCACCGGATCGTGGAGGAGCACCGCGGCGCCCTCCGCGTCCGCAGCACGCCGGGCAAGGGCACGACGTTCGCCTGCTACCTCCCGACCGCGCCGCCGGGGAGCGTGGCCCCGTGATGACGGACGCCGAGAAGGGGATGCCCACCGGCGCCCGCATCCTGGTCGCCGACGACGAGCCCTCGATCCGCTGGCTCCTGGAGCGGCTGCTCCGGCAGGCCGGCCACGGGGTCACGGTCGTCGAGGACGGGCCCGCCGCCCTCGCGGCGGCGGCGGCCGATCCGTTCGACCTCGCCTTCCTCGACATCCGCATGCCCGGCCTCGATGGCCTGGAGGCGCTCTCCCGGCTGCGGGTGGCGAGCCCCGACACCGCCGTCATCGTCATGACCGCCCACGGCAGCGTGCGGGCGGCCGTCGAGGCCATGCAGCGGGGGGCCTACGACTATCTGGCCAAGCCGTTCGACAACGACGAGGTGCTGTTGCTGGTCGAGCGGGCCCTGGGGGCCAAGGCCCTCGCCCGCGAGGTGGTCGCGCTACGGACGGGGATCCAGGAGGTCTGGGAGTTCGGCGCGCTGGTCGGCAAGTCGCCCCGCATGCAGGAGGTCTACAAGACGATCGGCCGGATCGCCGGGACCGACGTCACCGTGCTGCTGCAGGGCGAGTCGGGGACGGGCAAAGAGGTGGTGGCGCGGGCGATCCATCACTACAGCCGTCGGGCCGGCAAGCCGTTCGTCGCCGTCTCCTGCGCGGCGATTCCGGCCACGCTGCTCGAAGCCGAGCTGTTCGGTCACGAGCGGGGGGCCTTCACCGACGCCCACCAGCGGCGGCTCGGAAAGTTCGAGCTGGCCCAGGGTGGCACCGTTTACCTGGACGAGGTCGGGGACCTGGGGCCCGAGCTCCAGCCGAAGCTGCTCCGCGTCCTCCAGGAGCGCGAGGTCGAGCGGATCGGCAGCGGCGAGCCGACTGCGGTGGACGTGCGGGTGGTGGCGGCGACGAACCGCGACCTGGAGGCGCTGATCCGGGAGGGCCGATTCCGCGAGGATCTCTACTACCGGCTGAACGTGGTGAGCCTGACGCTGCCGCCGTTGCGAGAGCGCCGGGAAGACGTGGCGTTCCTGGTGGACCACTTCCTGGCCAAGTACGCCGGTGAGCTGGGGGAGCGCGCGCTGGCCGCCGACGCCCTCGATCGCCTCGTCGGCTATGGCTGGCCGGGCAACGTGCGCGAGCTGGAGAACGTGATCCAGCACGCGATGGTGATGGCCACCGCCGGGGTGATCCTGCCCGAGCACCTGCCGATCACGGCCGGCCCCGGCGGCCCGGTGCCCCGCGAGGGCGCGCTCGAGCAGCTCATCGAGGCCCAGCTGGATGCCTGCGTGCGAGGCCTGGGGACCCGTGAATCGGCGAATCTCTACGAGCTGGTCCTGAGCCTGGTCGAGCGCCCGCTGCTGCGGGCGGTCCTACGCGAGACCGGCGGGAACCAGCTCCGGGCGGCCGCCCTCCTCGGCATCAACCGGAACACGCTCCGCAAGAAGCTTCGGGCCCTGGGCCTCAAAGTGGAAACCGAGGAGTAGGCTCAGCCGGCGAGCGCGGCCGCCGGCAGCCGCCCTTGTCTGCGCTAACGCGGGAGGGCTGGCGCGAGGCGGACGCAGACCTTCGGCAGTACCGCCGACTGCCGGGTGTTCCGCTCCGAGCGCCGGCTTTGCCGGCGCAATCTTTTCCTGGGGGAGGTCTCGGAGGGGGCCGTCGAGGCCCCCTCCGAAGAACTAGGCCGAGACGGCGAGCGTCTCCCAGACGGCGGACAGGCGCTCGACATCCGCCGTCCCCCGCAGGATGCGCTCGACCTCCTCGAAGGCCTCGGCCAGCTCGGCCTCGTCGCCGGGCAGCCGGCCTACGACGCCGGCCGGCCGCCGGGCTGCGAGTCGGCAGGACCGCAGATGGTCGTGGACGAGGTGAAGGTAGTACTCGAGGACGACGGTGACGCTCAGCTCACCGGGGGCGGGCCGGCGCTCGGCGACGATGAGGCGATGGCCGGCGCGCTCGAGCGAGACCGCGGCCAGCAGGCGGTCGTCGCGAGCGACCGTCGCCGCCTCGAGGACCGGCCATGGCGAGAGCCACGCCGGGGCCCGCTCGGCCAGGCCGCGGGCCAGGGCCGCGAAGGCGTGGAACGCACGCCGGCTGGGCGCCGGCGTGACGCTGAGGGCGCCCGCGCTCATCTCCAGGATCGCCAGTCCGTGCCGGACCCAGTGCTCGTCGTTCCTCATCGTCGTCATCCTACACCTCCCGGAAGTCGAATTCCGAGCCACGCCCGAAGGACGCATACCACGTGCCATCGGGTGGGCTGCCCCCACGCTCGCGAAATCGCGCGGTTCCCCATGACGACACGCCGCTGACGCGCCGCGGGTTGGCCACGCCACCCGAACGGCGGGTCCGCCGGCCCGAGCCTCGCCGCTGATTGACACCCCTGGGGGCTTCCGCTAGGCTACCCGATGCCCCACGCCGATGATCCACCTCCTGTGGCCCATTCCCGCGCTCCCGCTCGCGGCCGCTCTCGTGAACCTCTTCTGGGGGCGACGGCTCGGGCACCGAGCCCACTGGGTGGCCGTGCCCTCGGTCGGCGTCGCCTTCGTCTTCGCCGCCGCCGCCTTCTGGCAGGTGTGGCGGCACCAGGCGACCTTCGTGGGGCCCCTGTGGGACTGGATCGTCGCGGGGACGTTCCGAGCCCCGCTCACCCTTCAGCTCGATCCGCTGTCGGCGGTGATGCTCCTGGTCGTCACCGGAGTCGGCTTCCTCATCCACGTGTACTCGATCGGCTACATGCACGACGACCCCGACTACCCCCGCTTCTTCACCTACCTGAATCTCTTCGTTTTCTCGATGGTGATGCTGGTCCTGGCGGGCAACTTCCTCCTCCTCTACGTCTTCTGGGAAGCGGTCGGTCTCTGCTCGTACCTCCTGATCGGCTTCTGGTACACGCGGGAGTCGGCCGCCAACGCCGGCAAGAAGGCCTTCATCGTCAACCGGGTGGGCGACTTCGGCTTCGGCCTCGGCGTCATGCTCATCTGGACGACCCTCGGCACCCTGGAGTACGGCGAGGTCTTCGCGCGGGCGCCGGACCTGGCCGTCGGCACCGCGACCGCGATCAGCCTCCTCCTCTTCCTGGGCGCCTGCGGCAAGTCGGCCCAGCTGCCGCTCCATACCTGGCTCCCCGACGCCATGGAGGGCCCGACCCCGGTCTCGGCGCTCATCCACGCCGCGACCATGGTGACGGCCGGGGTCTACATGGTGGCGCGCGCCCACGCGCTGTTCGAGCGCTCGGGCGTGGCGCTCGACGTGGTGGCCTGGGTCGGCGTCATCACCGCCGTCTTCGCCGCCAGCATCGGGCTCGTCCAGACCGACATCAAGCGCATCCTGGCCTACTCGACGGTGAGCCAGCTCGGCTACATGTTCGTCGGGGTCGGGGTGGGCGCCTACGCGGCCGGGATCTATCACCTCGTCACCCACGCCTTCTTCAAGGCGCTCCTGTTCCTGGGGGCCGGCTCGGTGATCCACGCCCTCGCCGGGGAGCAAGACCTGCGCAAGATGGGCGGGCTCTGGCGGCGGCTGCCGGTCACCTGGAACACGATGCTGATCGCGACGATCGCCATCTCGGGGCTGCCCCCGTTCTCCGGCTTCTTCTCGAAGGACGAGATCCTGGCCGGGGCGTGGTTCGCCCGCCGCTACGCGATCTTCGCCCTCGGCGTGCTCGGCTCGGCCATGACCGCCTTCTACATGTGGCGGCTGCTGTCGCTGACCTTCTTCGGCCGCTCCCGGGTCGAGGCCGACGTCGCCCACCACGTCCACGAATCCCCCCCCGTGATGACGGTGCCGCTGGGGATCCTGGCCGTGCTGGCGGCCGTCGCCGGGGTGTGGGGCCTGCCGGCCGAGAGCGGGACGCCGATCGGCCGCTTCCTCGATCCCGTGCTCGGGCCCGGCCCGGCCCGGGAGGCCGTGCACCACGGGCCGGCCTGGGGCCTCATGGCGGTCTCGGTGCTGGCGGCCGTCGTCGGCATGGTGCTGGCCGGGCGGATGTACGGCCGCGGCCGGGTCGACGTCGCGAAGCTGGGTCAGCCACAGAACGCGCTGCACCGCCTGCTGCTCCACAAGTACTACGTGGACGAGCTGTACGATCGGCTGTTCGTGCGGCCGACGGTGGTGGTGGCGTGGTGGTGCGCCCAGACGTTCGACCTCGGCGTCATCGACGCCGCCGTCAACGGACTGGCGGCGGTCGTCGAGCGGGCCGCCGCCGGGCTCCGCCGGGTCCAGACCGGCTTCGTGATGAACTATGCGCTCACCATGCTCATCGGCGTGGTGGCGCTGCTGGGGCTGCTGCTGTGGCCACGGTAGCGAGCCCCCTCACCCTGCCCTCTCCTCCGAGGGGGGAGCGGGAGATCAGGCCGTGCTGCTGACGGCGATCGTCTTCCTGCCCGCCCTGGGGGCGGCCGCGCTGGTGCTGCTCGACCGGCGCGACGAACGGCGGCTCCGGCTGGTCGCCCTCGCGATCAGCGCGGCGACGTTCCTGGTCTCCCTGCTGCTCTTGATCATCTTCGACCCGAGCCGGAGCGGAATGCAGTTCGAGGAGCAGCAGCCCTGGATCCCCGGCTCGGGGATCAGCTACCACCTCGGGGTGGACGGGATCAGCCTCTTCCTCATCCTGCTCACCACGTTCCTGACTCCGCTCTGCCTCCTCTCGGCGTGGACCCAGATCACCACCCGGGTCAAGGAGTTCCTCATCGCCATGCTCCTGCTGGAGACGGCGATGGTGGGCGTCTTCTGCGCGCTCGATCTCTTCCTCTTCTTCGTCTTCTGGGAGGCCATGCTGATCCCGATGTACCTCATCATCGGGGTGTGGGGCGGACCGCGCCGGATCTACGCGGCCGTGAAGTTCATCCTCTACACCATGGCCGGCTCGGCCTTGATGTTGCTGGCGATCCTGACCCTCTACTACCTGCAGGCCGGCACGAGTGGCAGCTACACCTTCGACTACCCGACCATCGCCCAGATGATCCTGCCCCCCGGGGTCCAGGTGCCGCTGTTCCTCGCCTTCGCGCTGGCCTTCGCGATCAAGGTGCCGATGTTCCCCTTCCACACCTGGCTCCCCGACGCCCACGTGGAGGCACCGACGGCCGGCAGCGTGATCCTGGCCGGGGTCCTCCTCAAGATGGGGACCTACGGCTTCCTCCGCTTCTGCCTCCCGCTCTTCCCCCACGCGTCGGCCGCCTTCGCGCCCGCGATCTTCGTGCTGGCCGTCATCGGCATCCTCTACGGCGCCTGGGTCTCCATGGTCCAGCCCGACCTCAAGAAGCTGATCGCCTACTCGTCGGTGAGCCACCTGGGCTTCGTCATGCTCGGCCTCTTCGCCCTCAACCCCCAGGGCGTGGTGGGCGGCATTCTCCAGATGGTCAACCACGGGCTCTCGACGGGCGCGCTCTTCCTGCTGGTCGGGATGATCTACGAGCGCCGGCACTCCCGACTCATCGCCGATTACGGCGGGCTGTGGGGGGTGGTCCCCGTCTTCTCGGCCGTTTTCCTCTTCGTCACCCTCTCCTCGATCGGGCTGCCGGGGCTGAACGGCTTCGTGGGCGAGTTCCTGATCCTGGTCGGCGCCTTTCAGGTCCAGCGACTCTCGACCGTCTTCGCCACCGCCGGGATCATCTTCGCCGCCGTCTACATGCTCTGGATGTACCAGCGGGTGGCGTTCGGGGCGGTGCGACACCCGGAAACCCGCCGGCTGCCCGACCTCGACGCCCGTGAGCTGGCCACCCTGGTCCCGATCCTCGTCCTCATCGTGTGGATCGGCGTCTATCCGAAGCCGTTCACGGCGAGGATGGAGAGCACGGTGGCCGAGCTGATCTCGGTGGTCAAGGCGAAGGCGGGGCCGTCCATCGGCGCCTGGTGGCACTTCTGACCGCCGTGCCGATAACCGTCGCATCGCGTCGTCCTCGGCCCTCGCCGCGCCTCAACATCGGGTGGCTCGCCCCGGGCGGCGGGGCCCCAGCCCCGCGACGCCCGGAGGCTCGCGGGCGCGGCATACGCCTCGGCGCGGTCTTTGGGGCAGCGCGCCCCGGGCGGCGGGGCCCCAGCCCCGCGCCGCCCGGCGGCGCGATCTTCGGGTTCGCGCGCCGCGGACGGCGGGGCCCCAGCCCCGCGACGCCCGGCGGCGCGATCTTCGGGTTCGCGCGCCTCGG
>DASYUM010000010.1:0-4117 GCA_036001225.1 Candidatus Methylomirabilota bacterium | reverse complement strand
GCATGCTGATCCAGAGCATGAACTTCACGATGGACGTCTCGGGCCAGTTCTCGGTGCTGCTGATCCTCTCGCTGGTCGGGCTCGCCCTCAACCGCACCATCCAGCTCGTCCGCCGGCGCGTCCTCTTCTGGGACCCGTCGGAGAAGGAGCGGGCGGCCCGCCTCATCGACGAGGCCGCCCAGCCGGCCGAACCGCGGGAGGAGGCAGCGGTCAAGAAGGAGGTCACGGCATGGTAGACTCCCGTCCCTGGCGAGCCGGCGCGGTCGCCGTCGCCGTCTTCGCCCTCGCCGCCGCGCTGCCGGCGCGGCCGGCCGGGGCCCAGGCCACCCGGATCCGGGTCGGCTGGTGCTCGCGGACCGTCTCGGCGGCCGCCGCGCCATTCGCCATCGCCACCAAGCTCGGCTGGTTCAAGCAGGAGGGGATCGAGGTCGAGCTCGTCCCCTTCCCCGGCTCCACCGACTGTGTCAAGAACGTCGCCACCAAGGAGGTGCTGTTCGCCCTGCCCAGCGTGGAGCCGCTGGCCATCGGCCGCCCCCAGGGCATCAAGGCCAAGGTCTACTACACGGCCTACCAGGGCAACATCTACGGCATCGCGGTCCCCGCCGACAGCCCGATCCAGAAGATCGAAGACCTCAAGGGCAAGAACGTCGGCGTCATCTCCATGTCCTCGGCCGGCGTCATCGTGGCTCGGGCGCTGGCCGCCGCCCACGGCCTCGACCCCGAGAAGGACGTCAACATCGTCGTCGCCGGCGAGGGCGCCCAGCCCGCGGCCATGCTCCGCAACAAACAGGTGGACGCGCTCAGCCAGTTTGACACCCAGTACGCCATGGTCGAGAACGCGGGCATCAAGCTGCGGCGGCTCGAGACCAAGGACATCGACCGCTACCCGTCCAACGGCTTCATCGCGCTGGACGAGACGTTGAGCGGGCGCCGGCGGGAGGCGGTCGCGCTCGCCCGCGGGTACGCCAAGGGGACGATCTTCGCCATCACCAACCCGGAAGCGGCGGTCCGCATCCTCTACGAGGTCTTCCCCCCGACCAAGCCCACCGGGAAGGACGAGGCGACGGCCATCCGCGACGACACCAAGGTCCTCCAGGCCCGAGCCCTGAACTGGAAGCTCGACAAGGCCGGCGTCAGGCGCTGGGGCGAGAACTCCGAGGCCAACTACGCGGCCTACGTCGAGTTCATGCTCAAGTGGGGGATCATCAAGCAGCTGGTGGACGTCAAGGACCTGGTGACCAACGAGCTCGTCGGGGAGATCAACCGCTTCGACGCCGATCGCATCGCCGCCGACGCCAGGGCCTACCCGCCGGCCCGCTAGGACTCGGCGACATAACCGCGCACCACGTGACGCTGAACCACACCGCGTATGGTGGTCCCCTTCGAGCGGCGGCTTTGCCGCCGCAAATTCTCCTGGGGGAGGCCTCGGAGGGGGCCGTCGAGGCCCCCTCCGACAATCTAGCCTCCGCCGGCGCGTGACTCCGCTCAGCCGACGCCGCGTCTTGGCCGGCCTCGGCGGAATCGTGGTCGCCGGCTGCGCTGACCGCCGGCGGAGCGTCACCGGGCCGGAAGCGGCCGGCGGCGATCTCGCCTTCAACGTCCACCCGCTCGGCGGCCGCTTCGAGGCGCTCCAGCGGGATGCGCTGCGCAGTCTCGCCGCACCGTGGATCCGGGTCACGCTCGGCCTGGTAAGCGACACCGACGCCGCCCGGCCGTACGTCCGGATGGGCGCCAGCGTTCTCGGCCTGGTGGCCGACTTCCATCTCGGGCCCATCGACGCCCGCGACTGGCCGGACCTGGTCGAGGCGACCCTCCGCCGGTACCCGCAGGTCGGGCGGGCCGAGCTCCTGAACGAGCCCGAGCACTTCAACGGCTTGTCCCCCGGCCGCTACGTCCAGGAGTATCTGCGCCCGGGCTACGAACGGATCCGCGAGCGCTCCCCCGGCGTGGCCGTGGTCGCGGCGGCCCCGGTCGGCGACCGCAAGGCGGGGCCGGACCGGTTCCGCCGGATGACCGACGCCGGCGCCGATGAGTTCTGCGACTACCGGGCCGTCCACGTCTACTTCGACGACGACCGCGCGCTGTCGGCATTCGCCGGCTCCACCGGGCGGCCGATCCTGGTCACCGAGACGGGCAGCCAGACCCCGGGCCAGCAGGTCCGCTGGTACACCGACGTCGTGCCGCGGATCCGGCAGGCGCTGGGAGCCGAGCTGATCTTCTGGTACGTGCTCCTCGAGTCCGCCGGGCTCGCCGGCGGGACTGTCGCTTACAGCTACCCCGGCTCGAGCGTCATCGCCGCCGTCCCCGACGCCGCCGGCCAACCCCAGGCAGCCCCGGGGTCCGGGCTCTACCCCCTGCTCGCGGGGCGGCGGCTCGGCCGCCGCCGCTGAAGAGGGACTCATGCGACGCCGAATCCTGATCGCGACGGTCGCGGCGCTGCTCGCGAGTGCGGCGGGGCCCACGCTGGCCTCGGCCCAGCCGCTGTGGTGGGTCGCGGTCGGCGGCCAAGCCGCGGTGGAGACCGGGCGGCTCGCCGACGAGGCCGGGACCGAAGGCGGCGGGCTCGTCGGGGGCGGGGTCTACCTCGCCCGTCTGGGACCCGTCCGGCTCGGGCCCGAGGCCGAGGCGAGCGGCGGGGCGCTCCACGCGGACCTGGGACCCGTCAGCGACGAGGTCACGGTCTGGCGGGGACGGCTCGGGGTGCGGGCGGTCTGGTGGCCGCCGGGAAGTGAGTCGCGCCTCCTGCCCTATCTGCGGGTCGGCGCCGTCTACCGGGCCGACCGGGGGGACCTGATCGAGGACGACGGCTTCGGGTGGTACGTGGGCGGCGGGCTCGACGTCCGGGTGGCGCCCCGGTGGGCGGTGGGCCCGTTCCTGACCTACGAACGCGTCGGGCTCAGCATCGAGAGCCACACCCTCCTGCTCGGCCTCCGCCTGACCTTCTGGCCCTGACGGAGCCGGGCCGATAACCGTCGCATCCCGGCGTCCTCGGGCCTCGGCGCGCCTCACCGTATGCGGCATACGCCTCGGCCCGCCTCGGCCCTGCGTCCTTGGGCTGCTCGGTTCTCGGCCCGGCGTTGAGGGCCGAAGCCCTCAGCGGCCCTTGAAGGCGGGCGGGCGCTTGGCCACGAAGGCCTGCACGCCCTCGGCGAAGTCCTCGGTGTGCCCGCTGGCCGCGATGGCCTGGCTCTCCAGCTCCATCTGGGTCTCCAGGCTCTCGGTAGTGGCGGTGTGGAAGAGGAGCTTCCCCCGGCCGAGCGCGCGGGTCGGCGCCTGGGCCAGCTCGCCGGCCAGCTTGGCCGTGGCGTCGGCCAGCTCGGCGTCGGGGACAACCCGGTTGACGATCCCCCACTCCAGCGCCTCCTTCGCGCTCAGCGCCCGATTCGTGTAGAAGAGCTCCATGGCCCGGCGGATCCCGACCAGGCGGGGCAGCCAGTAGGTGGAGGAGCCGTCGGGGGTCGCCGCGATCTTCGAGTACGCCATCGTGAAGCGGGCGGACTCGGCGGCCAGCACGAGGTCGCCGGCGATGGCGAGCGAGAAGCCGCCGCCAGCGGCGACGCCGTTCACCGCGGTGAGGACCGGCTTGGCGCTCCGGACCAGCCGGGACACCGCCCCGTGGATGTAGGTGGTCAGCTCCTTGATCAGCACGCCAATGCGGGGCAGGTTGTCGGCGAAGTCCTTCATGTCGCCACCGCCGCAGAACGCCTTGCCGGTCGCGGTCAGCACCACGCAGCGCACGGCCGGGTCCTCGTCCACCTCCAGCACGGCCGCGAACAGCTCGCGGGCCATGGCGAGGTTCAGGGCGTTGTAGGCGTCGGGGCGGTTCAGCGTGATGGTGGCGACGCCCGCCGCGCGCTCGAGCCGGATGGTTTGATAGCTCATCGAGGGTCTCCTTCTCGCCGTCGGGGAGGGATCGAAGGCGCCCCCATTCTGCCACTGTCCCGCCGGCTGCTACAATGAAGGCGTGACGCGACGGTTGGCGTGGCTGGCGGCGATCGGGATCGTCGCGATCCTCCTGGTGCTCGCGGGGATCGTCACCGTCCACGTCGACTTCCATCCGCCGGGCCGGGCGCCCGCCGCCGAGTTCTGGACCACCGCCGCCGAGAAGGCCGACCTC
>DASYUM010000009.1:0-13161 GCA_036001225.1 Candidatus Methylomirabilota bacterium | reverse complement strand
CGATGGTGGGGACCCGCACGCGCCTCAGGCCCCCGGGCGCTCCGGGCGACCGGCCAGGGCGCCCACCAGACCCTCGGCCGTCCCCTGCGGTGTCTCGACCGGCACGCCGAGGTGAGCCGCCAGGTCCCCGGGCGCGGCGTCGTCCAGGAAGACGCCGTGGCTCTCCTGGAGCGCGACGGCCGGCACCAGGACGACCTCGCCGAGCGGGCGCCCGGCGAGCGCCCGGGCGATGTCGGCGCCGGTCAGGAGGCCGGCCACCGTGATGGCCGGGCCGAAGAAGTCGTTCTGCGCCGCCACCACCTCGACCGCGGCTCCGACGGCCGGGACGGCCTCGAGGAGCTGGCGCAGGATCGGGGCGAACAGCTCCCCCGTCACGACGGTTGCGCGTCGGTGGGCCGGCACCGCGCGCCCGCCGCGGGCCAGTCGGCGAAAGGCGTCCTGGAAGCGGCGGACCAGGCCGACACCGTCCTCTACCACCGGGAACCCCTCGTAGGCTCTCGCCGGCGGAATCGGAGCGGCGGCGAGCAGGTAGAGCTCGTCGGCGGCGAAGACGAGCCGGGTGCCCAGCCGGCGCCGCAGCTCGGCCTGCCAGGCGTGGATGGCCCCGACGAGATCGCGCGCTTCGGCCGGCGTGACCGGCCGCAGCGGGTAAAGCCCCTCCCGGTGGCGTGTGAGCCCGACCGGGACGATCGCGATCGTCGTCACCGCCGGGTGGAGCGCGGCCAACTCCCGCACGCTCCGCTCGAGGTGGGCGCCATCGTTCAGCCCCGGGCACAGGACGATCTGGGCGTGCATCCGGATGCCGGCCTCGGCCAGCCGGCGCATCCGGGCCAGCAGGTCGCCCCGGATCGTCTTGGGGCTGCCGAGGAGGAAGTGGCGGAGGGCGGGATCGGTGGCGTGCACCGAGACGTAGAGCGGCGACAGGTGTTGAGCGACGATCCGGTCGATCTCGGCCTCGGGGAGGTCGGTCAGCGTGATGTAGTTGCCGTGGAGGAAGGAAAGCCGGTAGTCGTCGTCCTTGACGTAGAGGCTCTTGCGCAGCCCCTTGGGAAGCTGGTGGATGAAACAGAAGACGCACTTGTTGGCGCAGGTCGAGATCTCCGACGGCGCCGGCGGCTCGCATTCGAGCCCGAGGTCGCGGCCCCATTCCCGCCGGAGCACGACCTGGTGGGTCGCGCAGCCGCGGAGGAGGTCGATGGCGAGCTGCTCCTGACCGGCCAGGACGTGGAAGTCGATGAGGTCGCGGAGGGGCGTCCCATTGACCCGAAGCAGGTGGTCGCCGGGCACGAGCCCGGCCCGGGCCGCCAGGCCGCCCGGCTGGACCCGCAGGACGCGTACGCCGATCTCCGGGATCCGCTTGGGCATTATTCGAGACCTCCCTCAACCCCCCCAGCCCCCCCTTCCCACCCACCGGGGGAAGGGGGGGTGCCGGAGCGCGTGGCGACGTCAGGGCGGAGAGGATTCCCGGCGATCACCGCGAGTCCCAGTGGAGGTAGCGCGGCGCGATCCACAGGTACTGGACGCCGGAAGCGATCGTCAGCACGACGGTGGCCGGGATGAGCAGGTACTTGAGCGGCCAGGTGGCTTGCGCCACCTCGATCGCGAGCAGGGCCAGGCCCGCGGTCACCATCTGGAAGCCGGTACTCGTCTTCCCCAGCCAGGTCGGCGCGGGGCGTACCTGCCCGCCGGTCAGCATGACCAGGACCGCGACCAGGATCAGGACCAGGTCACGACTGAGGACCACCGCCGTCAGCCAGAACGGCATGATGCGGGGGAACTTGTAGGTCAGCGTCACGAACGCGGCGGTCAGGAGAAGCTTGTCGGCCAACGGGTCGAGAAACGCGCCCAGGCGGGTCTTCGTCCCCCGGGTGCGGGCGATGTAGCCGTCGAGGGTGTCGGTGACCCCGGCCAGGACGAAGGTGCCCAGCGCCCAGCCGGTCCGGTTGTACACCAGCAGGGTCACGAAGACCGGCACCAGCAGGATGCGGACGATCGTCAGCCAGTTGGCGAGCCCCATGCGAGCCGAGACCGGTCACCGGGCCCTGTCCCGAGAACCGCCGAAGGCCCTGGGACCTCCCAGAGCCTTCGGGGTCGTCCGCGCCGGCTGGACGCGAGCCGCGGGGTGGGTCGGCGGAGCCTTCCCGCCGCGCCGCCCGCGGCGCCCGGGAACCCCCGGCGTTACTTGGCCACCTCCACGTCGTCGAACGTGCCGATGCCGGAGAGCGTGATGCCGACCTTCTTGGCGCCCTTCGGGGCCTTGAAGGTCGCGCGGAGCGTTTTCGTCTCTCCGGGCTGCAGCCGGCCCGAGGTCATGCCGTCGGCGTTGATGAGCGGGGCCGTCTCTCCGGTGTCGTAGTTCAGGATCAGGCTCCCGTTGTTGCTCAGGTGCAGATGCTCCGAGGTCTTCTTCCCGACTGCCCGGAGCGAGACGATCACTGACAGCACGGCTCCCCGCAGCTTCACCTCGTTGAGGTCGGCGACGACCTGCTTGTCGAGGTCGGTCCGGATGCTCTTGAGGACCGACAGGGCGGAGGGAGTCCCCGCCGCGTCAGCCGGGGGCGCGGCGGCCATCGCGGTCCCCGCCGTCGCCGGCGCCACGGTGGCGGCCGGGGCGAGGGCCGCGGTGGGAGCGGGAGCGGGCGCGGCGGCGGCCGCGACCGTGGCCCCGCCGGGCCGATGCCGGTAGTAGGTGGCCGGCGTCTTGGTCACGATGAACTTCACCGCCTCCTGGATGCAGATCCGGAGGGCCTTCTCGGTCGGCGTCTTGGACCACCCGCCCAGGGCGCCGCCGAGCGCCCCGCCGCCGCCGGCCCCAGCCAGCGCCCCGCCCAGCGCGAAGTCGGTGGCCTCGCCCTCGACACTCGTCGCCGACACGATGCGGGACGTCTTGGTGTCGATGACGCGGACGTCGATCGCCATGTGCGCCTTCTTGATCCCGCCGGCAATGCCACCGAGAATCCGGCCGGCCGTGCCACCGATCCCCCCGATGCCGCCGCCGACGCCGGACTGATTACCTTCGAACTCGGTCACGGCGCCGGTGATGAGCAACTCGGCCCCTTCGATCTCGCCGACGGCCGCTTCGGTCCCCTTCTTGATCCGACCGGCGGTGCCGAGGTCCTGCTCCTTCAGCACGTCACCGAGAGTCTGCCGCTCCAGCACGATGTAGCGGTTGCTGTGGAAGAGCGCGGTGGCGAGCATGTCGGCCATCCCGTCGCCGATCTGCCCGGTCCACCAGCCCTTCCCCGTCTTGTCCTTGAACTGCGCGACAGCCACGCGGGCCTTCGGCCCGTCATAGGCCTCCTGCTGGGCCTCCTCGATGCTCTTCCCTTCGGGGCTGGTCACCGTCGCCTTCGGCTTGATCAGCTGGGCCGAGGCGACCCCGGCCAGCCCGACGAGCAGTACCCCCAGCACCGACACCACCCCCACGTCTCGCCGCCCTCCCATGATGTCTCTCCTTCTCCCGACCCCGATCAGCGGCCCGCAGCCGCGCGGACGCGCCTGACTCGATGGGTTTTCTCGACCGCCTCGACTCGATAGGGTCCGACCAGGCCGGCCAACGCCCGCGGCACCTCCACGTCCAGCCAGATCCCGTCTGGCCGATCCTCGCGCCGGACCACGTGGCCGCGCGCGTAGAGGGCGCCGAGCACGCCGCCCCGGTCGTAGGGGACCCGCAGGCGACAGGCCAGGCGCGTCGCCCGCAGCGCGCCGTCGATCCGCGTGAGGAGCACCTCGATCCCGACTCCCGCGCGGGCCGAGATGGGCACGCCGCCCTCGCTCGCGAGCTGGCGGACGAAGCCGTTCCCGTCGCCCAGTCGATCGACCTTGTTGAGCGCGGTCAGCGCCGGCTTTCTGTCCAGGTCGAGTCCCTGGAGGACCCGGTGCACCGCGGTCATCTGCTCCGGCGCCCGCGGATGGCTCGCGTCCACGACGTGGAGCAGCAGGTCGGCCTCGTCCAGCTCTTCCAGCGTCGCCTTGAAGGCCGCCACCACCTGGGTCGGCAGCTTCTGGATGAAGCCGACCGTGTCGGTGAGGACGAACGGTGCCCGGCCGGCCGCGTTGACCAGGCGCGCGGCCGGGTCCAGCGTGACGAAGAGCTGGTCGGCGGTCGGCGCGCTGGCGCCGGCCAGCCGGTTGAGCAGCGTCGTCTTGCCCGCGTTGGTGTATCCCACCAGGGCCACCACCGGGAGCCCGACGTCCCGCCGGTGCTCGCGCAGGAGCCGCCGGTGACGCTGCACGTCGCGGAGCGCCGCGTGGATGGCGCCGATCCGCCGGCGGATCACCCGCCGGTCCGATTCGAGCTGCGTCTCGCCGGGGCCCCGGGTGCCAATCCCGCCGCCGAGCCGCTCGAGGTGCGCCCACTGGCCGACCAGGCGAGGCAGCAGGTACGTGAGCTGCGCCAGCTCGACCTGGAGCTTGCCCTCGCTGGTGCGGGCCCGCTGGGCGAAGATGTCGAGGATCAGGGCCGTGCGATCGATGACCCGGACGCCGACCGCGCGCTGCAGGTTGCGCTCCTGGACCGGCGTGAGCGCGTCGTCCGAGATGAGGAGGGTGGCGCCGAGCGTGGCGGCGAGCTCTCGGACCTCGTCCACCTTGCCGCGCCCGAAATGCAATGGCGGGGTGGGGGCCCCACGTTCCTGGACGACGCTACCCAGCACCCGGGCGCCCGCCGACTCTGCCAGCCGCGCCAACTCCTCCATGGACTCCTCGACTTCCCAGCGCTTCTGCCTCGGGAGTCGGAGACCGACCAGGAGGGCGCGGTCGGCGGCGCGGTGCGTCTCGGTCGCCACGTCGCGGTCAGCTTAACGGAAAATGCCCGTGCGCTCAACCACTTTCTTGACCTCGGCCGTCGCCGATTCGGGGTTTTCCGGATCGACCGCGATCCAATACGGGCTCTCCCCGCGGGCAAACCACGTCCACTGGCGCTTGGCGTAGCGGCGGGTGTCACGCTTCATCGCCCGGACCGCGTCGGCGAGCCGGGCGCCGCGTCCGATCACGGGAGCGAGATGACGGTAGCCGATCCCCTGCATGGCCGGCAGCTCGACGCCGAAGCCGGCGGCCAGCAGCCCTTCCACCTCGGCCAACAGGCCCGCGGCCAGCATCCCCTCCACCCGGGCGTCGAGCCTGACGTAGAGGGCGTCGCGGCCCATCGTGAGGCCGATCGTCAGCGCCCGGTAGGGGCTGGCGGCCGGCCGACGGCGCGGTTCGCGGAGGATGGCGCTGGCTGGCTCCCCGGTGACGAGCGCGATCTCGAGCGCACGCGTCACCCGGACGAGGTCGCGGGGGTGAAGACGCGCGGCGCTCGGGGGATCCAGGTCGGCGAGTCGCGTGTGGAGCGAGGCCGGGCCTTCGGCGGCCGCCTGGGCACGAAGCTGGCGGCGGAGCGCGAGATCGGCGGGCGGCAGGGGCGCCAGGCCGTGGAGGAGCGCGCGCAGGTAGAGCCCGGTGCCTCCGACGATCAGCGGCCAGCGGCCGCGGGCCCGGATGTCGGCGATGGCGGCGGCGGCCTCCCGCGCGAACCGGGCCGCGTCGTACACCTCGTCGGGCTCGACGACGTCGAGCAGGTGGTGGGGCAACCGGCGACGCTCGGCCGCGGTCGGCTTCCCGGTCCCGATGTCCATCCGGCGATAGACCTGGCGCGAGTCCACGCTGACCGCCTCGATCGGCCACTCGGCGGCAAGGGCGAGGGCGAGCGCCGTCTTCCCCACCCCGGTCGGGCCGACGAGGGCGACGACGGGGATCTCGGCGTCGTCGGGTTCCGACGTTGCCGCTACCAGGTTCGGCGGAGGTCCCGCTTGATCTCGCGCAGCGGAATCCGGGAGACGACCGGGCGGCCGTGCGGGCAGAAGAACGGCGTGGTCGTCCCGGCGAGGTCCTCGAGCAGCCGGGCCATCTCCTCGCGGGGAAGCGGCTGGTGCGCCTTGATCGCCGCCCGGCAGGCCACGAAGGCGAGCAGGCGGTCGAGCACCGGCGAGCTCGCCCGTGTCCCCTCGTCCTCGATCTCGCGGGCGAGGTCGTCCACCAGCCGCTGGGGCTCGTCGGGCCTCAGGAGCGAGGGCACCGCGCGGAGCAGGAGCGTGTCACCGCCGAAGGCCTCGACCGCGAATCCGAGGCGGCCCAGCTCGGGCAGGATGCGCTCGACGGTACGGCGGCGCGCCGGGGCCAGCTCGAGCGGGGCGGGAAACAGGAGCTCCTGGCCGGGCAGCGGACCGGCGTCCAGGTCGCTCCGCAGCCGCTCGAAGAGGACGCGCTCGTGGGCGACGTGCTGATCTATGAAGAATACCTCCTCGGGCGTGTAGGCCACGATGAAGGTGTCCTCGACCTGCCCGATCGGCTGGCCGAAGAGTGGGGCGCTCTGGTAGCCGGCCTCGGTGTCCCGGAAAAGGCCGGGTTGGCCCTCGCCGCCGTCGACGGAGGCCGAAACGGGCTCGCCGGCCGCGGCCGGGGTCACGGGCTCGGCTGGGAATGGGACGCCGATCGCGCGGGCCGGCACGACCTCGAGCCGGCGCAAGGCTTCGGCGACGCTCTCGTAGACGAGATCGTGGAGCGCGCGCGGGTGTCGGAAGCGCACCCAGGTCTTGGTCGGGTGGACGTTCGCATCGACCTCGCCGGGCTCGACGTCCAGGACGAGGACGGCCAGCGGGAACTGGTCACGGGGCAAGAGCGGCCGGTAGGCCTCCAGGAGGGCCTGGCTCAGCAGCGTGTCGCGCACGGCCCGCCCGTTGATCACGAGGTGGATGTCCTCCCGATGGGTCCGGGCCAGCGCCGGCGGCGCCACCAGCCCGGTCAGCCGCGCCCCCCCGCGGTCGCCGGCGACCTCCAGAAGCTTGGTGGCCAGCCCGAATCCGTACAGCCCGCCCAGGCGATCGCGGAGGGTGGCCGCCTTGGGCGCCTGGAGGGCGGTCCGGCCGTTCGCGACCACCCGGAGGTGGACGGGGGGATGGGCCAGGGCCAGTTGGGTCATGACCCGGAGGATCGCCGACTGCTCGGTGGGCGGGCTCTTGAGGAACTTGGCGCGCGCCGGCGTGTTGAAGAAGAGGTCGCGGGCCTCGACGGTCGTCCCCTCGGGAAGGTCGGCGTCGGCGGCGTCGTGGACGACCCCGCCCTCGCCGAGGATGAGGTAGCCCCGGGGCTGGCCGCGAGCCCGGGAGGCCAGGCGCAAGCGCGAGACCGAGAAAATGGCGGGAAGCGCCTCGCCGCGGAAGCCGAGGGTCGCGATGGTGGCCAGCTCGGTCTCGTCGGCAAGCTTTGAGGTCGCGTGGCGTTCGAGGGCGAGACGGCAGTCCTCGGGGGCCATGCCGTGGCCGTCGTCCACCACCGCGATGAGCTGGCGGCCGGCGCCGCGGATGGCGACCGTGATCTGCTGGCTCCCGGCGTCGAGGCTGTTCTCGACCAGCTCCTTGACGACCGACGCCGGTCGCTCCACGACCTCGCCAGCCGCGATCTTGTTGACGAGGGCGTCGGGCAGCCGGCGGATCGGCCGGGGACCGGCGCCGAGCGCGACCGGCCCACTCACTGGCTCTCCTGTAGCCGCGCCTTCAGGGCGTGGAGCGTGGTGAGCGCCTCCAGCGGCGTCATCGCGTCGGGGTCGAGGCCGGCCAGGGTCTCGAGGACGGGATGCGGGGTGGCGGGGAACAGCGGGAGCTGGCCGGTGTCAGCGCCGGCCGGGGGCGCCGGGGCCGGCGCCCGCTGCTCGAAGTCGCGAAGGAGCGTCCGGGCGCGGGCGACGACCTCCGCCGGCAGTCCGGCCAGCCGCGCGACCTGGATGCCGTAGGAGCGGTCGGTGCCGCCCGACTCGACCCGATGGAGGAAGACGATCCCGTCCCGCCATTCGCGGACCGCCACGTGGACGTTGCGCACGCGGGGCAGCTCCGCGGCCAGACGGGTCAGCTCGTGGTAGTGGGTGGCGAACAGGACCTTGGCCCCCGGCCGCTGCTCATGCAGGTACTCGGCGACCGCCCACGCGATGGCGAGGCCGTCGAACGTCGAGGTACCGCGCCCGATCTCGTCGAGGAGGATCAGGCTGTGGGCGGTGGCGTGGCGGAGGATGGCCGCGGTCTCCGTCATCTCGACGAGGAAGGTGCTCTGGCCCCGGAGGAGGTTGTCGTGGGCGCCGATGCGGGTGAAGATCCGGTCCACGACCCCGAGGCGGGCGGCCCGGGCGGGAACGAAGCTGCCGAGCTGGGCGAGGAGGACGATCAGGGCCACCTGGCGCATGTAGGTGGATTTGCCGGCCATGTTGGGGCCGGTCAGCACCAGGCAACTCACCTCGGCGCCGTCCAGCGCGACGTCGTTCGGCACGAACGGGGGGCCGTCGGTCCTCAGCTCCAGGACCGGATGGCGCCCGTCGCGGATCTCCAGCCCACCGCCCGCGTCCACGTGGGGCCGGGCATACCCGCGCTCGCGCGCGACGTGGGCGAACCCGGCCAGCCCGTCGAGCGTGGCCACCGCGCGGGCCGTCCGGAGGAGCCGGTCCGCCTCCCGCGCCACGGCCCGTCGCAGCTCGTCGAACAGCTCGAACTCGAGGCGGTTCGTCCGCTCCTCGGCCCCGAAGACCTTCGCCTCCTGCTCCTTGAGCGCCGGGGTGATGAAGCGCTCGGCGCCCACCAGCGTCTGCCGGCGCACGTAGTCGTCGGGGACGAGGCGGAGCTGGCCCTTGGGGACCTCGATGCCGTAGCCGAAGACCCGGTTGAACCGGACCCGCAGGGTCGGGATCCCCGTCCGCTCGCGCTCTCGCGTCTCCAGGCCGGCGATCCAGGCTTTGGCCTCGCGGACCTCGCGCCGGAGGTCGGCCAGCGCCTGGCTGTACGACTCGCGGATGAGCCCGCCCTCGTGGGCGGTGAGCGGCGGGTCGTCGAGGAGCGCCGCTTCCAGCAGCTTGGCCAGCGGCGCCAGGTCCTCGAGCTGGGCGGCCGTCTCCCGCAGGAGCGCGTCGTCGCACTCCCCCGCCCGCTCGCGCAGGGCCGGTAGCGGACGGAGCGCGGTCCGGAGGCCGACCAGGTCGCGCGGCGTCGCCAGTCCGAGCGCGACCCGGCTGGCCAGCCGGGCGAGGTCGCCGATGCGAGCGAGCTGATCCCGCCAGGCCTCGAGCGACGCCGGTGCCTCGACGAGCGTGGCCACGGCGTCCAGCCGCCGGTTGATCTCGGCCGGCGACCGCAGCGGACGAAGTAGCCACTGGCGGAGCAGCCGGCCGCCCATCGGGGTCAGCGTGCGATCGAGCGCCCACAGGAGCGAACCGCTGACCGTCCGATCCTGGAGACTCTCGACCAGCTCGAGGTTGCGGACCGCCGCCTCGTCGAGGGCGAGGTGCTCTTCCAGCGCGAGCGGCAACAGTCGGGTCAGGTGCGAGGGTGGCGCCTGCTGGGTCTCCTGGAGGTAGGCGAGCACGGCGGCGGCCGCGCGGACGGCGGCCGGCTGGCCGCCGAGACCGAGGCCCTCCAGCGCCGCCACCTGGAAGTGCTCCCGCAGCCGCGCCTCGGCCGACCGGAGGGCGAACTCATCGGGCGGACGGGTCGTGACGGCCACGCCGGCCTCCCGGAGCCGCCCGCTGAGGGGGTCGGCGGGAGCCAGCGTGGCGGGGACCAGCGCCTCCGCCGGGCGCCGGAGGAGCACCGCCTCGACGAGGGCGCCGACGTCCGCCGCCTCGCCGACCCAGAAGTCGGCGGTGGTGACGTCGACCAGCGCCACCCCCAGGCGGTCGGATCCGGGGGCGAAGGCGGCCAGGAAGTTGTTCTGCCGGCCATCGAGAAGCCCCGTCTCGGTCACGGTCCCCGGGGTCACCAGCCGGACCACCTCGCGCCGGAGCAGCTTCCGGCCCTTGCCGGCGGTGGCCTCGACCTGGTCGCAGAGCGCGACCTTGTGGCCGCTGCGGATCAGCCGCGCGACATAGCCGTCCACCGCGTGGTGCGGTACCCCGGCCATCGGGATGGCCCCCTCGCCCTTCTGGCGCGAGGTGAGCGTGATGTCGAGGGCGCGGGCGGCGACGGCGGCGTCTTCGTAGAAGGCCTCGTAGAAGTCGCCGAGCCGGAAGAGGAGCAGGTAGTCGGGGTAGCGCTGCTTCCACTCCCGGTACTGCCGCATCATGGGAGTCAGGTCCGAGGGCGGCGCCGACGCCGCGGTCCGGGCCTCGGGAGCGGGCGAGTCGGGTTCAGCCATCCTGCTCAGCCAGGCGCGGCCGGAGGCGCCGGAACGTCTCCTCGAGGCTCTCGGGGATCACCTTGACTCCGCCGACGACGGGCATGAAGTTCGTGTCGCCCGCCCAGCGGGGCACGACGTGGAGGTGGAGGTGCCCCTCGATCCCGGCGCCGGCCACGCGACCGAGGTTGGCCCCTAGGTTGAAGCCGTCGGGGCGATAGACCGCGCGGAGCGCGGCGAGGGCACGCTGGGTGACCCGGACCAGGTCGAGGCTCTCGCCCTCGTCGAGATCCTCGGGTGAGGCGACGTGGCGGTTGGTCGCCACCATGAGGTGACCGCTGGCGTAGGGGAAGGCGTTCAGGATCAGGAACGCGGTACCGGCCCGGTGGAGGATGCCGTGCTTGGCGTCGTCGGCGGTGGCGAGAGCCGAGCAGAAGAGACAGCCGGCCGGCTGGGCGGCGCCGCTCACGTAAGCCATGCGCCACGGCGCCCACAGGACATCCATCTTCTCAGCCGCCGCAGTGAGTGCCACCGAGCGCGGTGTGTACATCCATGCTTTCACTCGCTGTCGCGCGGGCCGCCGCTCAAAATGACGAGAGCAGGGCCGCGCCCTGCTCTCACGCCCGGACGAGGCCGGGATACCGCATCAAGCGTTCACGAGCTCCTTGAGGCGCTTGCCGACCTTGAAGAAGGGAACGCGCTTTTCTGGGACGCTGACGCCGCTGCCGGTCTTGGGGTTCCGCCCGCGACGGGCGTTACGCCGCCGAACGCGGAAGCTGCCGAAGCCGCGCAGCTCGACCTTTTCCGCCTTCGCCAGCGCGCCGGCGATGCTGTCGAAGATCGTGTTGACGATGAGCTCGGTCTCTTTCTTGGTGAGGTTCGAGACCTTGGCGACCTCGTCCACCAGGTCGGCCTTCGTCATCGTGGGCACGCTCGTTCTCCCCTCCTCCGGCGGCCTTCCACCGCGGGCGCCCGTCCGGAGCGCGGGCTGGGCGGCCGGAGCCCCGACCCTCGTCCCATCCCGGGCGGTTGATGCGGCCTCACGCTAGCACGGCGTGAAAACGCCTGTCAAGCCGCGGAGTTAGTGCTTCGGCGAGGCTGCCGCTGGGGTCGGGAGGCTCACTCCATCAGGTAGAGCGGAAGCTTGGCCGCGCCGGGAAGCGGGAGACCGGGGCCCGCCCCCCGGCCGGCGAGAAGGCCTCCCAGCGAGGTCGTGCCGCCCACCCAGTCGAAGAGATCGGAGAGCGACCACGGCCGGCGCGGGCGCACGAGGCGGGGTTTTCCGCGAATCTGGGCGAGGACGCCGGCCGCACGCACGGCGTCCTCCAGCCCGCCGAGCTCGTCGACGAGCCCCAGCTCCTTGGCCCGCCGGCCGGAGTAGACGCGACCGTCGGCCAGCTCCAGCACCGCGGCCCGCGGGAGGTGGCGGCCCTCGACCACCGCGTTCACGAACTGGTCGTAGATGTCGTCGAGCAGCGCCTGGAGGATCGCCCGCTCCTCGGTGGTCATCGGCCGGGCGAAGTTGCCGATGTCCTTGTGCCGCCCGGCTTTGATCACCTCGAAGTGGACGCCGACCTTCTTGAGGAGGCCTTCGACCTCGGCCAGCTGCATGAGGACACCGATGGAGCCGGTCAGCGTGCCGGGATTCGCCACGATGCGGTCGGCGGCAACCGCCAGGTAGTAGCCGCCGGACGCGGCGATCGCCCCCAGCGAGGCGACCACCGGCTTGCCCCGGTCCCGCGCCCGTCGGATGGCATCGTGGATCTCCTGGGTGGGGCCGACGACGCCGCCCGGGCTCTGGACGCGGACAACCACGGCGCGGATGGCGGGATCTTCGGCGTGGTCCTCCAGCTCACGGACGACCCGGTCGGCATCCCAGATGAGGCCTTCGACCTCGACCAGCGCCACCCGGTTCCCGCCGAGCGCGAGATCGCCGCGCTCGGCCAGGACCAGGAAGCCCAGAATCGCCATGAAGCAGGCGACGAAGACCAGGCCGGTGACCGCGAGTGCGGTGACGATTCGCCGGCGCGCCATCAGTCCGCCGCCGCTGGCCTCCCGCCCCCGGGGGACGGGCTACTCCTCCTCGTCCTCATCGTAGCGGTCGCGGTCCCGTCGTCGCCCGCGGCGACCCTGGACGTCGGGGTCCTCCATGACGGCGAGGTCGGCGGCCAGGTCCTTGAGCGAGAGCCCGATTCGCCGCTCGTTGGGATCCACACGGATCACCTTGAGGGTCAATTCGTCCCCGAGTTGCACGACGTCTTCCGGCCGGGTGATCGGCCGGTGCGACATCTGGGAGATGTGGAGGAGGCCGTCGATGCCCGGCTCCAGCTCGACGAAGGCGCCGAACTCGGCCAGGCGCACGATCTTGCCCCGGACGTTGGCGCCGACCGGGTACTTCTGGATCGCGCTCTCCCAGGGGTCGGGTTGGATCTGCTTGAGCCCCAGCGAGATGCGCTTGGCCTCCTTGTCCACGTGGAGGATCACGGTCTCGATCGCTTGCGCCTTCTTGAGGATTTCGGAGGGATGGGTGACGTTGCGAGCCCACGTCATGTCGGAGATGTGGAGGAGGCCGTCGATGCCCGGCTCCAGCTCGACGAAGGCGCCGAAGTCGGTGAGGTTCCGCACTTTGCCCTGTACGCGCATCCCGGGCTGATACCGCTGGTCGATGGTGTCCCAGGGGTCCGCCTCGACCTGCTTCATGCCGAGCGAGATCCGCTTCTGCCCCTTGTTGACGTCGAGGACCATCACGTCGACGTCGTCCCCCACATTGACCAGCTTGGAGGGATGGCGGACGCGCCGGGTCCACGACATCTCGGAGACGTGGACCAGGCCCTCGACGCCCTTCTCCAGCTCGACGAACGCGCCGTAGTCGGTGATCGACATGACCTTGCCGTGCACCTTCTTGCCCGGCGGGAACGCCTCCTCGGCGTGGCTCCACGGATCCTCTTGCGTCTGCTTGAGGCCGAGCGAAACGCGCTCGGTTTCCGGGTTGTACTTGAGGACCTTCACGGTGACTTCGTCGCCGACCTT
>DASYUM010000008.1:0-28188 GCA_036001225.1 Candidatus Methylomirabilota bacterium | reverse complement strand
CTGGGCGAGCTTCGCGGTCGCGGGGGCGATCGCGGGGGCAGGCGGCGTGCTGTTCGCCGCGCTCCACTACCTGCACCCCGCCGCCGGTGTCGAGCTGACCCTGCTCGCCATCACGCTGGCCATCTTCGGCGGGACCTGGGAGCGCCTGGGTCCGCTCGGCGGGCTCCTGGCGGGGGGCCTGCTGGTCGGCCTCGTCGAGGCGCTCGTCCTCGCCGGGGCCGGCCCCCGCTGGCGGGAGCCGGTGGTGGCCGCGCTGCTCCTCGCCGTCCTCCTAGCGCGACCACGAGGACTGCCGCTGGGGCGCTCGCCATGACGACGGCCATCGCGATGGTCGCCCTGGCCGGCGGGCTGGTCGTCCCGCCCCTGGTCGGGTTCGACCCCTACTGGCTCTACATCCTCGGCGCCGCCCTGTTGTGGGCCGCCCTGGCCAGCGCCTGGAACCTGCTCGCGCTCGCCGGCCTCATCTCGTTCGGCCACGCGGTCTACTTCGGGGCCGGCGCCTACGCCAGCGCGCTGCTCGCCCAGCGGGCGGGGTGGAACCCCTGGCTCGGCGTCCTGGCGGCGGCGGCCGTCGGCGCGCTGGTGGCCTTGCCCATCGGCCTGAGCGCCCACCGCCTCGGGGGCGCCTACCTGGCGCTGGCGACGTTCGCCTATGCCGAGGGCGTGCGGGGGCTGGCGCTCAACTGGACCGCGCTGACCGGCGGCGGGGCCGGCCTGATCGGGATCCCGGCGCTGCCACCGCTCTCGCTGGCCCTGCCGGACGCGCTGACCCGCGAGCGCGCCGGTGGCTACTACCTCGCCCTGACGCTCCTCCTCGCCACCCTCGGCGTCTACGCCGGCCTCCGCCGCACGCGGGTCGGGCTGGCGTGGGCCGCGCTCCGCGAGCGCGAGGAGCGCGCCCAGCTCCTCGGTGTGCCCCCGACCCCCTACAAGCTGCTGGCCTTCGCCTGCTCCGGCGCGCTCACCGGTGTCGGGGGGGCGCTCTACGCCCACGCGGTGCGCGCCCTCGAGCCCGACCTCGCCTTCGGTCGCGGACTCTCGATCCTCCCCCTCGTCATGGCGAGCTTCGGCGGGGTCCACACGCTGCTCGGCCCCACCGTGGGGGCCTTCCTCCTCTATCTCGCGTCCGAGCTGGTTTTCCAGCCGGCCCTCCCCCGCCTGCACCAGCTCCCCTATGCGCTGGCCCTGGTCGTCGTCGCGGTCTCGTTGCCGCGGGGGCTCGCCGGCCTCGGGCAACGCTGGTGGCCGGGTCCCGACCGATGACCGCGGCCCGGCTCGAGCTGCGCGGCGTCAGCAAGCGCTACGGCGGGCTCCAGGCGCTCCGCGACGTCACCCTCGTCGTCGAGCCCGGCTCGCTGGTCGCGCTCCTCGGGCCGAACGGCGCCGGCAAGACCACGCTCTTCGACATCGTCAGCGGTCTCCTCCGCCCGACCAGCGGGACGGTCCGGCTCGACGGCATCGAGGTGACGCGCCTCCCGCCCCACCGGATCGCCGCCCGGGGCCTCGGCCGCACCTTTCAGATTGCCCGGCTGTTCCCGGCCCTCTGCGCGCTGGACAACGTCCTGGTCGGGGTGACCTTCGCCCGAGCCGGACGGCCCGGTCGCCGGGAGCGGCGGCAGCGCGCGGAGCGGCTCCTGGAGCTGGTCGGGCTGCAGGCGAAGGCGGCGGCGCCGGCCCGCGCCCTGTCACTCGGGGAGCAGAAGCGGCTCGAGCTGGCGGTCGCGCTCGGCCCCGAGCCGCGCCTGCTCCTGCTCGACGAGCTGGCCTCGGGACTCCCGCCCCGCGGCCGCGAGGAGGTGGTGCGCTTCTACGGCCGGCTGCGCGAGCGCGGAGTGACGGTGCTGGCCATCGAGCACGCGGTCGGCGTCCTGGCCGAGCTGGCCGACCGCCTCGTCGTGCTCGACCAGGGCGAGATCGTCGCCGACGGCCGGCCGGCCGACGTGCTCGCGTCGCCCCGCGTGGCCGAGGCCTATCTCGGTGAGGACGACTGAGATGCGCGCGTCACGCCGGGTGTGGGCCCTGGCCACCGGCGCGCTGGTGGCGGGGCTGGCGGCCGCCCTCGTCGCCGCCGAGCCGCGGCTCTACGTCATCGATCCCGGGCGCAGTGCCTTTCGGTTCCACGCCGTCTCACGCTTCATGGACGCCGACGGCCGCTTCACGCGCTTCGGCGGCGAGATCCGCCTCGAGGACGGGCGATGGGAGATGGCCTCGGCGCGGGTGACCATCGAGGTGGCGTCGCTCGACACCGGGATCCGGATGCGGGACACCCACCTGCGGAGCGAGGACTTCTTCGACGCCGAGCGGCACCCCCGGGCGATCTTCGAGTCGTCGGCGGTGCGCCGCGACGGCGAGCGCGTCATGGTGACCGGCCGGCTGACGCTCCGTGGCGTGACCCGACCTCTCACGGTGCCGGTGACGGTCACCGAGGTGGCGGGTGCCCTCCGCGTCGTCGGCGAGGTCACGCTGAACCGGCGAGAGTTCGGCATCGCCTATCAGAGCCGGCTGAACCCGATTCAGGACGAGGTCCAGGTGCGGTTCGAGCTGGTCGCCGTGCCGAAATGAGAGGGCCGGTGTCAGTCTCGCTTCTCGCCGTGGACGGCGTGAGCGTGGGCTACGATGGCGCCCTCGTCCTTCGCGACGTCTCGCTGGAGGCGCGGGCCGGCGAGTTCGTCGCCCTGGTCGGCCCCAGCGGCGCCGGCAAGACCACGCTCTTGCGCGCCATCACGGGCCTTCTGCCGCTCCGCCAGGGCACGATCCGGCTGGGCAGCGCCCGACTCGACGGCCGGCCGCCCTATCGCATCGCCGCCCTCGGCGTCGCTGCGATCCCCGAGGGCCGACGGCTCTTCGGCGACCTGAGCGTCCGCGAGAACCTCGAGCTGGGCGCCTATCTCCCGGCCGCCCGCCGGGCGACGGCGGCCAGCCTCGCTCGTGTCGAGCACCTCTTCCCGCTGCTCCGCGACCGGCGCGCGCAGCCGGCGGCGTCGCTCTCGGGCGGCGAGCAGCAGATGGTCGCCATCGGCCGCGCGCTCATGGCGCAGCCGCGGCTCCTCCTGCTCGATGACCCGTTCCTCGGCCTGGCCAGGCCGGTGGTCGCCGGGCTGGCGGCGACGCTCCGCGAGGTGACGGCGAGCGGCGTGACCGTCCTCGCCGCCGGCCAGCACGTCCGCCGGCTGCTCCGGCTCGCCGACCAGGCCTTCATGCTCGACGAGGGCCGCGTCATGGTGGCCGGTCCGGGAGCCGACCTCCTGGCGGACGCCCGCGTGCGGCGCACGTTGCTCGAATGGCGGGCGCCCTCCACCGGCAACCCGTGAGGCGCGCGCTCGGCTGGTCGGTGACCGTGGGAGCCGCAGGGGCCGGCGGCTCAACCTCCACCGGCAACCCGTGAGGCGCGCGCTCGGCTGGGGCGCGGCCGCCGCCGGGCTCGTCACCGCCGGCCTGGTCGCGGCCGTGTGGCTGGCGCCGCCGCCCCAGCCGGTGCCCGGCCCGGAGCCCGGGCGCTCGCTCTTCCGCGCCCACTGCGCGAGCTGCCACGGCGCCGACGGCCGCGGGGGCTGGCGCGCGTGGCTGCTCTTCCTGCGCCCGGGGAACCTGGCGGCGCCGGAGGCGGCCGCGCTTCCCGACCAGTACCTGGCCGACCTCATCCGCCACGGCGGGGCCAGCGTCGGCAAGCCGGGCATGCCGTCTTTCGGCTTCGTGCTGAGCGACGCCGAGATCGAAGCATTGGTGGCCTACCTGCGGGCGCTGCCCCGCGCCAGCGCGCCCCCCACCGCGGTGAGGCGGCAGCGGGCCGCGCTATAATCGCTCCCCATGCCGCGCCTCGAGGTCTGCGCCGTCTCCAAGCGGTTCGGGGGGGTCCAGGCGCTGGCCGACGTCTCCTTCACCGTGGAGACCGGCCGGATCACCGGCCTCATCGGGCCGAACGGCGCCGGCAAGACCACGCTGTTCCACGTCATCTGCGGCTTCCTCGCCTCCGACGCGGGCGAGATTCGCCTGGACGGACAGCGGATCGATACGCTGCCGCCCCACCGGGTCGCCCGCCTCGGCGTCGGCCGCACGTTCCAGGACCTGAAGCTCTTCCGCCGGCTGAGCGTGCTCGACAACGTGCTCCTCGGTTTCCTGGACGAGCCCGCCGAGCGGCTCGGCCGGGCGCTGCTGCGCGGTCAGCCGCCTCTCCGGCGCGCCGCCCGCGAGCGCCAGGCCCGCGAGGTTCTGGACCAGGTTCGGCTCCGCGACCAGGGCGACGTGCCGGCCGACCGCCTCTCCTACGGCGAGCAGAAGCTCCTCGCCATCGCCCGCGTCCTCGCCGCCGACGCGCGGCTGGTTCTGCTCGACGAGCCGGTCGCCGGGCTGCCGGCGGACATGATCGACGGCATCCTGGCCATCATCCGGGGCCTGGTGGCGCGCGGCCGGACGGTGCTCCTCGTCGATCACAACATGGAGGCGGTGATGGGCGTCTCCGACTGGGTGGTGGCGCTCGACCACGGGCGGCTGATCATCGCCGGCTCGCCGGAGGCCGTGCGCGCGGACCCCACCGTGATCGCCACCTATCTCGGCACGACGCTCGGGTCCCCCCGCACCCCCGCCTGACCGTGTTGCGCTCGACGACCGAGGCGCTGCTCGAGGTCGCCGGTCTCCGCGTGAGCTACGGGGCGAAGCCGGTCGTCCTCGGGATCGACCTCCGGCTCGCCGCCGGCGAGATCGTGGTGATGTATGGGCCGAACGGCGCCGGCAAGACGACCACGTTGCACGCGATCTTCGGCCTCTTGCCCTACCAGGGCCGGGTGCGGCTCCGAGGCGCCGAGCTGACCGGGCGTCCGCCCGCCCAGCACCTGCGCGCCGGCGTGACGCTGATTCCCCAGGGCGGTTACACGTTCGGGGAGATGTCGGTCGGGGAGAATCTCGAGCTGGGCGCCTGGACCCTGGCCGACCGACGGGGCCGCGCCCGCCAGCTCGAGCAGGTCTTCGTCCTCTTCCCGGTGCTGGCCGAGCGCCGCCGCCAGCGGGCGGCCTCGCTCAGCGGCGGGGAGCGACAGATGCTCGCCATCGGGATCGGGCTCATGAGCGCGCCCGTCCTGCTGCTGATCGACGAGCCGTCGATCGGGCTGGCGCCGCTCGCGCTGGAGGCGACCCTCGGCAAGGTGAAGGAGATCAACCGCGAGCTGGGGACGACGATCCTGATGGTCGAGCAGAACGTGCGCCAGGTGCTCCCGATCGCGGATCGCGTCTACCTGATGAAGCTCGGCACGCTGGTCGCCCTCGACGGGGGGCCGGCCGAGCTGCTCCGCAACGAGGCGCTCTGGCGCGCCTATCTCGGCTGAGCCCCGGCATGGCCCAGGCTCCACGGTATGGCCACGCGACCCGCCCGGTCGAGTTCGGCGATCTCCCGCCCGGCGCGCGCCACCAGGTCGAGCGGGTGGTCGCCGCCGACGACGTCCCTTCGCGCGGCATCCTCTACTGGCAGGGACCGGCGGTCCCCCCCACCGCCGTCTACCTGATGCACCCGCGCAGCGACTTCTCCCAACACTACGCGATCCCGGCTCTCCTCGAGCACGGCTACGCCGCCTTTGGCCACGCCAGCCGCTGGGTCAACAACGACACCGCGATGATCCACGAGGTCGTCCTGCTCGAGATCGCGGCCGGCCTCCGCCTCCTCCGGGAGAAGCACGGCGTTCGCCACGTGGTCTTCCTCGGGAACAGCGGCGGCGGCTCGCTCTTCGCCTACTATCAGGCCCAGGCGGCGACATCGCCGCCCGCGCGCGTCCGGGAGACGCCGGCCGGCGATCCGCTTGACCTCAACGCCCACGACCTGCCGCCGGCCGACGGGTTCGTCTCGCTGGCCGCCCACGTCGGGCAGGGCAAGTTTCTGCTGCGCGCGATCGATCCCTCGGTGGTGGACGAGGGCGACGCGCTCGCCGGCGATCCCACGCTCGACATGTACAACCCCGCCAATGGCTTTCGGCTCCCGCCGGCGCCGAGCCGCTACCGCCCCGAGTTCGTCGAGCGCTACCGGGCGGCCCAGCGGGCGCGGGTGGCGCGGCTGGACGCGCGGGCCCGCCAGCACGTCGCCCAGGAGCGCTACTTCCGGGCCCGCCTCGCCGAGGCCGACCCGGCTCGGCTCTCCATCGAGGAACGCATCTTCCTCCAGCGGCGCGCCTCGCTCGACGCGATCATGGTCATCTACCGCACCACCGCCGAGCTGGCCTACCTCGACCTCACCCTGGAGCCGAACGATCGCCGGCCCGGCGATCTCTACTCGGACCGACCCGACCTGGCCAACTACGGCTCACCGTTCGCGTTCGGGCGGCTGGCGACGCCGCGAGCCTGGCTGTCCACCTGGTCCGGCCTCTCCTCGCGGGCGGCGCTCCTCGACAACCTCCCCCGGGTGGACCTGCCGACGCTGGTGGTCGCCTACAGCGGCGACAACGCCGTCTTCCTCTCCGACGCCGAGGCCCAGTTCCAGGTCTCGCCGGCCGCCGACAAGACCCTGAGCGTCGTGGACGGCGCCGATCACTACGGCCTGCCGCTCACCGGCGTCACCAAGGACACCCGCGCCGAGGTTTTCGCCCTTCTTACCGCCTGGTTCAGGGCGCGCTTCCCGGCGGCCTGAGCCAGCCGGGGCCGATGCCGGTCGCCAGCACGCCCTGGGCGGGCGCTTCGCCCCCGAGCTATAATGGCCGCGCTCCACGCACTCCGGTTCGACCAAGGAGGCTCCCCATGCCGCTCGCCCCGCCTCAGCGATTGCACCACGTCGCGTACCTGACCCGCGATACGCAGAAGACCGTCGACTTCTACACGAAGTGCCTCAACATGAAGCTCGTGGCCTCGGTCCAGAACGAGAACGTGCCCAGCACCGGCGAGAAGTATCCGCACCTCCACACGTTCTTCCAGATGGCGGACGGCGGCTGCGTCGCCTTCTTCGAGATCATCGGCCTGCCCCGGGACGAGGACCGGACGGTCGTCCCCGGCTGGGTCCGCCACCTCGCCCTCCGGGTCCCCGACCGGGGGACGCTGCTCCGCTACAAGGAGCACCTGGTCGGCCAGGGCGTCGAGGTTCTGGGGCCGGTGGACCACGACTTCTGCCACTCCATCTACTTCTTCGACCCCAACGGCCTCCGCCTCGAGCTGACCTCCGACGTTCGCGGCTTCGGGGAGGCCGACGCGGTAGAGGCGACGGAAGCCGTCCAAGCCTGGAACGCGCGGGCCGGGCGGCCGGTGACGGCCACCCGCTGAGGAGACTGATGATGAGTGGAACGCGGGGTTTCCGGCTGCTGGTGGCCGCGCTGGTCCTCCTGCCCCTGGCCGCCAGCCAGGCGTCGGAGCACACCTACCGGATCGGGGCCCTCCTCATCACCTCGGGTCGCGCCAAGTTCTACGGCGAGGTCATGAACCGCGGGATCGAGATGGCGGTGGAGGAGATCAACAAGGCGGGCGGGGTCAAGGGCAAGAAGCTGGAGGTGGTGGTCGAGGACTGGGGCTACGACACCAAGCGGGCGGTCTCCGGCTTCATCAAGCTGGCCGAGGTGGACCGGATCCCGGTCGTGATCACCGGCGGCAGCGACGCCGTCCTGGCCATCGCGCCGGTGGCCGAGAAGTACAAGGTGGTGAACTTCAACGCCGCCGCCAACTCGGCCGACATCCGGACCGCCGGCGACTACACGTTCAGCAACCTCAACGACGCCATCGTCACCGCCAGCGAGCTGGCCACCTTCGTCGCCGACCGGAAGAAGCTCCACCGGGTCGCCTTCTTCGGCGAGAAGACGGAGTACGGCCTCAGCAACGCCAAGTGGTTCAAGGCGCGCTTCACCGAGAAGGGGGGAACGGTTCTCGACGAGATCTTCTACACCACCGGCCAGCCGTCCGACTTCAAGTCCCCCCTGACCAAGCTCAAGTCGCTCGACGCCGAGGGCGTCGTGCTCATCGGAACGGCCTCCGACGTCGGCCGCATCCTCAAGCAGGCCAAGCAGCTCGGGATCAAGACGCCCTGGTTCGGCTCCGCGGAGGGCGTCACGCCGGCCATGCTGGAACTGGCCGAGGGGGCCGCCGAGGGGTTCGTCTACGTGGACAACGCCTTCGACCCTCAGGGCGGCAGTCCGGCCATGAGGGCCTTCGGCGAGAAGTACCGGGCCCGCTACAACCAGGAACCGATCCTCTACGTGGCGACCCACTACGACGCGATCTACTTGATCGCCAAGGCGATCGAGGCGGGCGGCTACTCGGGCGAAGGGATCAAGAACGGCCTCTACCAGATCAAGGGCCACGCGGGCGTGCTGGGGAGCATCAGCTTCGACAAGGATGGCGCGGTCACACTGCCGACCACGATGAAGATGATCAAGGACGGCAAGTTCATGACGTACCGGGACTGAGCCGGCCGGCGGGTCCTGTCGCGGCGAACAGCCCGCCCGCGTCCTCGCGATCGTACCGGGCGATCGATGCGGCCGTCCAGAGCTGGGCGCCCGAGGCGATCCCCGATGTTCATCCTCGCTCCGGGCGCGGGCGGGCACCCGTTCGCCGCGCCACCCGCCGGCCGGAGCCCGGGTACTGGGTGGTGAGAGGTCCGTGGTCCTCCAGCTCCTCGCCAACGGCATCGTCGAGGGCAGCGCCTTCGCCCTTCTCGCGCTCGGCTTCGCCCTGATCTTCGGCGCCTCCCGGGTCTTCCACATCGCCCACGGGAGCGTCTACGCGGTCGCCGGCTACCTCCTCTACGCCTTCGTCACCGTCTGGCGCTGGAACTTCCTCCTGTCGCTCCTGCTCACCATCGCCCTCGCCGCCCTGCTCGGGATCCTCATCGAGCTCCTGATCTACCGGCCGCTGGCCAACCGGGGCGCCTCTCACATGCTGGTGCTCATGGCCTCCATCGGCACCCTGATCTTCCTCGAGAACCTGGTCGAGGTCGTCTTCGGCGGTGACAACAAGACGGTCAGCGTCGCGGCCGGCCTCCAGGAGGGGATCACGCTGGGGCCCGTCGTCTTCACCTACCTGCAGCTCATCGGCCTCGCCGTCACCGCCGGGGTCCTGGCCCTCCTCAACTACCTTCGCCTCCACACCGACGCCGGGCGCGCGCTGCGCGCGGTCACCATCAACCCCACCATGGCCCGCATCGTGGGAATCGACATCGGACGGGCCCGGCTGCTCGCGTTCGGCCTCGGGTCGGCGCTGGCCGCGGTCTCGGCGAGCCTGGGCGCCATCGACGTCGGCCTCGAGCCGGGCCGGGGGCTCTCGGTCGTGCTCATCGCGGCCATCGCGGTGCTGGTCGGCGGCGTGGACACGTTTACCGGAGCGGCGTTGGGCGGACTCCTCCTGGGGATCGCCCTCAACCTCGGCTTGTGGCGGATCGGCGCCGAGTGGCGGGAAGCGGTCGCGTTCGGCGTGATGCTCGGCTTCATCCTGGCCCGGCCGACCGGGTTGTACGGGCGCGTGCTGGAGCGCCACGAGGTCTGAGAGCCCGTGAAGGAATCGCCCCTTGCGTGTGAGCAGGGAGACACCCGGAGGGGGGGTCCGGGGGAGGAGCGCGCAGCTCCCCCCCGGCCCGACTGATCCGCGTGGAAACCTACCTCCTCTACCTGGCGATCACCACGCTGATCTACTTGATCCTCGGCGTCTCCCTCAACCTGATCATGGGCTACACGGGCATGTTCTCGGTCGCCCATGCGGCGTTCATGGCGTTGGGGGCGTACACGACCGGCATCCTGACCGTCTTCTACGGGTGGAACTTCTTCCTCACGGTGCCGGTGGCCGTGATGGTGGCGGCGGGCGTGGGGGCGGCGGTCGCGTACCTGTCGCTGCGCCTGCGCGGCAACTACTACGTGATCGCCTCGTTCGCGTTCCAGGTTATCATGGTCACCGTGCTGCTCAACTGGACCGGGCTGACCCGCGGCCCGCTGGGGTTGCCCGGGATCCCCAAGCCAACCCTGGGCGGCGTGGCCTTCGACTCCTACGCGACCTTCCTCATCCCCACCGCCGTGATCACCGCCGCCTGCTGTGTGGCCGCCTGGCGGATCGCGGCCTCGCCCTACGGCCGCGTGCTGCGGGCCATCCGGGAGGACGAGGCCGCGGTGCAATCGCTGGGCAAGAGCGTCAGCTACTACAAGGTGACCGTCTTCGTCGCCGGCAGCGCCATGGCCGCCGTGGCCGGCAGCCTGCTGGCGGCGCACCTCTCCTACATCAGCCCTCGAGCCTTCGGCCTCGAGGAGTCGATGTTCATCCTCTCGATCGTCGTGATCGGCGGGCTCGGCAACTTCTGGGGACCGTGGCTGGGCGGCCCGGTCATGCTGCTCATCCCGGAGGCCCTTCGCTTCTTCGACCTGCCGGCCGAGGTCGGCGCCAACATCCGTCAGATGCTCTTTGGCGCCCTGCTGGTCCTCTTCGTCCTCTTCCGGCCGGGCGGGCTCGTCCCCGAGAAGTAGGCGGAACCCGCCGGTGCCCGAGACGGCGCCCCGGATCCTCGCCTTCGCCGGCAGCCTCCGCAAGGGCTCGCTGAACCGGAAGCTGCTCCGCTACGCGATCGCCGGCGCCGTCGAGGCCGGCGGCCAGGTGGAGGAGCTGGGACCCGAGCACCTGGAGCTGCCGCTCTACAACGGCGACCTCGAGGAGGGCGGGCGGTTCCCGGCCGAGGTCGAGACCTGGCGCGCCAAGGTCAAGGGCTGCGACGGGCTCCTCATCGCCTCGCCCGAGTACAACCACGGGATGTCGGGGGTGCTGAAGAACGCGATCGACTGGGCGTCCCGGCCGCCGAACGTCTTCGACGGCAAGGTGGCGGCGTCCTTCGGCACCACGCCCGGTCTCTACGGCACCGCCCGCAGCCAGATGAGCGTGCGCATCTGCCTGACCCCGCTCAACGTGTGGGTGGTGCCCAAGACGGTGCTGATTCCGCTGGCCGGCCAGGCCTTCGACGAGGCGGGCAACCTGCAGAGCGAGAAGTTCGCCCAGGACCTGGTCGCCATCGGCCGGATCGTGGTCCGCGCCGTCCAGGCCGGGCTCGGTCGCCTCTGAGCGGCGGGCGCGGCGACGCCCTTTCAGGAGGAAACCACCATGGCCAACCTTCCCGCGATCACCAAGAAAGACATCTCGAGCCTCCGCAGCACGCTCGACTACCTCCGGGAAGCCGGCGAGCTGCTGGCCTCCGACGTCGAGATCGATCCCCACCTCGAGCTGGCGGCGATCCAGAAGCGGCTCGACGGCGGACCCCCGCTCCTCTTCGAACGCGTGAAGGGCTATCCCAACGCCCGGCTGGCCAACAACATCTACGCCTCCCCCGACCGGATCGCCCGGCTGTTCGGCGTCGAGGACCCCAAGAAGTTCAAGTTCAAGGCGGTGGAGGCGATCCGGCAGCCGGTCCCGCCGATCGAGGTGAAGGACGCGCCCTGCCAGGAAGTCGTCCTGACCCAGGACATCGACGTGTGGGACCGGATCCCCATGATCTCCCACTCGAAGTCCGACCCGGCGCGGACGCTCGGCGCGGGGAACACGGTGGTGCGAGGGAAGTTCTTCTGGGGCGGCTCGCACATCGGCTACAACCGGATGAACTTCCGCGGGCCCGACTACTCGAGCTTCCAGATCTCGCCCGGCTCCCACATGGACATGGTCACCACCCACTGGTACCGGAAGGAGCCGATCCCGATGACGATCAACATCGGGGTGCCGCCGGCCTGCACGATGATGGCCGGCTCCGGCTTCACCTACATGATCCTGCCCAAGGGCGCCGACGAGCTGGGCGTGGCCGGCGCCCTCCAGGGCTTCCCGGTCGAGGTCGTGAAGGCCCGGAGCGTGGAGGCCTGGGCGATCGCCAACGCCGAATACGTCATCGAAGGGTACCTCGACACCACCCAGAAGGTGTGGGAGAGCCCGTTGGCCGAGAAGGATAACAAGCAAGGCGTCTACCCGTTCCACCCCGAGTGGGCCGGGTACATGGGCAAGGCCTACCGCACGTACAAGTTCCAGGCCACCGCCATCACCCATCGCCGGGACAAGCCGATCTACTACGGTCTCATCGTCCACGGCATGGACGACCACTACATCGACGTCTCCATGCGCGAGGCCGCCTTCCTGGAGGTGGCCGACCGGATCTCGCCCGGCTTCTGCGTGGATACTCACATCCCGATGGGGATGACCGACTGGGGCGGCGTGATCTTCCAGGTCCGGAAGCGCCGCCAGCGCGACGAGGGGATCCAGCGGAACATCCTGACCGCGGCGATGGCCATCTCGCTGGGCCTGAAGCTCGCCATCGCGGTGGACGAGGACATCGACATCTACGAGCCCGAGGACATCCTGTGGGCGCTGGCCACGCGGGTGACCCCCGAGAGCATCCAGACCGTGTGCGCGGGCGGCTTCGGCCAGACCTTCCAGCCCAGCGCCCGGAGCACCGCCGGGATGCGCGACTGGACCCAGAGCAACATCCAGTTCCAGGGCGGCCTGGCCATCGACGCCACGGTGCCCTTCGTGTACAAGGACGCCTTCGAGCGGGCCCGCTACGACGTCGAGCTGGTGGACCTCCGGAAGTGGTTCAGCGACGAGCAGATCGCGCGGGCCAAGGCCACCCAGGAGGGCTACGCGAAGTGGATGGCCGAGCGCGGGGTCTGAGTATCTCCTCAACAAGACGGACAAGCTGGGCAAGGCGTTCGACATCCGGAACTAGATTGGCTCTCCGCTTGCCTCGCGAGACGCCTGTCGTCTATTCTCTGATGACCGGAGCGAAGGATGACGACCGATCGGTTGATCGCTGAGCATTCCAGTGAGATCAAGCGCGTTGCCCGTCGCCACGGGGCGATGCGGCTGAGTGTCTTCGGATCCCGCGCATCGGGCACTGCGAAGACATCGAGCGATCTCGACCTGCTCGCCGAATTCGAGCCAGGAAGAGATCTTCTGGATCTCATCGGGCTCAAGCAGGATCTCGAGGCGCTGCTCGGGTGCCGCGTCGATGTCGTGACCGAAGCGGCGCTGAGTCCCTACCTGCGCGATCGCGTTCTGCGCGAGGCAAGGGCTCTGTGAGAGATGACCAGGCTTACCTCCGCCATATCCGGGACGCCATCGAGCTGATCGAGACATACACTGCGCGCGGGCGGGACGCATTCCTCGGTGAGCCGATGGTGCGTGATGCCGGACTTCGCAACCTCGAAGTCAAAGGCGAGGCCGTCAAGAACCTCTCCACCGAGATTCGGTCTCGTCGGCCGGGCGTACCGTGGCAGCGAGTTTCGGCGTTGCGGGACGTCCTGATCCACGAGTACTTCGGCGTGGATCTCGGCTTGGTATGGGAGATTATCGAACATCGGTTGCCGGAGCTGAAGCGAGACATCGTGGCGCTCCTCGCCGAAGACTGACCCTGACGCGATGCCGGAGCTGGACACAGACCAAGCGGGCAGCTACCGCGAGCTCGATAGCATCCTCGCCGAGCACGCGGGCGAGCGCGGCGAGCGCGTCTACGTCGAGGACGTCGGCAGTGACGTCCGCCTCACCTTCGCCGAGCTCGACGCGCTGACCGTTCGCCTCGGTCACTTCCTGGCCGAGCGCGGGATCGCGACCGGCGACCGCGTCACCGTCCTGAGCGAGAACTGCTGGGAGCTGGTGGTCCTCTTCTTCGGCATCCAGCGCTACGGCGCCACCGTCAACCCCCTCAACGTCGAGGTCCACGCCAAGAACGTCGCCCAGATGCTGCGGGACGTCAGCCCCCGCCTCGTCTTCTGGCAGCGGGGGATCCCGCCCGAGCTCGCGGCGGTGGCGCGGGACAGCGGCGCCGAGGTTCTCGCGTTCGACGAGCTGTTCGCCGCGCTCGACCGGTACCCCTCGAGGCGGCCCGAGCGTCGGACCGGCCGTCCCGACGACATCGGCATCCTCGACTACACGTCGGGGACCACCGCCACGCCGAAGGGTGTCTGCATCAGCCACGCGGCGGCCTTCTACATGGGCCGCTCCCTCGTCGAGCGGCTCGGCATCACCGAGGCCGACCGGATCCTGGAGTACCGGGCGCTGTCGTGGGCCTCCCCGCAGTGCCTGGCGCTGGGCCCGACGATCCAGACCGGCGCCACCCTCGTCCTCGCCCCCCGGTTCTCGCGCCGCCGCTTCTTCGACTGGATCCGCGACCACCGGGTGACGATCGCGGCCGGCGTGCCGACCGTCGTCCAGATGCTGCTCGAGCAGCCGCTCCCCATCACGGCCACCGAGGTGCCGGCACTCCGCTTTCTGACCAGCAGCGCCGCGCCGCTGGCCGCGGCGACCGAGCGCGACTTCGAGCGACGCTACGGAATCCCGATCGCGCAGGGGTGCGGCATGACCGAGGCCGGCTTCATGGGTATGAACCCGCCTGACGCCCGCCGCGCCGGCTCGATCGGGCCGGTCGTCCCCTACCTGGACGCGCGCTTCGTGGACGAGGCCGGCCGGCTCTGCCCGCCGGGCGTCGGCGGCGAGCTGGTCGTCGGCGGCCGGCAGATGGCCAGCGCCTACCTCGCCGACGGCGGCGCGCTGGAGCCGATCCCTCAGGCCGCCTTCCCGACCGGCGACGTCGGCCACGCCGACGCCGACGGCTACCTCTATCTCACCGGGCGGAAGAAGGACGTCATCATCCGGGGCGGGGTCAACATCGCGCCGATGGAGATCACCAGCGTCCTGCTCGCCCACCCCGCGGTCGCCGAGGCGGCGACCATCGGGATTCCCGACCCCCTCTACGGCGAGGCTATCGTGAGCTTCGTGGTGCCTCGGCCCGGGCGGCCGGTGACCGCCGAGGAGCTGGGCGCCCACTGCCGGACGCGACTGTCCGAGTTCAAGCTGCCCAAGCGGATCGCCCTCCTCGACGCCCTGCCCCGGACCGACCGCGGGAAGCTGGCCCGCGATGAGCTGCGGGCGCTGGGGACGGCCATGGCCGCCGGGAGCGCCCGGTGAGATTGGTCGTCGGGATCACCGGCGCGACCGGGGTCGTCTACGGAATCCGTCTCCTCGAGGTGCTGAAGGGCGTCGGGGAGGTCGAGACCCACCTGATCGTGAGCCGCGCCGCCCGGCGGCTGATCCCCGGGGAGACCGACTACACCGTCGAGGCCGTGGAGGCGCTCGCCCGCCGCAGCTACGACAACCGCGACATCGGCGCCGCCCTGGCGAGTGGCGCCTTCCGGACGGGCGGGATGGTCATCGCGCCGTGCGGCAGCCGGACGCTGGCGGCCCTCGCCGCCGGCCACACCGGCAGTCTCATCACGCGGGCCGGCGACGTCACGCTGAAGGAGGGCCGCCCGCTGGTGGTCATGCCGCCGGAGACGCCGCTCCACCTGGGTGACCTCCGCCGCATGGTGGCGCTGGCCGAGATGGGCGGGGTGATCCTGCCCCCGATGCCCGCCTTCTACCCGCGCCCCCGCACCGTGGACGACCTCGTCAACCACACGGTGGGGCGCGTCCTCGACCGCTTCGGCATCGCCCACACGCTGGTGAAGGAGTGGACGGGCCGCGCCCGCCCGCGCTCGCGCGAGCGCGGGCCTGCCGGCTGACCGAGCCTCGCCACGGCATGGGCGCGCGTCCCACCGACGCACTGCGCGCGCTGGCCGATCCCATCTGGCGCGCCCAGCACGAGCACCCGTTCGTCCGCGGCCTGGGCGACGGCAGCCTCGACGTCGAGCGGTTCGAGCACTGGGTCCGCCAGGACTACCGCTTCCTCATCGAGTACTGCCGGCTCTTCGGACTCGCCGCCGCCCGCGCGCCCGACCTCGAGACCCTGGCCCGCTTCGCCGACCTCCTGCAGGCCACCGCCCGCACCGAGATGGACCTCCATCGGGCCTACGCTCGCGAGTTCGGGATCTCGGCGGCCGAGCTGGAGCGGGAGCCGATGGCCCCCACGACCCGCGCTTACACCGATTTCCTCATTCGGGTCGCCGCCACCGGTGACGTCGCCGAGCTGGCGGCGGCCCTCCTGCCCTGCCTGTGGGGGTTCGCCGAGATCGGCCTGGCCCTGAAGGCGCGGGGGCTGCCGGCCGAGCCGCGCTACGCGAAGTGGATCGAGATGTACGCCGATCCCCAATTCGTCGCGCTGGCCGAGTGGTGCCGCGAGCTGATGGATCGCCTGGCCGCCGGCGTGCCCGAGGCCCAGCGGCGGCGGATCGAGGAGGCCTTCCTCACCTCCAGCCGCTACGAGTACCTTTTCTGGGAGATGGCCTGGCGCCGGGAGACCTGGCCCGTCTGAGCGCTCCGCGACTGGCTCAGCGCGGGCCGGGACGGTAGAGCGAGAGCCCGGGGACGTCTCGAAAATCCCCTGGGTTCAGTGTCCAGAAGACGGCCTCGTGGCTCAGCGCGCAGGCCGCGACGGCGAGGTCGAACTCACGCTGTCGGGCGCGTGGCACCGACCGGTAGAGCTGGGCGGCCAGCGCCGCCTCGCGAGCCCCGAAGGGCACCGTCTGCTCGGGCGGGAGTAGCTCCGCCTGATCCGCAATCTCGGCCTCGACCCGCGGTCCTCGCAGCCATTCGTAGAGCACGAGCGCCGAGACCGCGACTCGCTCGCCCTGCTCGACGGCGCGGCGCAGCGCGGCGGCCGAGCGCCGGGTACCGGTCAGCGCGTCGACGAGGACCGATGTGTCGAGGTGAATCACCCGGTGCGGGGCGCCGACCGACGGCCCCAACGCCGGCGCGCCGCTCTGATCTCGCGCAACTCGGCGTCGACCGCGGCGGCAGCCCGGGACGGGGGTCGCCGTATCGCGCGGTCGAGCGTGGCGAGCATGCGTCGGCGCTCATCCTCGCTGAGCTTGTCGGCGCGGGCCGCGTACTCCCCGATCGCCTCCCGAACTACCTGGCTCTGTGGCTTCCGGGCGCGCGCGGCGGTCCGGCGAAGCTGGTGGACGGTGGCTTCATCGAGCGTGAACGTCACCTTGACCATATGGCCACCATACTACCATACATATGGTATCGACCGACAGACCGAGTCCCGCGAGGCACGGTGCCGGGTGGCCCGCGGTGCGCGGGCTCGGGGGCGGCGGCTAGGCCTCCCCGCGGAGGGCGCGCTCGAGCTGCTCGAGGTGGTTGTCGTCGTGCCAGGCCATGAGGGTCACGAAGTCGCCGACGGTGAGGCGGCCGCGGGCCGGATGGACGCCGCCCCGCGGCCACCCCTCCGGCGGCAGCCCCCGCAGATAGGCCAACGACTCCTCGCGCCGCTGGCGGAAGTGGCGCAGCGCCTCGGCGGCGTCGTTCCGCAAGTACTGCCGCTCCTCGGCCCAGCGGTCGGGCGTGGGCGGGAAGAGCCTGGGCTCGTCCACGGCCGCGATCGTCTGGAAGCGGTCCATGAACAACTCCTCGGCGTCGCGGAGGTGGCAGACGACCTCCTTGGCCGCCCAGTTCTTGGCGTCGGGCCGGCGGGCCAGGACCGACTCGGGCTGGCCGGCGATCGCCGCCGCCAGGTCATCCGCCGTGCGAGCCATGCGGCGCAGGCGCTCCTCGAGGGGTTGCTTGGCGACCTCGTCCATGGTGAGCATGAGGGACTCCTTGGCGCTAGGAACCTATCGGGGATAACCGCGCGCCGCGTGAGGGCTGAACCGCACCCACGTAGCGGTCCGCGCCGAGCGGCGGCTTGGCCGCCGCCAGCCTCTTGGGGGAGGCTGGGAGGGGGCCGTCGAGGCCCCCTCCCATGAGCTAGATGATCCCGCGGTCACGGAGTGAAGCCAACTCGGAGGGCCCCAGCCCGAGGTACCGCGTGTAGATCGCCACGTTGTCGGCGCCCACTGGCCGGCAAGCCCACTTGAGCCGCGGCGGCGTGGCCGACATCTTCCAGGGCGGGGCCTGGAGCGTGAGCGCGCCGTAGTGGGGATCCTCGAACCGCTGGAAGACGCCGCGCTCCCACCAGTGCGCCTCGGCCAGCGTGTCCTTGGGCGTGTTGACCCGTGCCGTCGCCACCGTCCCCGGCCCGCGCTTGTTCAGCATGTAGTCCATCACCCGATCGAGCACGTCCTGGGAGGTCAGGTCGTGCGACCACGCCTCCAGCTCCCGGTGGATCTCCGGCTGCTTGTCGGCCGCCGTGCGGTCGCGCACGGTCGGGAAGCGCTCCTTCAGCTCGGGCCGCCCCATGATGTTGGTGAGGCCCGTCCAGTTGGCGTCCGAGAACCCGGCGATGAACGAGTAGGCGTCCGTCGTCTTGATCAGCGTGTAGGGGAAGACCGAGATGTTGAAGGCGCCCGTCCGTTCCCACACCTGCCGGTGGGAGTGGTACCAGTGGACGCCGTAATCGCTCATCCGCATCTCGCCCTCGGCCGGTGACACGTCGCAGAACTGGCCCTCGCCCGACGTCGCCCGCCAGGCGAGCGCGGCCAGCGCCGCGAAGGCCGCCCACCCGCCGCCCATGTACCACCCCGCCCACGACCCCTGCCGGGTCGGCATCGCCCACGGCTGCGCGCCGTCGGGCCCTTCCGGCTCGCCGGTGATGTGGGCGACGCCGGAGAGGGCCTGGGTGGTGACGTCGTGGTCGGGGATCGGTGAGGCCGCCCGCGGCCCGAACTGCCCGTAGGTCGCGAGGGCGACGTAGACGAGGCGCGAGTTGAGCTGCCGGAGCTGGCGGTAGCCGAGCCCCCAGCCGTCCATCACCCCGGGGCGGAACGTCTCGATGAGGACGTCGGCCTTGGCGGCCAGGCGCCGCAACAGCAGACGTCCTTCAGCGTGGTCGAGGTCCAGCGTGACGTGGTGCTTGTTCCGCCCCTCGACCAGGTAGGCGAGCCCGGTGTCGCGGTGCCGCCGGCCCTCGGGCGAGAACGCGCGGGCGGGGTCGCCCCCCGGCGGCTCGATGCGGATCACGGTCGCCCCGAACTCGGCCAGGATGGACGATGCGAACAGGCCGGCGAAGTTCGCCTGCGAGCAGTCGAGGACCAGCAGGTCGTCGAGGGCCTCCGGCCGCTCGCGGGCCCGGGCGGGGTCGGTGAGCGCCTTCGCGTACTCCGGCCAGGGGAGCGTGGGATCGGGCGCCGGCCGCGTCACGGCGAGGCTCCAGGCGTCGCGCCGTCCGGCGGCTTCGCGCCCACTCGATCCGCCCAGTGGCCGACGACGCCCCGGCTCTCGAGGGCCTGGATCTCGGACGGCGACAGCCCGAGGATCGTCCGGAAGACGTGCTCGTTGTGCCAGCCGACCGGTCGGGCCGCCCATCGGATGCGCCCCGGCGTCGCCGAGAGCTTGGGGGCCGGGCCCTGCTCGACCATGGGCCCGTAGAGCCCATCCTCGTATGCCCACACGGCGCCCCGGGCCCGCAGGTGCGGGTCGTCGTAGCGATCGGCGGCGCTGGCCACCCGGGCGGCGGCGAAGCCGTGCTTCTCGCCGAGCGCCTCCAGGTCGGCCCGGGTCAGGTCGGCGGCCCACTCGCGCACGCGGCGAAGCACCGCGTCGGCGTGGGCGGGCTCGAGCCGCGCCGCCAGCGTGGCGAACTGCGGGTCCTCGGCCAGACCCGGGCTGCCGATGGCGGCGCAGAGGCCGCGGAACTCGGCGTCGGTGACGGCCGCGATGGCCACGAACCCGTCCCGGCAGCGGACGATGTCGGAGGCGCCGAGCGCCCGGTCGCGGTTGCCCGCCGGCGCCCGGTCCTCGCCGGTGAGGCCGGCCCACACCCACGTCCAGTCCAGCGAGCGGATCAGTCCCTCCGACTGCGCGTAGTCGATGAATTGCCCCTGGCCGGTCCGGCGGCGGTGGTGCAGCGCGACCAGCGCGGCGGTGGCCGCCATCAGCGCCCCGAACCAGTCGCCGATGAAGATGCCGCAGGTGATCGGCGGCCGGCCGGGAAAGCCGGTGATGCCGATCATGCCGGAGACGGTCTGAGCGACCGCGTCGTAGGAGGCGCGGCCGAGCGCGAACGGCCCCCACTGGCCGAAGCCGGAGTTGGCGACGTAGATCAGTCGGGGGTTCAGCGCGGAGAGGTCGCGGTAGCCGATCCCCCACCGGTCCAGCGTCCCCGCCCGGAAGTTCTCGACCATGACGTCGGCCCGGGCGGCGAGCTGCTTGAAGAGCGCCTTGCCGTCTTCTTTGTGGAGGTCGATGCCGACGTGGTACTTGGAGTGGTTCTCGGGGAAGAAGCCGAGCGAGGCATTCTTCCAGAACGTCCCCCGCGGGGTCACGTAGCGCATCGTGTCGCCGGCCGGCGGGAGCTCGACCTTGATCACCTCGGCCCCGAACTCGCCGAGGAAGTCGGCAGTGGAGGGGCCGAGGATCAGCGTGGTCAGCTCGAGGATGCGGATGCCCGCCAGCGCTTCGGGCTTGTCGAAGATCTTCGCGCGGTCGAACAGCTCGGCCGTCCAGCGGAAATACTCGGCCTCGGCCATGGGGAGACCCTAGCAGATCGGGGTGGCCCAGACAATCGTGGAGTCCGCCGATCGGCGGGTCCAGAGCCGGCTCTTGACGAGCCCGACCGGTTCGGGCGCAAGATGAGGGGGGCACAATGAGGGGCGGACGAAGCGTGGCCCGGGTCGGTCGACGGTCCCGGGCCCGCGACGGAGGCACAGCCATGAACATCGCGAATGTCCTGGCCCAGAAGGGCGTGAAGGTCGTGACCATCGGTCCCCAGCACTCGGTCCGCCAGGCGCTGGCCCTCCTCGCCGAGCACAACATCGGGGCCCTCGTTGCGGTGGACGACGCCCAGCGCCCGGTGGGAATCCTCTCCGAGCGCGACATCGTGCGGGCGGCGGCGCGCAACGAGCAGGTCTTCGGTCGGACGGTCGCCGAGCTGATGACCCGGAATGTCATCGTCGGTGTGCCCGAGGACGACCTGAAATCGGTCGGCCACACCATGACCGAGAAGCGCATCCGACATCTGCCGGTCGTCGAGAAGGGCCGGCTGGTCGGCATCGTTTCCATCGGCGACATCGTGAAGGCGCAGCGGGACCAGTACGAAGGGTTGGTGGACACGCTCCAGACGCAGATCGCCGATCACCCGGCCTGAGCCCGTTCGCCCCGCCCCCCACCAATGCCCACGCCCGGCACTGAGGCGCGCCCGCTCCGGGTCGCGATCATCGGGGCGGGCCCCGCCGGCTACTACACGGCCGACCACCTCTTCCGCCAGCCCGGCCTGGTGGCCGAGGTGGACATGTTCGACCGACTGCCCACCCCGTTCGGGCTGGTGCGCTTCGGGGTCGCCCCCGATCACCAGAAGATCAAGTCGGTCACCGCCGCCTTCGACAAGACGGCCGCCCACCCGCGCTTCCGCTTCTACGGCAACGTGGACTTCGGCAAGGCGCTGACGCTCGACGAGCTGCGCGCCCATTACCACCAGCTCGTCTTCACGACCGGCGCCCAGACCGACCGACGCATGGGCATCCCGGGTGAGGACCTGGTGGGCAGCCACCCGGCGACCGAGTTCGTCGCCTGGTACAACGGCCATCCCGATTACCGAGATTACCGCTTCGATCTCACCCAGGAGCGGGTGGCGGTGGTCGGGGTCGGCAACGTGGCGGTGGACGTCGCCCGCATCCTCTGCCGGAGCGGCGAGGAGCTCGCGGCCACCGACATCGCCGACTACGCGCTGGAGGCGCTGCGGGCCAGCCGGGTTCGCGAGGTCTACCTGCTGGGCCGGCGGGGACCGGCCCAGGCCGCCTTCACCAACCCCGAGATCAAGGAGCTGGGCGAGCTGGCCGATGCCGCCATCACCGTCCCACCCGAGGAAGCCGAACTGGACCCGCTCAGCCGGGCCGACCTCGAACGCACGCAGGACCGGGTCACGAGGAAGAAGGTCGAGATCCTCCAGGGCTACGCGCTGCGGAAGGTGACCGGCAAGTCCAAGCTCCTCACCGTGCGATTCCTGGTGTCGCCGGTCGAGCTCTACGGCGACGCCGCCGGCCACGTCCGCGCGATCCGGCTCTGCCGGAACGAGCTGTACGCCACGCCCGCCGGGACCCTGCAGGCCCGGGCCACCGACCGGTTCGAGGAGCTCCCGGTGGGCCTCGTCTTCCGCTCGGTGGGCTACCGCGGGGTCCCGCTCCCGGGCGTGCCGTTCCACGACAAGTGGGGCGTGGTCCTCAACGAGAAAGGGCGGGTCGTGGACCCGGCCACCCAAGAAGCGGTCGTCGGCGAGTACGCGGCCGGCTGGATCAAGCGCGGGCCCACGGGCGTCATCGGCACCAACAAGCCGGACGCGGCGGAGACGGTAGCCTGCATGGTCGAGGACCTGGCCCGCCGCGCGATCCTCGACCCGGCCGCCCCCGAGGTGGGCGCCGCCGAGGCCGTCGTCAGCCGGCGCCAGCCGAACTACGTCTCCTACGCCGACTGGCGCCGCCTCGACGCCCTGGAGGTGGCCCGCGGCCGGGCCGCCGGCCGCCCCCGGATCAAGTTCACCTCCGTCGAGGAGATGCTCGCGGCCCTGGGACGGTAGCCTCCCGGCCCCGGGCGGCCTCCCGGCGCGCGGTGTCGATTCGGGCCTCCCCCGTTCGACTAGTGGGTAAACACCCAACCAAGGAGGGCCCGATGGAATACCTGCTGCTGATCTACCACAGCGAGGCGGAGGTCGGGAAGCTGAGCGAGGCCGAGAAGGGCAAGCTCCACCAGGAGTACGGCACCTTCACGCAGAGCCTCGTCCAGAGCGGTCATTTCAAGGCCGGGCACGGGCTCCAGCCCACCGCGACCGCCACGACCGTGCGCGTGCGGAACGGCAAGCGCCTGACCACCGACGGGCCGTTCGCGGAGACCAAGGAACAGCTCGGGGGCTACTATCTGATCGAGGCGAAGGACCTCGACGAGGCGATCGCCATCGCCGCCCGCATCCCCTCGGTCCGCATGGGCGCGGTCGAGGTCCGGCCGCTCATGGAAGGGTAGCCCGGCCGGGCCAGCGAGGCTGCCGTCGGCCGCCCGGTGGGCTACACTGCCCCCGGGCGGCCGGATGGACATCGAGCGCCTCTATCGCGACGAATCCGGGCGGATCTTGGCGACCCTGATCCGCCTCCTGGGCGACTTCGATCTCGCCGAGGAGGCCGTGCAGGAGGCCTTCGCCGCCGCCCTCGAGCAGTGGCCGGCGGCGGGCACGCCGGACAACCCGCGGGCCTGGCTGGTCGGCACCGCTCGGCACAAGGCCGTGGACCGCCTGCGCCGGCAGACCCGCTTCCAGGCCAAGCGCGAGGAGGTCGGCCGCCTGGCGGCGCTCGAGGCCCCCGCGGACGGGCGCGACGAGCCGGAGGGCGCGGTGGCCGACGACCCGTTGCGGCTCATCTTCACCTGCTGCCATCCCGCGCTGGCCGTCGAGGCCCAGGTCGCGCTCACGCTCCGGACCCTGGCCGGGCTCACGACGGAGGAGGTCGCGCGGGCGTTTCTGGTGCCGGTTCCCACGATGGCGCAGCGCCTGGTCCGCGCCAAGCAGAAGATCCGGAGCGCGGGCATCCCCTACCGGGTGCCGGCCGACGCCGAGCTGCCGGAGCGCCTCGAGGCCGTGATGCTGGCGGTCTACCTCGTCTTCAACGAGGGCTACGCGGCGACCTCGGGGGACGCCCTGGTGCGCCGGGAGCTCTGTGCCGAGGCCATCCGACTTGGCCGGCTGCTCTGCGAGCTGATGCCCGGCCCGTCCGAGCCACGCGCGCTGCTGGCGCTGATGCTCCTCCACGACTCCCGCCGGGGCGCCCGGGCCGGCCCTGACGGCGACATCGTCCTGCTGGAGGACCAGGACCGGCGGCTCTGGGACCAGGCCCAGATCCGTGAAGGCATCGCGCTCGCCGAGACCGCGCGCCGCGACGGCGGCCCGGGCTTCTACGCGCTGCAGGCGGCCATTGCCGCCTGCCACGCTCGAGCCCCGCGCGCCGAGGTGACCGACTGGCGCCAGATCGCGCGGCTCTACGACCTGCTGCTCCGCGTCAACCCGTCGCCGGTAATCGAGCTGAACCGCGCCGCCGCCGTCGCCATGGCCGAGGGTCCCGCCCAGGGCCTCCGGCTCCTGGATGCCCTCGAGGCCGACGGGCGCCTGCGCGACTACCCGCTCCTGCCGGCGGCCCGCGCCGACCTCCTCCGCCGGCTCGGCCGCTGGAGCGAAGCCGCCCAGGCCTACCGGCAGGCCCTCGATCTGACCGAGAACGATCCGCTGCGGCGCTTCCTGGCCGGCCGCCTGGCCGAGGCCGAGGCGCGGGCGGGGACGGCTTAGATTGGTCGCGTCGCCAGCAGGACGCGGCCGTCGCGGACGGCGGGGCGACCGTCGACGGTCACGACCCGGAACGCGACCCCGGTGCCGCCGGCCACCTCGACGACGCCGAGCCCGTCCACCGTCAGGGTCGACGGCAACCCCACCATCGCCCCGAAGCGGCCCGTGATGCGGCGGACCCGGGCCGGATCCCCGGCGGCCTCCCGCCGCACGACCTCGGTGACGGCCAGCCCGAGCGTGGCCGTGCCGTGCAAGATGACGTTGGGCAGGCCGGCCGCGCGCGCCACCGCCGGGTCGGTGTGGATGGGGTTCCAGATCCGCGCGCACTCGCTGTAGACGTGGGCCAGGCCCGCCGGCACCGGGACCGTCGCCGTCCACCGCGGGCCGGCGGACACCGGGATGCGCGGCGGCACGGCCAGCGGAACGGCCGCCGTCTCGGCCGGCTCGCACGCCACGTCGCGATAGATCGAGCCGTACTCCGTCGTGCTGACCGGCTGGCCGTCGGCGTCCACGGTCTCGAGGCGCGTCGTGACCAGGGCACCGGCCCGGTGAGGGCACAGGGCCGTGACGACCGCCGTCGTGGTGAGGCGGTCGCCGGCGCGCGGCAGGCGGTGCACGACGAGGTCGTGGGTGGCGTGGACGCCCCGCCCCGCGACCTCGGATGGCAGCGCCGCCCGCAGCTCCAGGACGGCGGGCCACTCGTAGCAGACGGGGAAGAGCGGGTGCGCGAGCAGGCCGCCGGTCCGGGCGGTGTCGAGATGGACCGGCTCGGTGGCGCCGAGCGCCGCCGCGTAGGCCATGAGCCAGCGGGCGTCGATGGTCTGGGTGAGGGGGCCCGCGGCCGTCCCGGCGAAGCCGGGCGGGAGCTTGTTCACGCGATCCGGATCACGCCCGCCTCGACCCGCGTGAGAAGTCGAGGGTGAGCGGCTCGTGGGAGAGCTCGCGGTAGAAGAACTGGCAGGCCGTCGTCGGCCGCTCCCCGTACTTGAGCGCGTAGACCTCGTAGACCGGCCGCGGCGGCGTCACGCTTCGTAGAGCTCGCGCCGGGCGAGCCCGCGCTGGAAGGCGAGGTACCCCGGCCGCGTCAGCGGGGGCTTCGCCTTCGCGAGCACCGCCCGGGCCCCGGCGGCGCCGTCGGCCAACAGGTCGATGGCCATCGCGGCCAGCATCTTGGCCGGCCCCACGTAGGCCAGCTCGCGGTCCACGATCTCGAAGTCGGCCGCGTGGCTCGTCCCCCGGGCGCCGCCCATGAACGGGTGGAGGACCGGCATGACGTGGCCGAGGTCCCCCATGTCGGTGGAGCCGGTGCGATGGCTGATCGGCTTGTACTGCTCGGGCCCGACGAAGGCCGCGGCGTTCGCCTGGAACGTCTCCGCCATCACCGGGTCGCACGTCATCGGCAGGTACCCCGGGATGGTCTCGATTTCGACTTTGGCGCCGAGGGCGAGCGCCCCCGCCCTCAGCGCGCGGTCCACCTTGGCGGCGGCGTCCACGATGGCCTCGATCGTCTTGCCGCGCACGTAGGTCTCGAGCCGGACCTCGGCCGGGATCACGTTCACCTGGGTCCCGCCGTGGGTGATGATCGGGTGGACCCGGATCGTGTCCTCGTCGCGGAAGGTCTCCCGGAGCGCATTGATCGCCATCAGGCCGATCTGGGCCGCGTAGAGGGCGTTGACGCCCTTGTGGGGCGCCCCACCGGCGTGGGCGGCCCGGCCCAGATAGCGGATCGTCTTCACCACGCAGCCGTTGGTGGACGCCGGGACCCCCGCCTTGCCCTCTTCGGTCCGGGGGGTGGTGTGGATCATCATCGCCAGGTCCACGTCGTCGAAGTGGCCGAGGCGGAGCAGCTCCGGCTTGCCCCCCAGGAACTCGAGCCGGCCGGCGCGGGCCTCGTTCACGCGCCACTCGATGTCGCCGTACTCCTCGGCCGGTACCGCGAAGAAGACCAGCCGGCCGGCCAGGTGGTCGAACGCCTTGGCCTCCAGCAGACCCATGGCGGCGCCGAGCAGCCCCGCGATCTGCGCGTTGTGCCCGCAGGCGTGGGCGGCGCCGGTGGCCGGGTCGGCCTCCGGGTGGCCGGCCACCACGAGACCATCCAGCTCGCCGAGCAGCGCGAACGTCGGTCCGGCGCCGGCCCGGCCCTCCGCGTCGGCGCGGACCCCGGTCAGCGCCAGGCCGGCCTTCGGCCGGAGCCCGAGGCGCGCGAAGGTCTCCTCGACGAGCTTCGCGGTGGCGACCTCCTTGAAGCCCAGCTCGGGCTTCTGCCGGACCCGCTCGCCGAGCCCGATGATCTCCTCGGCCCGCCGATCGATCGCCGCGTACACCCGCTGCTTCAGCTCATCTTTGGTCATGACGCGCCCTCCGTGTGAGGTCCAATGACGCATTCGACCAGGAAGCCGCCGTCCGTCCGGGCCAGACCGGCGACCGTGCCGGTGCCGAACCGGATCAGCTCGCGGCCGGGATCGCCCAGGAGCAGCAGAGACGCGAGCCGGCCCAGGTGAGGCAGGTGCCCCACCAGCATGACCGGCTCCCGGGTCGCCTCGCACTCCGCGGCGAGCCGATGGGGGTCGTCGTCCGGCCGGAGCCCCTCGACGGCCCGGACTCCGCGCTCGGGTGCCAGGCGCGCCGCCAGCATCTCCGCCGTCTGCCGGGCCCGCGTGAGTCCCGAGTGGCGAATCTCGGCCACCCGCCACCCGAGTCGCGCGACCTCGGCGGCGACCCGCTCGATCTCGGCTCGCCCGCGGGCGGAGAGCGGCCGCGCCGGGTCCACGTGCTCCGGCACCGCCTCCCCGTGGCGCACCAGATAGATGCGCATCAGATTCGATTCATTAGACACCGGGATTCCAGAGTCTCAGACAGGCTACAACAGGCAGGCGAACCCGTCGACAGATGTCGACCCACAGGTAGGCCGGGACCTTTGTCTGCGCGTTTCGGGATGGGATTCAGTCCCCTCCTCTTCGAGGAACCTGGTGCGACATCTCCAATGGTCCGACACCGACGCGTCGTAAACCTCTTTCAGTCCCCTCCTCTTCGGGGAACCTGGTGCGACGCGAGCGTCGTCCCCATGCTCGTCCGCATCTTCGCATCGCGTGACCTGCTGTCGGAGACCGGCGAGACGCCGTAGTGCCGTACGGCGTTCTGCTCAGCGGAGCGGCAGAACGCGACCGCAGGAAGCTCTCTCCCGAGATCCGCTCTCGCATCACACGAACCCTTCTAGCTCTTGAACAAGAGCCGCAGCCTCCCGGCGTCGCCAAGCTGAGCGGAACCGCCAATGGCTGGCATATCCGGGTCGGTGACTACCGAATTCTCTTCGAAGTAGACGACGAAGCACAAACTGTCCTGGTTCTTCGTGTCGCTCACCGACGCGAGGCATATCGTTAGACGGTCCGACCAGGTTGTGCTCGAGGCGCTCTGTTCGAGGGTTCGACACTCACGGCAGGGATTCCTTTGGCCGCTCTGAGACCCGCGCCAGGCAGCAGCGCTTGTACTTCCGGCCGGAGCCGCAGGGGCAGGGATCGTTGCGCCCGATCCGGGGACCTCGGGCGGCGGGCCGCGGGGCCGGCGTGAGGAAGCCTTCCGGGTCGCCAAAGCGCCCGGCGAGCTCCGCCGCCTTGGCGAGCAGCAGGGCGCGGGCCGGGCTCACGGCCTCGACGCCCTGCTCGATGAGCCATTCGCAGCTCTCGCGGCAGAGCCGCAGCTCGTCCCGCTCGTCGCGCCAGCGCTCCCGGGCGGACGGGGTCCGCGGCTCGCCCCGCTCCAGGTGCTCCCATTCCTGGGCGTCCAGCTCGTCGAGCAGCTCGAAGAGATCCTCGATCCCGTCTTCCCTGGCCTCGGCCAGGAACCGGAGCTGATACATCGTCGTGCGGAGGGCGGTCTCGGGACAGGCCGGCGCGCCGGTCAGCCGTTCGATCGGCGCGCCGCACTCCTCACAGGTCTCGGGTGGCTCGTCGGGCTCCGGCGGGTCCTTGACGATCTCCTCGAGCGGCCGGAGCGGGATCACGACCCGCTCCGCCTTCCGCTCCTTTTCGCGCTGCATCAGCGTCGCCATCCAGACCCAGCTCGGCGCGAAGCTCCCCAGGGCCGGCTGGCGCCGGTAGCGGAGCCGCCAGTCGCGGTTCCAGAGGGGCGTCCGACGATGGCCCCAGCGGAGGTCC
>DASYUM010000007.1:0-13139 GCA_036001225.1 Candidatus Methylomirabilota bacterium | reverse complement strand
CCCCCGCTACCCCAATGGGCGGGCCGAGGCGTATGCCGCGCATGCGAGCCACCGGACGTCGCGGGGCTGGGGCCCCGCCGTCCGGGGCGAGCCACCCGATGTTGAGGCCCGCCGACGACCGAGGCCGCCGCGGGGCGACGGGTATCGGCCCGGGATTCACGGAGGAGCAGCTCCGGCGCTACAGCCGGCAAATGCTCCTGCCCGAGGTCGGCGGTGCCGGTCAGGCCCGCCTCGCCGCGGCGCGGGTGCTGGTGGTCGGCGCCGGGGGGCTCGGGTCGCCGGCCGCGCTCTACCTGGCCGCCGCCGGCATCGGTACCCTGGGGCTGGCGGACCACGACGCCGTCGAGCTTTCCAACCTCCAGCGGCAGATCCTCCACGGCACGAAGGACCTCGACCGCCCCAAGGTGCAGTCGGGCCAGGGCCGGTTGGAGGAGCTCAATCCCGAAGTGCACGTGGTCCCCCACCGGGTTCGCATCGACGCCGCGAACGCGCGCGAGGTGGTGGCCGGCTACGACGTCGCCGTCGAAGGGTCCGACTCTCCCGCCACCAAGCTCGCCGTCAACGACGCCTGCGTGGCGCTCGGCCGGCCGGTGGTGGTCGCGGGCGTCGTCGGCTGGGAGGGGCAGCTTCTGGTCGTCCGGCCGGGCCAGACCGCCTGCTATCGGTGCGTGGTGCGGTCAGCGCCCCCGCCGGGGACCGTGCCGGCGTGTCGGGAAGCCGGCGTCCTCGGACCGGTGGCGGGCGTGATGGGGAGCCTTCAGGCCGTGGAGGTGCTGAAGCTGTGCCTGGGCCAGCCGAGTCCGGCTGCCGGACAGCTCCTCATCTACGACGCTCGCGCGGCGAGCCTCGACACGATCGCCGTACGTCCCGATCCAGCCTGCCCGGCGTGCGGGAAGCGGTCGCGATGACGTCTCGCACCATCTCGACGCGCGTCCAGGGGTTCACCGAGTCGGTGATCCGCGAAATGACGCGCGTGAACGCGGAATACGGCGGGGTCAACCTGGCTCAGGGCTTCCCGAACTTCCCGCCGCCCAAGGAGCTGACCGAGGCCGCGCACCGGGCGATCGACGGCGACTTCCACCAGTACGCCATCACCTGGGGCGCCCGCAACCTCCGGGAGGCGATCGCGGCCAAGTTCGAGCGCTTCTACGGCAAGGTGGTGGACCCCGAGCGGCAGGTGACCGTCTGTTGCGGCTCCACCGAGGCGATGCTCTCGACGCTGCTGGCCGTGCTCGATCCCGGCGACGAGATCGTCATCTTCGAGCCGTTTTACGAGAACTACGGGCCGGGTGCCATCATTTCGGGGGCCCGGCCGGTCTACGTGCCGCTGGAGCCGCCCGACTTCTCCTTCGATCCCGATCGGTTGGCCCGCGCCTTCACCCCCCGCACCAAGGCCATCATCTTCAACAGTCCCAACAACCCCACCGGCAAGGTCTTCACGCTCGGCGAGCTGGAGACCATCGCCGAGCTGTGCCAGAAGCACGACGTCCTCGCCATCACCGACGAGATCTACGAGCACATCGTCTTCGACGGCGGCCGCCACATCCCGATCGCGACCCTGCCCGGGATGTGGGAGCGCACCGTCACCATCTCGGGCATCTCCAAGTCGTACTCGGTCACGGGCTGGCGGATCGGCTACACCATCAGCTCTCCCGAGCTGGCGGTGGGGATCCGCCGGGCCCACGACTTCGTCACCGTCGGCGCGCCGGCTCCGCTCCAGGAGGCGGCGGTCACGGCCCTCAACCTGCCCGACGCCTACTACGTGAGCCTGCGGGAGAGTTACCAGGCCCGGCGGGACCTCCTCTGCCCCTTGCTGGAGAAGGCCGGGTTCCCGATCTTCAGGCCATCCGGCGCCTACTACGTCCTCACCGAGTGCGCCCACTTCTTGGAGCGCTTCGGCCTCGCCGACGACACCGCGTTGGCCATGTACCTGGTGAGGGGGGTCGGGGTGGCCACCGTGCCGGGCTCGTCCTTCTACGCCCACCCGGAGCTGGGCCGGACCAAGATCCGCTTCTGCTTCCCCAAGACCGACGACGTGCTGCTCGACGCGGGTCGCCGGCTCCAGAAACTGGCCCGGTAGATTCCGCGCGTGGCTGACGTCGCCGGGCTGCGGTCGGCCGCCCGCGCGATCCTGGACGCCGCCATCGCCGCCGGCGACGCGCGCCGGCTGACTCGCCAGGCCCTCCGGCTCGACGGCGCCCGGCTCGGCGTCGGCGGGCGCACCCTCGACCTCGCCCGCGTCCGCCGGATCCTCGTGGTGGGCGCCGGGAAGGCGTCCGGCGAGATGGCCGAGGCCCTGGAAGGCGTCCTCGGCGAGCGCGTCCGCGACGGGTTGGTGGTGGTCAAGGATCGCCGGGCGGTGGCACCGGCCCGCGTGAGGGTGGTCGAGGCCGGGCATCCGCTCCCCGACGAGCGGGGGCGCGCGGCGGCGGCCGAGATTCTCGCGCTGGTGGAGGCCGCCGGCCCCGACGACCTCGTCTTCTGCGTGATCTCGGGCGGTGGCTCCGCCCTGGCCCCGCTCCCGGTCCCCGGTGTGAGCCTCGCCGAGAAGCAGGCGGTGACACGCCTGCTGCTCGAGGCCGGGGCCACCATCAACGAGCTGAACGCGGTGCGGAAGCACCTGTCCCGGCTCAAGGGCGGCCAGCTCCCCCGGGCGGCGGCCCCGGCTCCAGTGGTCGGCCTGCTGCTGTCGGACGTGATCGGCGACCCGCTCGACGTCATCGCCTCCGGCCCGACCGCCCCCGATCCGACCACGTTCGCCGACGCGCTGGCGGTGCTCGACCGCTTCGGCCTCCGGCACCGCATACCCGACGCGGCCCGCAGCTACCTCGAGGCCGGCGCCCGCGGGGAGGTCCCCGAGACGCCGAAGCCCGAGGACCCGATCTTCACCCGGGTCACCAATGCTGTCGTGGGGAACAACCGGCTGGTCGTCGAAGCCGCGGCCGCGACCGCCCGCGGGCTCGGCTACGCGCCGCTGGTGCTGACGCGGTCGCTGCAGGGGGAGGCGCGCGAGGCGGCGCGGGTCTTCGTGGCGCTGCTCGAGCACGCGGCCGAGGCCGGCCAGCCGGTGAGCCGGCCCGGGTGTCTCATCGCGGCGGGGGAGACGACGGTGACCGTGCGCGGCACCGGCAAGGGAGGACGCTGCCAGGAGTTCTGCCTGGCGCTGGCCCCCGGCCTCACGGCGCTCCCGGGCGCCGTCGTGCTGGCGGCCGGCACCGACGGTAGCGACGGTCCTACCGACGCCGCCGGGGCGATCGTGGACCGGACGACGGTGGACCGGGCTCGCGCGGCTGGCCTCGACCCGCGCACGGCCCTGGCCGACAACAACTCGCACGCGGTGTTCGCGACGTTGGGCGACCTGGTCGTCACCGGCCCGACGGGCACGAACCTGATGGACCTCTACCTCGGGCTGCTCGGGTCAGTCTGACACCGATTCGCCGGGTGAAACCCGTACGGCATCGTTGCCCATTGCGTAGGCGGGGTGGTGTTCGCCCCTTGTCGGCCGCGCGCTTGCCCGGTTTTCCCACCATGTTATCCACGACGGGCTCACCAAGACGGTGGATAGCGCGTGACCGGATGGGCATCTCGCCGTGAAGCAGCGCGTCGTTTGACCGGGTGATACCCGTTCGGTATCCTAAGGCCGCGATGTCCGCGAGGAACCTGCTCGAATTGACTCCGCGCGAGATCGCCGACCTCGTGGCCGGCTGGGGCGAGCCGGCCTACCGCGGCCGCCAGCTCGCTGCCTGGATCTACCGGAAGGGGGTCGGCGACTTCGCGGCGATGTCCAACCTTCCGAAGACGCTGCGCTCTCGACTGGAAGCGGAGGCGGTGGCGGCCGTCCCGTCGGTGACCGACTGCCGGGTCTCCGCCGACGGCAGCCGGAAGCTCGTCCTGCGGCTGGCCGACGGCCGCACCGTTCAGTCGGTCCTCATGCCCGACGATGGGCGGTTGACGCTCTGCGTCTCGACCCAGGTCGGCTGCGGCTTCGCGTGCGCGTTCTGCTACACGGGGACGATGGGCCTCGTGCGGAACCTCACCGCCGGCGAGATCGTCGGCCAGGTCTTCGCCGCCCGGGCGACCCTGGGCGACGGCGAGCGGATCACGCACGTCGTCTTCATGGGGATGGGCGAGCCGCTCGCCAACTACCCGGCGACCGTGAAGGCGCTCCGCATCCTGGTGGACCCCGACGGCTTCGGGCTCTCGCCGCGCCGCATCACGGTATCGACCGTCGGGCTTGTCCGGGGGATCGAGCGCCTGGCGCGCGAGAACCTGCGGGTGAACCTCGCCATCTCACTCCACGCGCCGACCGACGAGCTGAGGACGCGGCTCATGCCGGTGAACCGGGGCTGGGACCTCGACGCGCTCCTGGCGGCGTGTCGGCGCTTCCCCTTGCCCGTCCGCCAGCGGATGACGTTCGAGTACGTCCTCCTCGACCGGATCAACGACAGCCCCGACGACGCCCGGCGGCTCGCCCGCCGGCTGGCCGGCATTCGAGCCAAGGTGAACCTGATCCCGTTCAACGCCTGGGAGGGCTCCGGCTTCCGCCGCCCGCCCCACGAGCGGATCGCCGCCTTCCAGCGCGTCCTCCTCGACGCGGGCGTGACCGCAACCGTCCGCTGGTCCAAGGGCGAGGACGTGGGCGCGGCCTGCGGCCAGCTCCAGACCAGCGAGCGGCGCCAGGGTTCTCGGCCGCCCTTCGTGGCCAGCGCATAACGTGAGCACGGAGAGTCGACCCCCAGGTGGGGGGGTCCAGGGGGGGAGTGGTTGGGACTCCCCGCCGGTGAGCCTCGAGAGTCCACCCCCAGGTGGGGGGGTCCAGGGGGGGAGTGGTTGGGACTCCCCCCCTGTCAAGGTCGCTTTCACGACGCTCGGCTGCAAGCTCAACCAGTACGACACGACGGAGCTCCAAGCGCTTCTCGAGGCGCGCGGCTTCCGCACGGTCCCGTTCGACGAGCAGGCGGAGCTCTACGTCATCAACACGTGCACGGTGACCGCCCGCGCCGACTACTCCGACCGCCAGGCCATCCGTCGGGCGATCGCCCGGAACCCGGAGGCGCTCGTCGTGGTGACCGGGTGCTACGCTCAGACGAACCCCGACGCGGTGGCGGCGATCCCCGGCGTGGACCTCGTCCTCGGCGTCCACGACAAGTACGCGCTGCCCGACCTCCTCGCCGGACTGCGCAAGCGAGTCCAGCCCCGGGTCCGGGTGAGCGACGTCTTCCAGCCGCGGGCGATGCCGGCCATCCCCCTCCGGCGCTTCGCGCCCGGGTACACGCGGGCCTTCGTCAAGGTCCAGGACGGCTGCCAGCACCGCTGTAGCTTCTGTATCGTTCCCTTCGCCCGCGGCGGCAGCCGCAGTCAGCCACTGGATATCGTCGTCGCCCAGGTCGAGCAGCTGGTCGCGGCCGGTTACGGCGAGGTCGTCCTGACCGGCGTGGACCTCGGGCACTACGGCTGGGACCTGATCCCGCGGCTGTCGCTGGCCGGACTGGTCCGGCGCCTCCTCGACGTTCGCGGGCTCGGCCGCCTGCGGCTCTCCTCCATCCTCCCCGCCTACTTCACCCCGGAGCTGATCGAGACGATCGCGGGCGAGCCGCGGGTCTGTCGCCACCTCCACGTGCCACTGCAAGCCGGGACCGACCGCGTCCTTCGCGCCATGCGACGGCCCTACAACGTCCGGCTCTACCGGCTGCTGATCGAGCGTCTCGCCGACGCTCTGCCCGACCTCGGGCTGGGCACCGACGTGATCACCGGGTTCCCCGGCGAGACCGCCGAGGAGTTTGCCGGCACCGAGGCCCTCGTGACCGCGCTGCCGTTCACTTATCTCCACGTCTTCTCCTACTCCGACCGCCGGGGCACGGAGGCCGCGCGGCTCGAGACCCCGCGGGTCCCGCCGGAGGAGGTCCACCGCCGCACGGCGCGCCTGCGCCGGCTCGGCGCCACCAAGCAGGCCGGGTTCCGCCGGGCGCACGTCGGGCGCGTGGTCGAGGTGCTGGTCCTCGAGCATCGCAACCGCGACCGAGCCCTGGTCGGCCTCACCGGCAACTACCTGGAGGTCGCCTTCGAGGGGCTCGACGCGCTGATGCGCGGCTTTGCCCGCGTGCGTGTCGTGGATCCGGGCGGCGAGCAGCTCCGAGGAGCGCCCACGGGCGATGCCTGAGCCCCGGATCGGGGTCATCGGCGGCAGCGGCCTCTACGAGCTGGAGGGCCTGACCGGCGTCCGCTGGATCCGCGTGCGAACGCCGTTCGGCGATCCGTCGGACGCCTACTGCGTCGGCCGGCTGGGCGACCGCGAGGTCGTCTTCCTCCCGCGACACGGCCGGGGCCACCGCCTGATGCCCTCCGAGCTGAACTTTCGCGCCAACATCTACGGATTGAAGCGCCTCGGGGTGGAGTGGGTCGTGTCGGTCAGCGCGGTGGGGAGCATGCGGGAGGAGCTGGCGCCGCTCGACCTGGTCGTGCCCGACCAGTTCTACGACCACACCCGCCGCCGGGTTGCGTCCTTCTTCGGCGAGGGGATCGTGGCCCACGTCGGCATGGCCGACCCGGTCTGTCCCGATCTCGCCAGTCGGCTTCACCGGGCCGCGGTGGAGACGGGCGCCCGTGTCCATCGGGGAGGCACCTACCTGTGCATCGAGGGGCCACAGTTCTCCTCGAAAGCCGAGTCGCGGATCTACCGGCAGTGGGGAATCGACGTGATCGGCATGACCAACATGCCGGAGGCCAAGCTCGCCCGAGAGGCCGAGGTCTGCTATGCGACCCTGGCGCTGGTCACCGACTACGACGTCTGGCACGAGAGCGAGGCCGCGGTCACCGTGGAGGCCGTGGTGGCCAACCTGCTGAAGAACGTCGCCACCGCCAAGGACGTGCTCCGCGGGCTCGTCCCCCTGATCGGCCCCCCCCGGACCTGTCCCTGCCCAGACCTGCTCCGAAACGCCGTCATCACCGCGCCGGGCGCGTTCCCCGCGGCGACCCGGCGGCGCCTCGACCTGCTGATCGGCAAGTACTTCCCCCGGCGCCCGCGCGGGGGCGGGAAGCGGCGGCCGCGCGGTGGCTGACCTCCTCGTGGTCGGCTCGGTGGCCCTCGACTCGGTCCGGACGCCCTTCGGCAAGGCCGACGACGTCCTCGGGGGCTCGGCCACGTTCTTCGCCTACGCCGCCTCGTTCTTCACCGAGGTGCGGCTGGTGGCGGTCGTCGGGGCCGATTTCCCCCAAGCCCATCTCGACCTGCTGGCCCACCGGGGGATCGACGTCGCCGGCCTCCAGGTGACGGCGGGGCCGACCTTCCGATGGGTAGGGGAGTACGGCTACGACCTCAACGAGGCGAAGACCCTCGATACCCGGCTCGGGGTCTTCGCCGACTTCCGGCCGTCCCTCCCGGATCGCTACCGGACGACGCCGTTCGTGTTCCTCGCCAACATCGATCCCGAGCTCCAGCTCGACGTCCTTCGCAAGGTCGAGCGGCCGCGGCTGGCGGCCCTCGACACCATGAACTTCTGGATCCAGGGAAAGCGCGAGGCCCTCCGGCGGGTGTTGGCGGAGGTGGACACCCTGATCGTGAACGACGCCGAGGCCCGGATGCTCGCCGACGAGCCGAACCTGATCCGGGCCGCTCGCAAGATCCTCGGCTACGGGCCGTTGACGGTGGTCGTCAAGCGCGGCGAGTACGGCGTCCTCATGGTGAGCGAGGGCCGCTTCTTCTTCGCCCCCGCCTTCCCGCTGGACTCGGTCTACGACCCGACCGGCGCCGGCGACACCTTCGCCGGCGGCTTCATGGGATGCGTGGCCCGGGCCGGCCGCGTGGACGAGGCGACGCTGCGGCGTGCTATCGTGTACGGGAGCGTGATGGCGTCCTTCACCGTGGAGGACTTCTCGCTCAACCGACTGCTGCGGCTCACCTCCGAGGAGATCGAGGCCCGGTACCGGACCTTCCAGGAGATGATGCGGTTTGAGCACTGACGGCCTGACGGCCGGCCTGGCCCCCGAGATGGGGGCGAAGTACACGCGCCTCCGCGAGCTCCTGCGGGAGCTCGGCAGCGTGGCGGTCGCCTTCTCGGGCGGCGTGGACTCCACGTTCCTCGGCTGGGCGGCCCGCGATGCGCTGGGCGACCGGGCCGTCCTGGTCACCGCCGACTCCGAGAGCTACGCCGAAGGAGAGCTCGACGAGGCCCGCCGCCTGGCGGCTCTCATCGGCCTCCGCCACGTCGTCATCCGGACGCGCGAGCTCGCGAACCCCGCCTACGCCGCGAACCCACCGAATCGCTGCTTCTTCTGCAAAGAGGAGCTGTTCACGCGGCTCCTGCCGGTGGCGGCCGGCGAGGGAGTCGAGCACCTCGTCTACGGCGCCACCGTGGACGACCTCGGCGATCACCGGCCGGGGATGGTCGCCGCGCGGCAGCGAGGCGTGAAGGCGCCGCTGATCGACGCGGGGCTCGGTAAGGCCGAGATCCGGCAGCTGTCGCGAGCGGTCGGACTGCCGACCTGGGACAAGCCGGCGATGGCCTGCCTCTCATCCCGCTTTCCCTACGGCACCCCGATCACCCCCGAAAAGCTGCGCCAGGTGGACCAGGCGGAGGCGTTCGTGCGGAGCCTGGGCTTCCGGGAGTTCCGCGTCCGCCACCACGGCGACCTCGCCCGGCTGGAGGTCGCCATCGGCGAGATGGGCCGGCTGTGGCAGGAGGGGCGTGCCGAGGTGATCGCCGCCCGGCTCCGCGAGCTGGGCTTCCTCTATGTCACGGTCGACCTCCAGGGCTTCCGCTCGGGCAGCCTCAACGAGGCGTTGCTGCGGCTGCGCGGCAAGGCCGCCGCCCCCGCGCCCTAGCGATGGACGCCGAGCGGCTCCGTGCGCTGCTGGCGGCCGTCCAGGCCGGTCAACTCACGCCCGAGGACGCCCTCGGCCGGCTCCGGCGCTTGCCGTTCGAGGACCTCGGCTTCGCGCGGCTCGATACGCATCGCGCCATCCGCTCCGGCGCCCCCGAGGCGGTGTTCTGCGACGGCAAGACCCCCGAGCAGGTGGTGCGGATCCTGGCGCGCCTGGTCGAGCACCACGCGAACGTCCTGGCGACGCGGGCGACGGCCGCCCTCCACGAGGCCGCCGCCGCCGCCGGTCTCCCGGTTGCCTACCACGCGACCGCGCGCCTCCTCGTGGCGAACCCCGTTCCGGTCGAGGGCGTCGGGCTGGTCTGTGTGGTGAGCGCCGGCACCTCGGACCAGCCGGTGGCCGAGGAGGCGGCGGTGACGGCCGAGGTTCGTGGCAACCGCGTCGAGCGGATCTACGACGCGGGAGTGGCAGGCCTCCACCGGCTGCTCGAGCAGCATCCGCTCCTGCTGGAAGCGAACGCCATCGTGGTGGTGGCCGGCATGGAGGGCGCGCTGCCGAGCGTGGTCGGTGGGCTCGTCGATCGGCCGGTGATCGCGGTACCCACGAGCGTTGGCTACGGGGTGTCACTGGGCGGCTTCGCCGCGTTGCTCACGATGCTGGCGACCTGCGTGCCGGGGGTGGCGGTGGTCAACATCGACAACGGGTTCGGCGCGGCCTGCCTCGCGGATCGGATCAACAAGCTGGCCGTCAAGATCCGGTAGCGGCCGCCTTCGTCACGGAGCACGGCATGCCCTCGATGTCCGGCAAGCAGGCCTTCCTGGCGCTGCTGCGCCAGGAAGGCGTCGAGTACCTCTTCGGCAACCCGGGCACCACCGAGCTGCCGCTCATGGACGCGCTGGCAGGCGACAGCGGCCTCCGGTACATCCTGGGTCTGCAGGAGGGCGGCGTCGTCGCGATGGCCGACGGCTACGCCCAGGCATCCGGCAAGCTGGCGGTGGTCAACGTCCACGTCGCGCCCGGCCTCGGCAACGCGCTCGGGATGCTCTACGACGCCCAGAAGGCCGGGACCCCGCTCCTGGTGACCGCCGGCCAGCACGACCAGAGCTTCAACCTCAGCGAGCCGATCCTGTGGGCCGAGCTCCCCCCGATTGCCCGACCGTTCGTCAAGTGGTCGGCCGAGGTCCGCCGCCTGCCCGACCTGCCGCGTGCCGTCCACCGGGCGGCCAAGACGGCGCTGGCCCCGCCGACCGGGCCGGTCTTCCTGTCGCTGCCGGCGGACGTCCTGAACGCCGAAGGGCCGGTGGAGCTGGGCAGCCCGACGCGGGTGGCGCCGCGGCTGCGCGGCGACCCGGCCGCGGTGGCGGCGGCGGCCGAGCTCCTGGCCCGCGCCGAGCGACCCCTCATCATGGCGGGCGACGCGGTCGCTCAGGGTGACGCCCACGCCGAGCTGGTCGCGGTGGCCGAGCTGCTCGGCGCGCCGGTGTACGCCGAGGGCATCGCCAGCACGGCGTCGTTTCCCGCCTCCCATCCGTTGTTCCGCGGGACGTTCGTCCGGCTGGCGCCGGCGATCCGCCAGCTCCTCGCCCAGACCGACCTCCTCTTCTCGGTCGGCGCCGATCTGATCACCTTCTCGCTCCCCTACGACGAGGACCCGGTCCCGCCGGATCTGCCCATCGTGCACCTCGACACCGATCCGTGGGAGCTGGGGAAGAACTACCCGACCCGGCTCGCGATCCTCGGCGACCCGAAGGCGACGCTCCCGGATCTGCGCGACGCGCTCGAGCGGCAGCTCGACGCCGGCCGCCGCGAGCGGGCGCGCCAGCGGCTCCAGGAGGCGGCGGCGGCCAAAGCCCGTCACGCCACCGAGCTGGCGACCCGCGCCCGTGCCGAGGCTGCCCGCGTTCCGATCACGCCACTGGCGGCGATCCACGCCATCGCGGAGGCGCTGCCGCCGGAGGCGGTCGTGGTGGACGAGACGATCTCCTCCGGGGCCGGCCTGCGGACGTTCCTGCGGAGCGAGGATCCGAAGAGCTTCTTCGGGTTGCGCGGCGGCGGGATCGGCTGGGGACTGCCAGCCGCGCTCGGCGTCAAGCTCGCCTTGCCGCACCGGCCGGTGGTCGGCCTCATCGGCGACGGGAGTGCCATGTACACCTGCCAGGCGCTGTGGACGGCCGCCCACGAGCGCCTCGGCGCGGTGCTGGTGATCCTCAACAACGCCTCCTACCGGATCCTCAAGCAGCGGGTCCTCGCCCTGAAGGGATTGGCCGCCCAGACCGACCGCTACGTCGGCATGGACCTGGAGGATCCGCGGGTGGACTTCCTCGCCCTCGCCCGCGCCCTCGGCGTCGAGGCGGAGCGGGTGGAGAAGGCTGGGGAGATCGGCCCGGCGCTCGGCCGGGCGCTGGCCCGCCGCGGTCCGAGCCTCCTCGACGTCACTCTCGATCCGTCCTTCAAATGACGCAGCTTACGTCATGAGCAGTGAGAGAGCGGCTCAACGGTCGCAGTGGCCGGCTGGCCTGCGGTGAAGGTCGCCTACTTCGACTGCCCGGCCGGGGCGAGCGGCGACATGGTCCTCGGCGCGCTGGTCGACGCCGGCTGCCCGCTGGGCGCCTTGGAGGACGCGCTGGGGACGCTGGGGGTGGCGGGCTGGCGTCTGACGGCCGAGTCCGTCACGCGCGGGGGGCTGGGGGGCACTCGCGTCGTGGTCGTGACCGACCCGGGCGTCCGCTTTCACGACCTGGCCGACCTCCTGGCGCCGCTCAAGCGGAGCACCCTCGCCGACAGCCTCAAGGCGCGCGCGACCGCGATCCTGACCCGCCTCGCCGAAGCGGAGGCGCGGGTTCATCGGGTCCCGGTGGACGCGGTGCACTTCCACGAGGTCGGCACCCTCGACACGCTGGTGGACGTGGTCGGCGCCGTGGCCGGACTCGACGCCCTCGGCGTCGACGTCGTGCATGTCTCGGCCTTCCCCCTCGGCGGGGGGAGCGTCGAGACCGCGCATGGCCGGCTGCCGATCCCGGCGCCGGCGACTGCGGAGCTGCTGCGCGGCTTCCCGGTCTACGACAACGGGATTGTCGCCGAGCTGGTGACCCCGACCGGGGCGGCCATCCTCACCACGCTGGCTGCGCCCGGAAGGATACCGGCCATGACGCTCCTGGCAACCGGCTGGGGCGCCGGAACCCGGGAGCTGCCGATCCCCAACCTCCTGCGCGTGCTGATCGGGGAGGCGGCGGCCGCGGCGCCGGATCTGCCGACCGAGGCGCTGGTGGCGGTGGAGACGACGATCGACGACATGTCGCCGCAGCTCTACGAGCCGTTGATCGAGCGGCTCCTCGACGCGGGGGCCCTCGACGTCCATCTCACGCCGGTCATCATGAAGCGGAGCCGGCCGGGCGTGGTCCTGACCGCCTACGCCGCCCCCGACCGGGTCGGCGAGCTGGCGCGCCTGCTCTTCCAGGAGACGACGACCATCGGCGTGCGCTGGCAGGCGTGGGAGCGGGCGCGCCTGCCGCGAGAGCTGGTACGGGTCGTGACGTCGTTCGGCCCGGTGACCTTCAAGGTGTCGCGGCTCGCGGGCCAGGCGGTCACGGTGACGCCGGAGTTCGAGGAAGTTCGGCGGATCGCGCGCGAGCGCGGGCGGCCGGTCCGCCAGGTCCTGGAGCAGGTCCGCGCCGAGGGACTCCGGGGCCTCGGCGATCCCGGCGCGACGACTGCGCCCTGAGAAGGGAAAGGAGCGGCTCGTGAGCGTCCCCAACATGCTGCTGGTGAACGCGGGCCTGGCCGCAGTCTTCGCGGGCGGCCTCGTGCTCTTCGGGGTGGCGCTCTGGTGGTCGTGGACCGGCGACGGGATCGCCGTCCCGCGTCCCCGCTGGCCAACCGCCGTCCGTCTGGGGGCCGTCGTCGGCTGGGCGCTCTTCGCCGGCGGCCTGCTCGTCCAGGTGGTCGGCTATCTCGTCCAGGTCGGCGTGGCGCGCTGGCCGGCCCCGGTCCACTAGCCGCGACGTTGATGACGATCGCCGGGCGAGCCGCCGTCCCGGGCATCGCGGCTCTCCTGCTCGGTATCGGCGTTCCGGCGGCGGCCGGCATCAACACCTGGACCGGCCACGGTCTCGAGGGCGGGAACGTCATCGCGCTGGTGATCGACCCGACGACACCGAGCACGCTGTATGCCGGCACGCGAGGCGGCGGCGCCTTCAAGAGCACCAATGGCGGCGGCTCCTGGAGCGCTGTCAACGCGGGACTGACCGATCTCCGGGTGGCGGCGCTGGCATTCGACCCGGTCACGCCCGGCACGGTATATGTCGGCGCTGCCGGCGAC
>DASYUM010000006.1:0-18631 GCA_036001225.1 Candidatus Methylomirabilota bacterium | reverse complement strand
CGGGAGCCGGGCCTTGAGCCCGGCGTCCTGGTACTGCTTGGGGAAGCGGAGGGCGGAGGCCGCGACCATCACCGCGAAGACGGCGTCGGCGTCCCGGCGGATCTGCGAGAGGTAGGGGCCGAAGTCGGTGGTCCCGAGCGGGGGCCAGAGCTTCTGGATCACCTGGCCGCCGGACTCCTCGAAGGTGCGCTGGAAGCCCGCCACCTGCTCCCAGCCGAAGGCGTAGTCCATCCCGATGGTGACGATCTTCTTGTAGCCGAGGTTCCGGGCCACCCACTCCCCGAACGGCTGGTTAGGCTGGCTCGAGGTCCACCCGGTCCGGACCAGCCAGCGGACCGGCTTGCGCTGGGTGAGGTCGTCGGCGGAGACCACCGGGTAGAGCATCGGGATCGCGTACTCGTCGATCTTCGGCGCCAGGGCGTAGCCTTCGCTGGCCAGGAAGCCGCCGGCCAGGACGTGGACCCGGTCGCTCTCGGCCAGCTTGCGGATCTTGGTGAGCGCGATCGGCGGCTGGGCCTGGGTGTCCTCGACGATCACCTCCACCTTCCGCCCGGCCATCTGCGAGCCGATCTCGTCGAGATACATCTGGAAGCCGTTCAGCATGTCCTTGCCGACGGCGGCCCCGCCGCCGGTCACCGGCGCCAGGAAGCCGACCTTGATCGGGCCCTTCTGGGCCCAGGCCGGTCCTGCCGCCCACGCAGTCACCGCGATCAGGATCGCCGCCGTCAGCGCGCCGAGCCTCTTGCCCATGGCCAACCTCCCGCGTTGCGTGAGCTGCCGGATCGCCCCCGCGATTCCCTCGGGGGCGTAGACGATGGTGCCGATGTAGACCGCACCCAGGATCAGGAGCCAGCGATGCGTGTAGACGCTGACCAGGTTCTTGAGCAGCACGATGGTGACGGCGCCCACCGCGGGACCCACCAGCGTGCCTCGCCCGCCGAGGGCGACCATGAGCAGCACCTCGACCGAGGTCGCCAGCTCCACGTCGGCCGGGCTGACGAAGCCATTGTAGTACCCCCACAGCACGCCGGCGAAGCCGCCGACCCCGCCGGCGATGACGAAGCCGATGTACTTGTGGAGCCACACGTGGTACCCGAGCGTCCGCATTCGGGACTCGCTCTCCCGGATGCCGACCAGACTCTGGCCGAACGGCGAGCGCACGACGACCCGAAGGCACGCGAAGGCCAGCGCGAAGCCCACGAGGGTGAAGTAGTAGAACGGGAGCGGACGCTGGAGCGACCATGGCAGGCCCAGGTCGGGCCGGGGGACCCCGGAGATGCCGTTGTCGCCCTGGGTCAGCGTCACCCAGCGGTGGGCGAGCCCCCACACGATCATCCCGAGCGCGAGGGTGATCATCAGGAAGTACACGCCGGTGGCGCGGAGGGCCACCAGGCCGAACAGGGCGGCGACGGCGAGCGCGAGCCCGACCCCGACCGCGAGGGTGACCCAGAAGCCGGCGCCGTGGCGGGTCGTCAGCACGCCGACGCTGTAGGCCCCGAGGCCCAGGTAGGCGGCGTGTCCCAGCGAGGAGAGCCCCGTGTACCCGAGCAAGAGGTCCAGGCTCATCGCCAGGACGGCGTAGATGAGCGCCTGCGTGACGAGGGTCAGGAGGTACGAGGAGAGGAACGGCGGGGCCGCCACCAGAAGGGCCAGGGCCGCGGCCAGCCAGATCATCCGGTCCCCGCGCAGTCCTTCCGCTGGACCAAGGACTCGATTGCTGGTGATTCGGGGACGCCCTGTATCACGAGCGCGGTAGCCAGCGTTGGCTGTCTCTCTTGGGGAAGATGGCGAGGATCACGACCTTGTCGGGTGGAAGGATGCGGTAATAGGCGCGATAGTCCCCGATGCGCAGGCGATAGACAGGAGGGACGAACCCGGAGAGTCGCTTGCTCCGCGTCTTGACCGCTCGGAATGGGTCCTGGCTGAGCCACCGTTGAATCTCGATAGCGACGTTACGCTGGATATCCGGCGCGAGGCCTTCCAGATCTCGCTGCGCCTCCCGGGCGAGTTCGACCGAGAAGGTCTTTGCCTCGGCCACTCAGCCCGCAAGCTCCTTGAGAATCTCTTCTACGGTTCGGCCCCCTTTCTTGAGGTACTCTCTCCAGCGCCGCTCGATCTTGCGCCGAAACTTGCGATCGTGCTCCAAGAGATAGTCTTCGAGCTCGTCGTCGCCCAGATGGTGAAGGACGGCAGTCGGCCTGCCGTTCCTGGTGATCACGATATCCTCTTTCTCGGCCGTCCTGAGGAATTGGGACAGCCGGTCTTTGACTTCTTTCACGCTTGCCACCTTCATGGTGAACCTCCGGCGTCCGACGTAGCCACAATTATAGCTACAATGATCTCGTCGTCAAAGAGCTCGGCGGGTTTCGGCGGCGGGCTCAGCTCCGTCCGAACAAGCCCGTCGGCCGGACGGCCAGGATCGCGGCCATGGGGGCGAACAGGGTGAAGTAGGACAGCTCGGGGAACAGCGCCTTGCCGAAGTTGTCGAGGAGGCCGACCAGCAGGCTGCCGATCAGCGCGCCCTTGAGGCTTCCCATGCCCCCGACGATCACGACCACGAAGGCGTAGGGCAGGATCTCGAAGTCGGCGCCCGGGTAGACCCCCACGAACCCGCCGGCGACGACCCCGGCCACCGCGGCCAGGCCCGCCCCCAGTGCGAAGACGCCGACCGAGATCAGCGGGACGTTGATCCCCACCCCGCGGGCCATCTCGGGGTCATCCACAGTGGCGCGGATCATCGCTCCGATGCGCGTCCGCTCGAGCACGAGCCACAGCACGACGGCGATCGCCGCCGCGACTCCGACGATGAAGACGCGGTAGACCGGGAAGAAGAGCGGCCCCAGCCGGTAGGCCCCGGACAGCGCGGCCGGCACCGGGATCGTGTAGGGGTCGCCGCCCCAGATGACGAGGCCCAGGTCCTGGAAGATCAGGGCGAAGCCCATCGTGGTGAGCACCTGTCCCAGCTCCTGGCCCGAGAGCCGCTTGAGGAAGGCGTTGAATTCTCCCATGCCCACCACCGCGATGGCCAGCGCGCCGGCCAGGATGCCGAGGGCGAAGTGGCCGCCCCGCCAGATCACCGACAGCCCGACGTAGCCCCCGAGCAGGTAGTAGGAGCCGTGGGTCATGTTCACGATGCGCATCATGCCGAAGATGAGGGAGAGCCCGCCGGCCAGGAGGAAGAGGAGCGCCCCGTACGAGACGCCGTTGAAGACCTGGATCACCCAGAACTCCACGGCCAGCCTCAGCCCGCGTAGACCTCGGGGTTGTACAGGTTCGGCGGGCGGCGGCCCTGGATCGTCGCCACCACGTTGTCGGCCACGATGGTTGCGATGCGGTCGCGCGTCCCCCGGGCGGCGCTGCCCAGGTGGGGCGTCAGCACCACGTTCGGGAGCCTCAGGAGCCCGGGCTCGACCCGCGGCTCGTCCTCGAAGACGTCGAGCGCGGCCCCCGCGAGTGCCCCGCTCCGGAGGGCCGCCACCAGCGCCTTCTCGTCCACCACCGGGCCGCGCGCGGTGTTGATCAGGAAGGCCGACCGCCGCATGAGGCCGAGCTCGCGGGCGCCGATCAGGTGCACGGTCTCCCGCGTCAGGGTCACGTTCACCGAAACGAAGTCGGACTGCCGGAGCAGGGCGTCGAGGCTCACGTACGCGAGGCCGAGCGCCGCCTCCACCGCCGCCTCCAGCCGCTGACGCTTGGTGTAGAGGATCCGCATCCCGAAGCCCCGGGCCCGGCGAGCCACAGCCTCGCCGACCCGGCCGAGGCCGATGATCCCGAGCGTCTGGCCGTGCACGTCGGCGCCCACGAAGTGCGCCGACTGGCCGCCGGGGAAGACGCCGGCCCGGAGGGCCTGATCGGCCTCCACGACCCGCCGGGCCACGGCCAGGAGGAGCGCCCAGTGGAGGTCGGCGGTCGCCTCGGTCACCAGCGGGGGGATCGTGGTCACCGGGATCCGGCGGGCGGTGGCGGCCGCCACGTCCACGCCGGCCGGGACGATGGCCATGGAGGCGATCAGCTTGAGCCGGGGACTGGCGCCGATCACCTCGGCGTCGATCTGGTCGTGGAGAAGACAGACCAGGTATTCCGCCCGCTGGACCGCGGCCATCAGCTCGGGCTTGGTGACGATGTGGAGGGGATCGGGGTTCAGCTCGACGTCCCCGACCTCTCGGAGCCGGGCGAGGGCGCCTTCGGCGATGGGCTGAGTGACGAAAATGATCGGCCGCCCGGCCATGCTACTCGAGCCCCAGCAGCCGGCGAGCGTTCCCGCCCAGGATCCGCGCCCGGTCCTCAGCGCGCATCGGCTCGACGGCCTTCAGGGCGCCCACCGGATCGTCATAGCCCATGTCGAAGCAGTAGTCGCTCCCGAGCATCACCCGGTCCGCCCCGACGAGTTCGATCAGGTAGCGGAGGGCGTCGGGGGAGTGACTGATGGTATCGAAGTAGAAGCGATCCAGGTACGCCGAGGGCGGCCGGGGTAGATGCCGGCACTCGGGCCGGACGCGGTAGCCCCGATCGAGCCGGCCCAGCACGTACGGGAAGGCGCCCCCGGCGTGAGGCAGACAGATGCGCAGCGAGGGGAAGCGGTCGAGGACATCGCCGAAGACGAGCCGGGCGGCCGCGACCGCGCTGTCGAAGGGATTCCCGAGCAGGTTATGGAGGTAGTAGGCACCGACCCGCGCGCCGCCCAGCACGTTCAGCGGGTGGAGGAAGATCGGCACCCCGAGCGCGGCGATCCGGGCGAAGACGGGCGTGAGTACCGGATCGTCGAGGTCGGTACCGCGGACGTTGGTCCCCAGGTAGACGCCCCGCAGACCGAGCTCGCCGACCGCCCGCCCCACCTCGGTGACCGCGGCCTCCGGGCTTTGGAGAGGAAGGGTCGCCAGCCCCACGAACCGATCGGGATGGGCGCGGGCGGCCTCCGCCATCGCGTCGTTGACGACGCGCGCCAGGCGGAGCCCGAGGTCGACGTCGGCCCAGTAGACCATGGGCGCGGTGAGCGAGAGCGCGTGGAGCGTCACGCCCTGCGCGTCCATGGCCCGGAGCCGGACGTCGAGGTCGTAGTAACCGGGGGCGATCGGGCCGAACGGCACCTGGCCCACCATGATCGAGGGGCCCTGGGGACCGGGCCTGAGGCTCAGGCCGTGGGCTGGGCCGTCCGACTCGATCAGGCCCAGATACGCCTGGGGGAAGAAGTGGGCGTGGATGTCGACGACCGGCGGGGGGGCCATGGCGTTCGATGCGCGGCGGACTACCGCCGCCCCGCGGCGGATCGGTACCAGTCCAGGACGTCCTCGCCTTTGCAGAAGAGCACGCCCGGCCGCTTCTTCATGTAGGCGTAGATCCGCTCGAAGTACTTGATCCGGTGCGGCACCCCGCTGATGTAGGGATGCACCGCGATGGCCATCACCCGCGCCGAGCGCCGGCCCTCGGCGTAGAGCCGGTCGAACTGGTCCCGGGCGCGGTCGAACAGCTCGTGGGCCTCGCGGTGCTGGATCAGCATCATCGGGATGTCGTTGACCTCCACCGTGTAGGGCACCATGACCAGCGGCCGGGTCGTGGTCTTGATCTCGTAGGGCTGGTCGTCGTTGACCCAGTCGCAGACGTACTCGATCCCCTCTTCGGCCAGGATGTCGAGCGTCTGCCACGTCTCGGTGAGGCCGGGCCCGAGCCAGCCGCGGGGTGGCCGCCCCGTGAACTTGCGGATCGTCTCGACCGACTTCCGGATGACGTCACGCTCGTCGGGGACGGCGTGGAGCGACTTCTGCACGTAGCTGTGCCCCATGAACTCCCAGCCGGCGTCGCGCGCCGCCTCGGCGACCCGCGGGTAGGAGAGGCAGACCGAGGCGTTGATGGCGAGCGTGGCCTTGATCCGGTAGCGGTCGAGCGCGGTCTTGAGCCGCCAGAAGCCCACGCGCATCCCGTAGTCGTGCCAGGCCCAGTTGGGAACGTCGGGGACTCCGCCGCCGCCGGCCGGCGGCGGGAGCACGGTGCGGGGCATGGGACCCTGGATGTCCCACTCCTCCACGTTGACGATCGTCCACACGGCCAGGCGCGCGCCCCGGGGAAGCTTCCGGGGCGGGCGGTCCACGATGGCCGAATAGTCGAAGCGCTCCCGGGGCAGCTTCACGTCCCCTCCTTCCCGGTCCGCTCGAGGCTCACGCGAGGACGAAGTCGAATCGAACCATAGGGGATAGGGGGAGCTTCGTCAAGGCGCGGAGGTAGCCGCGCCGATCGCCCCCGGAGGCGTCCCTTGCGCGGCCCCGCGCGGCTGATCTACCCTGGCTCCGTGAGCCAGGGCCACCCGTCTCCCGACGGCGAGCCGGTCGTCCGGGTGGTCGACCTGCACAAGTCGTTCGGCCCGCTCGAGGTGCTCAAGGGCGTCTCCTTCGAACTCCGTCGGGGCGACGTCGTCAGCATCATCGGCGCCAGCGGCTCGGGAAAGAGCACGCTGCTCCGCTGCATCAACCACCTCGAGACGCCCACCTCCGGCGAGGTCTGGGTCATGGGTCGGCCCATGGGCTTCCGGGTCGACGCTGCCGGCCGGCAGCGGCCGGAGTCGATGGCGCAGGTCAACCGCGTCCGCATGGACGTGGCGATGGTCTTCCAGCAGTTCAACCTGTGGCCCCACATGACCGCGCTCGAGAATATCGTCGAGGCGCCCATCCGCGTCCGCGGAATGTCGCCGGCCGAGGCCCGCGAGGTCGCGATGCGCTACCTGACCAAGGTCGACCTGGTCGAGAAGCGCGACGAGTATCCGGCCCGGCTCTCCGGCGGCCAGCAGCAGCGCGTGGCGATCGCCCGCGCGCTCGCCATGCAGCCGAAGGTCATGCTCTTCGACGAGCCGACCTCCGCGCTCGATCCCGAGCTGATCGGCGAGGTCCTGGACGTCATGGAGAAGCTGGCCCGGGAAGGCATGACGATGCTCGTGGTCACCCACGAGATGGGATTCGCGCGCGAGGCCTCCGACCGGATCCTCTTCCTGCACAACGGGCTCATCGAGGAGGATGGGCCGCCGGGGGACGTCCTGATCCAGCCGAAGAGCGAACGCTGTCGGCAGTTCCTCTCCAAGGTGCTCCACTGAGAGCCCGTGAAGGAATCGCTCTTCCGTGTGAGCAGGGAGATACCCGGAGGGGGGGGTCCGGGGGAGGAGCATGCAGCTCCCCCCCGGCCCGACTGAGTCGTGCTCGACACGCTCGCGCAGCTCTTCGACCCCGGCCTCTTCTGGGAATACCGCACGATCCTACTGGCCGGCGCCGCCGTCACCCTGTATGTCTTCGCCTTCGCCGCGGTGCTCGCGGTCGTCCTCGGCCTGGTGGCGTGTCTCCTGCGGCTGTCCGCCTGGCGGGGCCTCCGCTGGATCGGCACGTTCTACGCCGAGCTGTGCCGGAATACGCCCGAGTACGTGCTCCTGATCTGGATCCACTACGTGCCCCCGCTCGTGCTGACCTGGCTCACCGGCGTCCGGGTCAATTTCGTCCCGGTGGTCTCGGCGGTGCTCGCGCTCGGCCTGGCGTCGAGCGGCTACTTCACGGAGACGTTCCGGGCCGGGATCCTCGCCGTCCCGCGCGGGCACGTCGAGGCGGCGCGGTCACTGGCGATGTCGCGGGGACTCACGCTCCGGCGGATCATTCTCCCCCAGGCGGTCCGGCGGATGCTCCCGGAAGCCATGAACCAGTTCATCTCGCTCTTCAAGGCCACGACGCTGGTCTCGCTCATCTCGGTCACCGACCTCATGTACCAGGTCTCGATCATCACCCAAGAGCAAATGCGCCCGCTGCCGCTCTACTCGGGGACGGCCTTCCTCTATTTCGGGGTGATCTTCGCCATGTCGGTCTCGGTGCGGCGCTTCACCGAGCAGTGGCGGCGCCGCGGCTGGGCCTAATCGATGCCGGCCGACTCCTGCCGACGTGAGGCCGCACCGGCATGACTCGTCCGCGCACCTCCGTCCGAAGCGCTCCGAGCGCCGGCTTTGCCGGCGCAATCTTTGGGTCCGCGCGCCTCGTCGCGCCCCCCAGCCCCGCGACGTCCTGCGGCGCGCCATTTGGGTCCGCGCGCCTCGTCGCGCCCCCCAGCCCCGCGACGTCCTGCGGCGCGCCTTTCCCGGGGGGAGGCCTCGGAGGGGGGCACCGCCCCCCTCCGACGGAGTGGCGGCGCCGCGGCTGGGCGTGACCCATGGACGTCCTGCGGCGGACGGTCTGGAATCATCGGGACCGGCTCCTCGAGGGGCTCCTGGTCACGGCCGAGGTCTGCGCGATCGCGATGGCCGTCGCGCTCGTCGTCGGCCTCGTGGTCTGCCTGGTGCGTCTCTACGTGCGGCCGCTCCGGGGGCTCGCGACCCTCTACATCGAGTTCGCGCGAAACACGCCGATCTACGTCCAGCTCATCTGGGTGAGCTACGTGTGGCCGGAGCTCTTCGGCTGGCCCCGGTCGTTCTTCGCCGCCGGCTGGGCGGCGCTGGCGCTCCAGTCGAGCGGCTACCTGGCGGAGACCTTCCGGGCCGGCATCGAAGGCGTGCCCCGGGGACACCGGGAGGCCGCGCACGCGCTCGGAATGTCACCGGCCCTCACCATGCGGCGGATCGTCCTGCCCCAGGCGCTCCTGGTCATGGCGCCGTCGATCATGAACCAGTTCCTGGTCGTGGTGAAGTCCTCGACACTCGTCTCGGTGATCGCGGTGCCCGATCTCATGTACGAGGCGTTGCGACTCACCTCCATCTGGTTCGAGCCGATCGAGATCCTCTCGGCGACGGCGCTGGTCTACGTCGTCATCGTGTTCGGCCTGTCGGCGGCCATCAAGTGGTACTCGGACCGACTGCGGGCGCGGTACGCCTGAAAAGGAGGGCGACATGGCAAGCGGCGGACGGCTGACCAAGCGGGGGTTCATGAAGGCGGCGCTCGGCCTCGGGAGCGTGGCGGTGACCACGAGGCTCGGCGGGGGCTGGCTGCGGGAGGCGCACGGCCAGCTCCTCGAATCGGGGATCGATCCCAAGTCCGTCCTGGCCCGGGTCAAGAAAGACGCCACGCTCAAGGTAGGCTACGCCCAGACCCCGGCCTGGTTCTACAAGGACGCCAAGACCAACAAGCTGGCCGGGATCTACTACGACGTGGCCGAGAACTTCGCCAAGGAACTGGAGGTCAAGCTCGACTACCAGGAGGTCTCCTGGGCCAACGCCACGGTCGACCTCCGGAAGGGCGACTTCGACGTCTTCGTCTCGTCGCTCTTCTACACGATCCCGCGGGCGCTCGTCGTCAACTACGTCGCCCCGATGTGGCACAAAGGGCACCTGGCCATCTGCCACAGGGATGCCGCCTCCCGCTTCAAGTCGGCGGCCGACTTCAACCGCCCCGACGTCACCTTCTCGGTCAACGTCGGCACGCGGGAGGAGCACGTCCTCAAGATGCTCTTCCCCAAGGCCAAGATCATCACCACGTCGGGTCAGATCGCGCTGTCGGCGGAGCCGGTGCGGACCAAGAAGGCCGACCTGGTGGTGATGGGCGACCTGGACGTGATGGCCTTCGCGGCCAAGAACAGCTGGGCCCACATCGTGGACGAGGGGCACCCGTTCGGCCGCGGCGCGAACACCTGGGCCATCCGCCACGGCGACCCGACCTGGAAATTCTTCCTCGACATGTGGGCCGACAACATGGTGGAGAGCGGCTTCATGCAGGAGCGCTTCAACCACTACCGGGAGCTGCTCGTCGGCGCGTGAGCCGGACGACTCACGAGCCGCGCTCGGCCGCCGCGCAGACGACGCCGGCGCCGCTCGGCGAATGATCTCGCGTGGCGGCCGCCGCTGATCGCATGATCATCGACTCCCACGCGCACATCTTCACGCACTGGGCCGGCCCCGGCGGCCACCCCTCGCGCGAGATCCGCTGGCGGTACATCCAGAAGAACCTCACGCGCCCCTCGGCGCAGATCCGACGCGCCCGCGACGGCGCGCCGGCCGACGCCGGGGGCCTGTACCGGAAGGGCGACAATTCCTGGGCCGGCCTCCGCGACGACATCGCCTTCCGGCTCGGCCCGTACGGGCGCCTCGAGTTCACCCTCGACGGCGAGGACCATTACATCCAGTACATGCCGGTCGGCATGGCCCAGATCGAGGCGCCGCCCGAGCTGATGCTCGCCCAGATGGACTACGCCGGCGTCGATCACTGCGTCCTCCAGGCCGGCCACAGCTACGGGCGGATGAACGATCTGAACGCCCTCGCCCAGCGCCACTACCCCGACCGCTTCACCGGCCTCTGCCACGTGGACGAGCCCGTGGCGGACACGCCGACCGAGATGGCCGAGCTCGAGCGCGCCGTCAAGCGCCTCGGCCTCCGCGGCCTCTACTACAACCTCGACAGCTTCGCCCGTCACGGCTTCCGCTGGCACTTCGACGACCCGCGCTACGACGCCTTCTGGGAGCACGTGGCCGGCCTCGACCTCCCGGTGTTCTTCGAGGCCCCGGCCGTCCCGGAATACGACGAGGCGAGCTACGTCGGCAACATGGCGCGGCTCGACCGCCTGCTCACGCGGTTCCGCGCCACGCGCTGGCTCCTGGTGATGGGGCCGCCGGCTTCGTTCTTCGCCCCCCGGGGCGAGTGGCAGCTCCCCGACCCCGTGGACCGCGTGCTCCGCTGCGAGAACCTCTGGATCGAGGTCTGCTTCCCCATCGCCTGGGGCGGCGTGTGGGACTACCCCTACCCCGAAGCCCAGCGGCTCATCCGGGGCCTCCGCGACCGCTACGGCGCGGGGAAGCTCGTCTGGGGCTCCGACATGCCGAACGTCGAGCGCTTCTGCACCTATCGCCAGTGCCGAGACCATGTGCTGCGCTACTGCGACTTCCTGACCTCGGTCGAGAAGGAACTGGTCCTCGGGAGAAACCTGGCGGAGTTGTTGCCCATCGAGGAGTCGGCATGAGCCCGTTCGACCTCACCGGCAAGGTCGCGATCGTCACGGGGGGCAATGGCGGGATCGGCCTCGGCATCGCGCGCGGCCTGGCGAACGCCGGCGCGGCGGTCGCCCTCGCCGCCCGCAACGAAGCCAAGACCCGCGAGGCGGTGGCCGAGCTCGAAGCCGAAGGTGGCCACGCCTTCGGCGTCCGCGTGGACGTCACCGACGAGGCTTCGGTTCAGGCGATGGTCCGGACCGTGGTCGGCCGCTTCGGCCGTCTCGACATCCTCGTCAACAACGCCGGAATCAACATCCGGAAGCCGCCCGAGGAGTTCACCCTCGAGGAGTGGCACCGGGTGCTGGACACCGATCTCACCAGCATCTTTCTCTGCAGCCGGGCCGCGTATCCCGAGTTCAAGAAGGCCGGCGGCGGCAAGATCCTGAATACCGGCTCGCTGGGCGCCCTCTTCGCCGCCCCTTACGCAGCGCCCTACAACGCGTCGAAGGGTGGCATGGTCCAGCTCACCAAGTGCCTGGCCACCGCCTGGGCCAAGGACAACATCCAAGTCAACGCCTTCCACCCGGGCTACACCGACACCGAGTTCATGCGGAGGGCGCGAGACGAGGTGCCCGGGATGCACGAGAAGGTCATCTCGCGGAGCCCGATGAAGCGGTGGGGTGTCCCCGAGGACTTCGCCGGGCTGGCCGTCTTCCTGGCCAGCTCCGCCTCGGACTTCGTCACCGGCGCGTCGATCTTCATCGACGGCGGCTTCTCCTGCACGTGACGATCCCCATGGTCCTTCAGACCGCCAGACGCTCGGACGTTTGTCGGACCTGATCGCATCGACGAAGGTGGGCCTGGCCCGCGCCTGATACTTCTCGAGCCCAATGCGGGCCGGTCGTCTTGACGTAACGACGGCGGCCGGGTGCGAGTGAACGGGAGTTGAGGCGGGGAGGCTAGCGCCGGCGGCGGGACGCCCGTCGCGGGGGGGACGTCGATTCTGCGGGGCTCGGTCGTCCGGTGACCCGGGCCACCGCGCCGATCAGGGCGTCGAAGTCGAAGGGCTTGGCCAGGTGCGCGTCGAACCCCGCCGCCCGCGTCTCGCGGAGCACCGCCAGGCCGTCGCCGAGCGCGGTCACGGCGATCACCGGCGCCGGCGTCCGCGGCCACCCCCCTCGGAAGCGCCGCATGAACTCGAAGCCATCCACGTGCGGCATCCGAAGGTCGCAGAGGACGACGTCGATCCGCGTGGCGGCCAGGACCTGGAGCGCTCGGTGGCCGTCCTCGACCTCGATGACCTCGGCCCCGGCGGAGGCCAGGACCTGACGCAGGGCGTCTCGACTGTCCGGATGATCCTCGACGACGAGGGCGGTGAGTCCCTGCAGCGGGCACGCCGACCGGTTGGCGGCAGCCTCACCCATGAGCGTGTTCTCAGTTTACGGGGCGGACCCCAGGTGTCGTCAAGCCTTTTGCGTCAGCCCGGCCGAGGCCCCGGATCCGAGTCTTGGCCGGGCCGCGGGGCTACAATTGGGGCAGCCATGCCGGTCACCCTCCTGGTCACCGACGACGAGAAGGACATCGTCGAGCTGGTCCGCTACCACGCCGAGAAGGCCGGGTTCGCCTGTCTGTCGGCGAGTGATGGGCCCACCGCGCTCCGCCTGGTCCGGGAGCGGCGACCCGACCTCCTGATCCTCGATCTCATGCTCCCCGGCCTCGACGGCTTCGAGGTCTGCCGCCAGCTCCGCCGGGATTCGGCCACCGCGCACCTTCCCATCATCATGCTCACCGCCCGCGCCGACGAGGTCGATCGAGTGGTCGGTCTCGAGGTCGGGGCCGACGATTACGTGGTCAAGCCGTTCAGTCCCCGGGAGCTGATCGCGCGGATCAAGGCCGTGCTCCGGCGAGTCCAGGGGGAGCGGGGCGTCGGGGGCGGGCCCCGACGGTTCGGCACCCTCGAAGTCGACGAGGGGCGCCACCAGGTCACGGTGGCGGGGGCGCCGGTTGACCTGACGGCCAAGGAGTTCGGGCTCCTCTCGGCGCTCCTCGAGGCCGGGGGGCGCGTCCTCGGTCGCGAGCAGCTGCTCGATCGCGTCTGGGGGTACGCGAACGCCGCCGAGGTGGAATCGCGAACGGTGGACGTCCACATCCGTCGGCTTCGGGAGAAGCTCGGGCCCGAGGCGCGGCGGGTCGTCACCGTCAAGGGCGTGGGCTACCGGTTCGACCGCGAGGGCTGAGTCTGCCCGGGCCGATCCCCGTCGCATCCCGTCGTCCTCGGGCCTCGGCCGGCCTCAACGTATGCGGCATACGCCTCGGCCCTGCGTCCTAGGGCTGCTCGGGGCTATGCCCGGGCCGAGTGGCGGCAAGGCTGCGCTGTCTTGTTCGAAGGTAGGCGGCTGACCGTGGCCGGTGAGCGCCGCCACCGTCTGGCGCTCCGACTCACCCTGCTCCTGCTTGCCGTCATCACGGTCGGACTGGCCGTGATGGGCCTCTACGTGACCCGCGTCCTGGAGCGCCACGCGGTCGAGCAGCTGGAGGCCGGCCTGGTGACCTCCGCCCGCCTCGTCGAAGACGGGCTGCGGGCGGTCGGGACAACCGGGGGGGCGGACCTCGAGGCCGAGCTTCATGCGCTGGCCGAGCGGTATGCGACCATCGCCGCCACCCGGGTGACCGTCATGGCCCCCGACGGGACGGTCCTCGCCGACTCGGCGCGCGATCCGGAGACGATGGAAAACCATGCCCAGCGCCCCGAGGTCCGGACGGCGCTGGCCGGCGGGGTCGGCAGCGACGTCCGGCGCAGCCGGACGCTCGACGTGGAGATGCTCTACGTGGCCGTCCCCCTGAACAGTCCGGGGCGGCCCCCGGGCGTGCTTCGCCTGGCCGTGCCGCTCACCGAGGTGGTCAAGGCTCGAGCGGCGGTCCGCCGAACGGTCGAGCTGGGGGCGGTCCTCGCCATCGCGGTCGCGCTCGGCATCGGCCTGTTCCTGACCCGCCGGGTGACCCGACCCGTCAGCCGGATGCGCGCGACCGCCCAGCGGATGGCTGCCGGCGATCTCGACCACCGGGTGCCGGTCCACGGCCGCGACGAGGTCGCCGAGCTCGGCCATGCGCTGAACCGGATGGCCGACGCGCTGCGAGAGAAGGTGCAGGCGCTCGAGAGCCAGCGGGCCGAGATCACCGCCATTCTCGAGCGGATGGTGGAGGGCGTCATCGCCCTCGATCAGCGGAGCCGGATCGTCGTCATGAACCCCGCGGCGCGCTTGATCCTGGGACTCCCGACCCGGCCGGACGCTGGCGGGGGCCCGTCGGGGGCGGGGCGGCCGCTCGCCGACGTGGTGCGCGAGAAGGCGTTGTTCGACCTGGTCGACGCCTGTCGGGCCGGTGCCCCGCCCGACGAGTGCCGGCGCGAGATCGAGCTGCCGCCGCCGGTCGACCGTATCCTTCATGTGGACGCGGTGGCGGTCCCCTTCCCGCATCAGGGCCCCGGCACCCTGCTGGTGCTCCACGACATCACGGAGCTCCGGCGCCTCGAGCGCGTGCGGGCCGAGTTCGTCGCCAACGTCTCCCACGAGCTGCGGACGCCGCTCACCGCCATCAAGGGGTACCTGGAAACCCTCCTCGACGGCGCCCTCGAGGAAGCCCACGCCCGGCCCTTCCTCGAGACCGCGCACACCCACGCCGAGCGCCTCGGCCGGCTGGTGGACGATCTGCTCCAGCTCTCGGACGTCGAGACCGGGAAGATCGTCCTCGAGGTCAGGCCGGTCTTGCTGCGGGAGACCGCCGGTGCCGTCGCCGCCATGTTCGAAGGTCAGGCGGCCCCGAAGCAGCTCCGCCTGGTCAACACCGTACCGACCGGCCTCCACGCCGAGGCCGATCCGGACCGGGTCGCTCAGATCCTGGTGAACTTGGTGGACAACGCCGTGAAGTACACGCCCGCGGGGGGACAGATCACGCTGAGCGCGGCCCGGGCGGCCGACGCCGTCGAGATCAGCGTCCGGGACACCGGGATCGGGATTCCCTCGACCGACTTGCCGCGCATCACGGAGCGGTTCTACCGAGTGGACAAGGCGCGCTCCCGGGCCCTCGGCGGAACCGGCCTCGGCCTGGCCATCGTCAAGCACCTGGTCCAGGTCCACGGCGGCGAGCTGCGCATCGAGAGCGAGCTGGGGAAAGGTACCATCGTCCGCTTCACTCTCCCGGCGGTGCCGGATCGCGCCGCAAGCTGACGCCGGGTTCCCGCGCGCTGGTCTCCGGGCGTGAAGAGTCAGGGGAGCGCATCAGACATGGCGCGTCGCATCGTCGGGGAGGCGGTCGGTACGGCGTTCCTCTTGGCCGCGGTAGTCGGCTCCGGGATCATGGGGCCGGGGGGAACCTGGCCCTTGCCCTGCTCGCCAATACGGCCGCTACAGGGGCGGCTCTGGTCGCGCTCATCCTGACCTCAGGAAGGGGAGCAGAAATGAAGACGGTACTGTTCGCCTGCACCCACAACGCCGGCCGCTCCCAGATGGCGGCGGCCTTCTTCGCCGCGCTGGCGGATCCGGCCAGGGCCCGCGCCCTCTCGGCCGGGACCGAGCCGGCCGACCGGGTGCACCCCGAAGTGCTGACGGTGATGCGCGAGGCCGGCATCGATCTGGACAGCGCCGTGCCCCGGCGGCTCACGCCCGAGCTGGCGGCCGGGGCTCAGTGGCTCGTGACGATGGGCTGTGGCGAGGCCTGCCCGGTCGTGCCCGGCGCTCACCGCGAGGACTGGCCGGTCGAGGATCCGAAGGGCCAGCCGCTGGCCCGCGTGCGGGCGATCCGTGACGAGGTGCGCCGCCGCGTCGAGCGGCTCCTCGCCGACCAGGGCTGGGCCGCGTCGCGGCCGGCCTGACCGCGCCCGCGCGGCCCCCGCCTCCGTTGCCCACCGGTTAGGCAGCGCTGCCTCTGAACGCGCCACCCTGATCACGACGCGGTACCGGCGCGCGCCGGTAAGTCCTCATCGTCACGGGGTTCGCTTCGCGCGTGATCCGCTCACCCGCGCGGCACACCCCTTGCACCCCGTCGACGCGACGCGAGCGTGAGGGCTCGCGAGGTTCGTTGGCAACGGCGCCACTCGGTGGCGCCGTTGGCGTTTTTGCCGGACCACCGGTGGGCGCGATCCAGGGAGGTGTTCGCATGCGGGTCACGGGGCCGAAGGTCACGGGGTTCACCAGGGCGCGACGGGGCGCCATGTGGGCCGGGGTGGCGCTCGTGGTGGGATGCGCGCTCGCGGTGATCGGCGGGGCCCGAGCCCAGGACAAGCTGACCGAACAACCCGCGGCCGCCGCCGCGCCGGCGCCCGCGCCCTCCAGGCCGGATCCGGCGGGGGCGGCGACGGGAACGATCGCGGACGTGCCGGCCAAAGAGGCCGGCAAGCCGACGCTGGTCGAGGTCGCGGAAGCTGTCGGCCACAACAAGGTGTCGATCAACCTGACGTGGACCCTCCTCACCGGCTTCCTGGTCATGTTCATGCAGGCCGGCTTCGCGCTCGTCGAGACCGGGTTCACGCGGGCCAAGAACGTCGCCCACACCATGATGATGAACTTCATGGTGTACGCGATCGGGATGACCGGCTACTGGATCATGGGCTTCGCGCTCCAGATGGGCGGCCTCGGCCCCATCGCGACGATGGGCGGCACCGGACTGCTGGACGGCGAATTCGCGATCAGCCTGTTCGGCAAGGAGTTCGGCCTGTTCGGGACGAAGGGTTTCTTCCTGGCCGGCTCGACCTACGACGTGGCCGTGTTCGCCCTGTTCCTCTTCCAGATGGTGTTCATGGACACGGCGGCCACGATCCCCACCGGCGCGATGGCCGAGCGGTGGAAGTTCTCCGCCTTCGTCGTGTTCGGCTTCTTCATCTCGATGATCTCCTACCCGCTCTACGCGAACTGGGTGTGGGGCGGCGGCTGGCTCTCGCAGCTCGGCAAGAACTTCGGCCTCGGCCACGGGCACGTGGACTTCGCCGGCTCCTCGGTGGTCCACATGGTGGGTGGGGTGACCGCGCTCGCCGGCGCCATGGTGCTGGGGCCTCGCATCGGGAAGTTCAACAAGGACGGCACGCCGAACGCGATACCGGGCCACAACATCCCGATGGCCATCCTGGGGACGTTCATCCTCGCCTTCGGCTGGTTCGGCTTCAACCCGGGCAGCACCCTGGCCGGCACCGACCTTCGCATCGCCGTCGTCGCGGTCAACACGATGCTGGCCTCGGCGTCGGGGGCGATCGTGGCCATGTTGTACATGTGGTTCCGCTTCGGCAAGCCCGACCCCAGCATGGCGGCCAACGGCCTGCTGGCCGGCCTCGTCGCGATCACCGCGCCGTGCGCGTTCGTGTCGAGCTTCTGGGCCTTCGTCATCGGCGCGGTCGCCGGCATCCTCGTCTGCTGGAGCGTCTTCTTCGTGGAGCAGACCATGAAGGTCGACGACCCGGTGGGCGCGGTGTCGGTGCACGGCAGTTGCGGGGCCTGGGGGGTCCTGAGCCTGGGGCTCTTCGCGGACGGCACCTACGGGGACGGGTGGAACAGCGTGCCGGGCACGGTGAAGGGCCTGCTGTACGGCGATCCGAGCCAACTCCTGGCCCAGATCATCGGAACCGCGACGAACGTCGTCTTCATCTTCGCCCTCTCGTGGGTGTTCTTCCGGATCGTGGACGCGCTCATGGGGATGCGCGTCTCGCCCGAGGTCGAGCTGGAAGGGCTGGACGTGCCCGAGATGGGCGTCCACGGCTACCCGGAGATCCAGGGACCGAGTCCGGTCGTCCGCGGACTCACCACGGCCGGGGGCCTCCGGCCGCATCCGGTTCCCGCCGGGCTGATCGTGTCCGAGCCCGGCCGGTGAGGAGAGGACGCGATGAAGAAGCTGGAGGCGGTCATCAAGCCGTTCAAGCTGGACGAGGTGAAGGAGGCCCTGACCGAGATCGGGATCATCGGCATGACGGTCTCGGAGGTCCGCGGCTTCGGCCGGCAGAAGGGCCATACCGAGCTCTATCGGGGCTCGGAGTACTCCATCGACTTCCTGCCCAAGGTCAAGGTCGAGGTGGTGATCCCGGAGGAGCTGGTCGGCAAGGCCATCGCCGCCATCACGTCGGCGGCGAAGACCGGCGCCATCGGTGACGGGAAGGTCTTCGTCGCGTCGGTCGAGACGGCCGTGCGAGTCCGGACCGGCGAGCGGGACCAAGACGCGCTGTAGGGCAGCGGAGGCGAGCACCATGGGAGGCCCCTGGAGAGACCGCGGATTCGACCCCGCCCGGTGGCAGCCGCCCCGTCCGCATCCCTCGACCGCGAGCGGCGCCGGGAATCTCGCGGACGAGGGCCGGGCATTGCTGCGGGTGGTCATCGGTTACGTCGTCGCGGTGGTGGCGACGTCCGCCATCGCGCTGGGCCTGCTCACGCTTGGACGGTAGAGGGGCGGTCGCGATCGAGCCCCGGTGGCGGATCGTGGTCATCGACGACCACGCTCGGTCACGGGCCCTGGTGCGAGCGACGATCACCACGCTCGGCGGCAGCGTGGTCGCCGAAGCCGACACCGCCGCGGCAGGAGTGGAGCTGGTCGAACGCCTCCGCCCCGATGCGGTGATGCTGGCCGTCGGGCTCCCCGATCGCGACGGCGTCGAGCTGGCCGGGGAGATCATGCGGCGGGCGCCGTGCCCGATCGTCCTCACCACCAGCCGCGCCGAGAGCAGTCTCGTCCAGCGGGCGCGGCTGGCCGGGACGATGGCCTATCTGGTGAAGCCCTTGCGAC
>DASYUM010000005.1:0-7791 GCA_036001225.1 Candidatus Methylomirabilota bacterium | reverse complement strand
CACCAACCCCGTCTTCGGGCCACTCCTCGAGGTCGAGGAGGAGGCCTGGGACAAGATCATGGCGCTGAACGTCAAGGGCTACCTCTTCGCGGCCCAGCGGGCCGCCAAGGCCATGCTGGCCGCCGGCCGCGGGTCGATCGTCAACGTGTCCTCGACGGGCGGGCTCCGGGCCAGCGCGGGGCTGGGGGCCTACTCCGTCTCGAAGGCCGCCGTGCTCATGCTCACGCGCGTCCTGGCCAAGGAGCTGGCGCCGTTCGGGGTTCGGGTCAACGCGATCGCGCCGGCCCTCGTGGAGACCCGGTTCAGCGAGGCGCTGTGGAAGACGCCCGAGATCCTGGAGCAGTACCTCAAGACGACGCCCCTCGGCCGGACCGCGCAGCCCGAGGAGATGGCGGGGGCCGTGGTCTATCTCTGCTCGGATGCCGCGAGCTACGTGACCGGCGCGACGCTGATCCTGGACGGCGGCCACCTGGCCTGATCGTCGGAGGGGACCCCAGGACGCCCAGGGGGACGCCTCATCAACCTTGTTGACATTCCCGATTGACATAGTGTAGTTTCCTGCCATGGCCGGCCTTCGCGAGGCGAACCTCCTGTTCCCGGGGGACCTTCGGCGGTGTCCGGTCTGCCGGACGAAGATCGTCGTCCCCGACGGCGAGGGCATCCTGGTGAAGAATGCGATCCTGCGCGTGAGCCGGACCGGCCACGCCACCGCGAAGTGTCCGCGCTGCAAGACGTGGGTGGAGGTGCCCCTCACCTACCGCGATTAGCCGCGTCCCGCGCAAAGGCAACGTCGGACGAAGACAGAAAGCCGAGCGGAGCGGGCCCTGGGGGGCCCGGGCTCGGCTTTTCTTTCATCGAGAGGAGCGAAGGATGGCGGACCAGCCGAAGGAGACGAAGGCGCAGCGGGTCGAGCGGCTCAAGCGCGAGCAGAACCCCTGGGAGGCCTACGCCGAGATCCAGCGCTTCGCCCGCGAGGGGCACGCGGCGATTCCCCCGGAGTGGTCCACCTATTTCCGCTGGTGGGGCGTCTACAGTCAGGGCGACGGCGCCGGCGCCATCGGCGGGACCGGCGGCGAAGGCAAGGCCCTGCCCTACTTCATGGTGCGGATCCGGATCCCCAACGGGTTCCTCCTCTCCCACCAGCTCCGCGCCATCGCCGACCTCGCCGAGCGGCACGCGCGGGGCATCGCGGACCTGACCGTTCGCCAGAACATCCAGCTCCACTGGGTGCGGGTCGAGGACCTGCCGGAGATCTTCGAGCGCCTTTCGGGATGCGGCCTCACGACGATGGGCGCCTGCGGTGACGACACGCGCAACATCACCGGATGCCCCCTGGCCGGCGTGGACGCCGACGAGATCGTCGACGCCTCGCCGCTGGTCCAGGCGGCGACGCGCCTGCTGAACGGCAACCCCGACTTCTACAACCTGCCCCGCAAGTACAAGATCTCGATCACCGGGTGCCGGGTCTGGTGCTCCTACCCCGAGATCAACGACGTCGGGTTGACCGCGCTCGCGCATCCGGCCACCGGCGAGATCGGCTTCTCGCTGCGCATCGGCGGCGGCCTCTCGACCGATCCTCACCTGGCGGTGCGACTGGACGCCTTCGTCCGCTGGAACCAGGTCCTCCCCGTGGTGAAGGGGATCTCCGAGCTCTTCCGGGACAGCGACGTCCTCCGCCAGAACCGCGAGAAGGCGCGCCTCAAGTTCCTCTTCCTGCTGCACGGCTGGACGGCGGAGCGCTTCCTGGCCGAGCTCGAGGCCCGGATCGGCTTCAGGCTCGACGCCGCCGTTCCCGAGGACCCGCCCGAGGACGTCTACCGGGATCACGTCGGCATTCACGCTCAGCGGCAACCCGGCTACTGCTACGCGGGGCTCGCCATCCTCCGTGGCCGCGCGACGCCGCGTGACCTGCGCGTCGCCGCCGATCTTGCCGACCGCTACGGGACCGGCGAGCTCCGGACCACCAACATGCAGAACCTCCTCATCCCGAACGTTCGGCGTGAGCGGGCCGAGGGCCTCGCTGGGGAGGCCGAGGCGGCGGGGCTCCGGGTCCAGGCCTCGCCGTTCTGGCGCGGCACCATCGCGTGCACCGGGACCGAGTTCTGCAAGCTCGCGTTGACCGAGACGAAAGGATTCGCCCGGCAGCTGGTGGAAGAGCTGGAGCGCCGCCTGCCCGGCTTCGACCAGCACGTCAAGCTTCACGTCACCGGCTGCCCCAACAGCTGCGGGCAGCACTGGATCGCCGACATCGGGATCGAAGGGAAAAAGGTCAAGCTGGAGGGGCGACTGGTGGACGCCTACTACTTCTGCGTGGGCGGCGGAGTCGGCAAGCACCGGGCGACCGCCCGCCCCGTCGGCTATCGCGTGCCCGCCACCGAGGTGCCCGGCGCGGTCGAGCGGCTCCTCGGCGCGTATCTCGCCGCCCGAAGACCGGCGGAGAACTTCCGCCAGTTCTGCGCGCGGCACACAGACGACGAGCTGCGGGGGTTCCTGGCCGGCCAGGAGCTCGCCGCCGTGGCGCGCGATCTTTCACCCGGCCGCGCTCCGCACGGCGTCGACGGGTAAGCCATGGGATACTACCCGATCTTCCTGGACCTCGACGGCCGGCCCTGCCTCGTCATCGGGGGCGGCCCGGTGGCCGAGCGGAAGGTCGAGGCCCTGCGGGCCCTGGGGGCGGCCGTGACCGTCGTGAGCCCGGCCCTCACGCCCGCCCTCACGCGGTTGGCCCGCGAGGGCGGAATCCGCCACCAGGCCCGACCGTATGCGCCGGGTGACCTGGCGGGGTGCCACCTCGCGTTCGTCGCCACCGACGACGGCGAGGTGAACGCGGAGGTCGCCCGCGAGGGACGGGCGCGGGGAGTCTGGGTCAACGCTGCCGACGACCCCGCCCGCTGCGACTTCATCCTTCCCTCCGTCCTCCGGCGCGGCGACCTCGTCGTGGCCGTGGCCACCGGCGGGACGAGCCCGGCGCTCGCCCGTGCCATCCGGGAGGAGCTCGAGGCGTACTTCACCGAGGACTACGCAGCGCTCGCCCGCATCGTGGCCGAGGTCCGGCAGGAGCTCCGGGGACGCGGGCATCGCCCGGACGCCGAGACCTGGCGCGCGGCGCTCGACGGGGACATCAGGCGACTCGTCGCCGCGGGACGGCCCGCCGAGGCGCGGAGTCACCTGGTGCGACGCCTCGGGGGCGAGCCATGCGACTAGGCCGGGTCAGCCTCGTCGGGGCCGGCCCGGGCGATCCGGGACTCTTCACCCTCCGGGGGCTCCGGCGCCTCCGGCGCGCGGAAGTCGTGGTCTACGACCGGCTGGTGAACCCCCGCCTCCTCGACGAGGCGCCGCCCGAGGCCCTCCGCATCTTCGCGGGCAAGCTCACCGGCTCCCACTGTCTCCCGCAGGCCGAGATCAACGATTTGCTGATCGACCACGCGCGCCGCGGCCGGCGGGTCGTCAGGCTGAAGGGCGGGGATCCCTTCGTCTTCGGCCGGGGCGGCGAAGAGGCGTCGGCGCTGGCCGCCGCCGGTATCCCCTTCGAGATCGTCCCCGGCGTCAGCTCGGCGGTGGCCGTGCCGGCGTACGCCGGCATCCCGGTGACCCACCGGGGGCTCGCCTCGTCCTTCGCCGTCGTCACGGGGCACGAGGACGGCGGCAGGCAGACCGTCGACTGGGGGCGACTGGCGACCGCCGTCGACACGCTGGTCGTTCTGATGGGGGTGGGGAGCCTCCCCCGGATCGTCGGGGAGCTCCGGGCCCACGGCCGCGCCGCCGAGACCCCCGTGGCGCTGATCCGCTGGGGTACGACGGCGGCGCAAGAGACGGTGACCGGCACGCTGGCGGACATCGTGGAGCAGGCGCGGACGGCGCGACTCGAGCCTCCCGTCGTCGCCGTGATCGGAGAGGTGGTCGGCCTGGCGAGCCGCCTCGCCTGGCTCCGCCCAGGCCGGCGGGCCGCCCGCGTCCGAAGGCGCGGGTATCCCGGCGCGGTCAGGCGGCTGGCGGCAGCGGGACCCGCGGCGGGTCGTCGAGGATGAGGGCGTCCCCGCCGGCGTAGAGGTTGAAGGTGTCGTGCTGGAGATAGCCGACGACCGTGATGCCGAGCTGCTCGGCGAGGCTCACCGCCATCTCGGTCGGGGAGGTCCGCGAGACGACGAGGGGCACCCCCATGCGGGCCCCCTTGAGCAGCATCTCGGAAGAGATGCGCCCCGTGTTCAGGAGAATGCGGTCGCGGGTGGAGACCCCCTTGAGGAGGGCTTCCCCGACGATCTTGTCCACCGCGTTGTGACGGCCGACGTCCTCGGCCATGAAGAGCAAGCGGTCGGGATCGGCGAGCGCGGCTCCGTGGATCCCCCGTGAGGATCGGTAACCGACTGCCTGGAGGTAGAGCTCTTTCATCCGGTCGAAGAGGCAGGCCGGGTCGACGCGCAGGTCGGACTCGGCCCGGGAGAACAGCCGGGGGTCGATCCGGAAGGTGATGCCGCCGCCGCACCCGGAGGTCAGGATCCGCTCCTTCGGCAGCTCCACCGGGCGGGTGAGCTCGACCTCCGCCCGGCCGTCCACCTCGGAGACCGACAGCCGGCGGATGTCGTCGACCGACGCGATCACCTTCTCGAGCCACAGATAACCGACCACCAGGCAGTCGAGCTTGGTCGGCGAGGCGAGCAGGGTGATGAACTTCTCGCCGTTGACGAAGACCGTCAGGGGCTGCTCGCGGACGACATGCCCCTTGACCTCGCGCAGATTGCCGGTCTTCCAGGTGTAATAGGCGCGCATGGGAACTCCTCGGTGATCTCCAGCCTAGTGGCCCGCCGGCGCGCCGGTCAAGCCTTTTCCCAGGTTCGGCCTTGCCAGGTTCGCCATTGACCGGGCCCCGGCCCGGTTCCTATAATCCCGCATCAGGATTGGCGCCATGGTCGAGGACCGCCCGGCCGACTCCACCGAAGATCTCGTCTTCCGGCGGGGCAAGCTCCGCAAGCGCGACGATCCCGCCATCGACATGTTCCGGGAGGCGCTGGCCAATCTCGGGGATGCCGGGAGCGTCAAGCGCATCCTGCTCGAGCTGGGCCGGCTGTACAATCCGGTGACCAACGGGCCGATCCTCGATCCCGCCGCCCGCCGGCGCGTGGTCGAGCTCCTCGAGGCCGGTCAGGTGGACGCGGCCCGGGGCGTCCTCGAGGAGCAGCTCTCCCTCTACACCCGCGCGAACCAGCCGGGGCCCCGTGATGGTTGACGCATCGCGTCTAGGATGGCGTCGCCCGGGCCCGCCGCCTGTGGTCTGACCGCTTGACACCGGCGGTCTGACCATAGTACAAGGGCCAAAACCATCAACCAGTAACTTCGATTCCAGGAGAAGCACGATGACGGAGAGTCTCACCGACCGCCTTCAGACGAGTCGGCTCCTGATCGTCGAAGTCGACAAAGACAGGGGCCGGGTGCGGGTTCGGGGCGCACAGGATGCGTGTACCGAGCTGTCCTGTCACCAGGGGACCGTGGTGGCAACGGACGAGGGAACGACCGCCGACCTGGCCGCCCTGAATCCGGGAGACATCGTCAAGATCGAGTCAGCCGCGGGGCGCCCTTCGAGGATCGTCGTCCTCCGTCGCGCCTGGGAAGAGTGGGCCAGCCCCGAGCTGTAGCCCCGCCCGCCCGAGGGCCTGCGCTCCGACCGAGCCGTGGCGGAGCGGAGGACTGCCATTCGCACTCGAGCCAGCGACGCGAACCCCCCTCAGTGTAGAGGAGTCCGTCATGAGCCTATCGCGCCGTGAGTTCCTGAGGTTCTCGGGGGCCACCGCCACGGGCGTCGCCGTCGGCGCCCGGGGAATCGACCTCGCCCCGGTGGAGGCGGCGGCCACCTCCATGCGGATCAAAGAGGCCAAGGTCTTCCCCGGGGTCTGTCCCTACTGCGCCGTCGGCTGCGCCCAACTCATCTATGTCAAGGACAACAAGATCATCGACATCGAGGGCGATCCCGACGCGCCCCACACCGAGGGCGCGCTCTGCCCGAAGGGCTCCTCGACCTACCAGCTCTCGCTGAACGAGCGCCGCATCACCAAGTGTCTCTACCGGGCCCCGGGCAGCGACCGGTGGGAGGAGAAGCCGCTGGACTGGATGATGGAACAGATCGCCCAGCGGGTGAAGAAGTCCCGCGACGAGACCTTCGTGGAGAAGACCAAGGTCGGTGACAAGGAGGTCACCGTCAACCGGTGTGAGGGGATCGCGTGGCTGGGCTCCTCCGTCCTCGACAACGAGGAAAACTACCTGATCGCCAAGCTCTCCCGCGGCCTCGGCCTCGTCAACCTGGAAAACTCGGCGCGCCTCTGCCATTCGGCGACGGTGCCGGCCCTCGGGGCGACCTTCGGCCGGGGAGCCATGACCACCAACCTGATCGACGTCCAGAACGCCGACGTCATCATGCCGACCTCCAACTGGGCGGAGTGTCACCCGGTCAGCTACAAGTGGGTCATGAAGGCCAAGGAGCGGGGGGCCAAGATCATCCACGTCGATCCGCGCTTCACGCGGACCTCGGCCACCGCCGACATCTGGGTGCCGATCCGGTCAGGCACCAACATCGTCTTCTTCGGCGGCCTGATCCGCTATGCCATCGAGAGCAAGAAGTACTTCCACGACTACGTGGTCAACTACACGAACGCCTCGCTCCTGGTCGACCCGGCCTTCAAGACGCCGGCCGACCTGGACGGGCTGTTCACCGGCTACGACGCCGGCAAGCGCACGTATGACCAGTCGACGTGGAAGTTCCAGCTCGACGCCGACGGCTATCCCAAGCAGGACAAGACGCTCAAGGATCCCAACTGCGTCTTCCAGCACCTCCGCCGACACTACGCCCGCTACACCCCCGAGATGGTGGAGAAGATCTGCGGCATCCCGAAGGACCTCTTCCTGAAGGCCGCGGAGATCTACTGCTCGGCCTCGGGGCCGGACAAAACGGCCACCGCGTCCTACGCCCTCCAGCTCAACCAGTCGACCAACGGCGTCCAGCAGATCCGAGCCCTCTGCATGCTCCAGCTCGTCCTCGGCAACATCGGGCGGCCGGGCGGCGGCGTGGTGGCCCTCCGGGGTCACTCGAACGTCCAGGGCGCCACCGACTTCGGCACCCTCTACCACATGCTGCCGGGCTACCCGGCCGAGCCGCTCCAGGCCCCACACCCCACCCTCACCGACTACCTGGAGAAGACGACCCCCAAGGGCGGCTACTGGGTGAACAACCCGAAGTTCGTCGTGAGCCTCCTGAAGGCGTGGTGGGGGCCGGCGGCGACCAAGGACAACGACTACGCCTACGACTACCTCCCGAAGCGCGAGAAGGCCGACGCCTACTCGCACCAGCACTTCACGATCGGGATGCTCCAGAAGAAGGTGAAGGGCTTCATCTGCATGGGGCAGAACCCGGCGGTGGACAGCCCGAACGCCAAGATGGTGCGCCAGGCGCTCCGGAGCCTCGACTGGCTGGTGGTCGTGGACATCTTCGAGTCCGACACGGCCGCGGTATGGAAGGAGCCGGGGATCGACCCCAAGGGCTCGCAAACCGAGGTGTTCTTCATCCCCGGCGCGCCGGCCGCCGAGAAGGACGGCTCCATCACCAACACCATGCGGCTGGCCCAGTGGCACGTGAAGGCGGTCGAGCCACCGGGTGACGCCCGCTCGGACGCGGCCTTCATCGTGGACCTCGGCGACCGGGTGAAGGCCCTCTACAAGGACTCGAAGGACAGGAAGGACCGGCCCGTGCTCGACCTGGTGTGGGACTACCAGTCCCAGGGGCCCAAGAAGGAGCCCCGGATGGAG
>DASYUM010000004.1:0-42439 GCA_036001225.1 Candidatus Methylomirabilota bacterium | reverse complement strand
CTTGTTCGGGATCGGCGCCTACACCTCGACGCTGCTGCTGGTGCGGGCGGGCGTCAGCCCCTGGCTCGGGCTCGGGGCCGGAGGCCTGCTGGCGGCTGGCTTCGGCTGTTTCGCCGGCTACCTGGCCTTTCGCTACGGGCTGCGGGGCCCGTACTTCGCGCTGGTGACGCTCGCCTTCGCCGAGATGCTGCGGCTGGTCGCGGTGAATTGGCTGGCGGTCGGCGGACCGATGGGGATCCTGATCCCGCTCACCCGGGAGGCGAGCGCGCTCCGGCTTCTCCAGTTCCGGGGGAAGCTGCCCTACTACTACCTGATGCTGGCGCTCCTGGCCGGGACGCTCGGGCTCACCCGGTTGATCGAGCGGGCGCGCCTCGGCTACACGCTGGCCGCGATCCGCGAGAACGAGGACGCCGCCGAGGCCTCGGGGGTCAACACGCTGGCCGCCAAGTTGTGGGCGATGGGCCTCTCGGCGTTCCTGACCGCGCTCGGGGGGACGTTCTACGCGCAGTACTTCTCGTTCATCGATCCGACGCTGACGTTCGGGGTCTCGGTATCGGTGGAGATCCTGCTCCGGCCCATCGTGGGTGGCCCGGGGACCCTGGGCGGGCCGGTCCTGGGCGCCCTGGTCCTGACGCCGCTCTCAGAGCTGACGCGCTGGCTGTTCCGAGGGCGGCCCGGCGTGGACGTGATGATCTACGGCGCGATCCTGGTCGTCGTCGTCACCTTCCTGCCGCGGGGGCTGATCGGGCTCCGATGGGGACGACCCGGGACGCGCTCCGCCGCCGCCCTCTGATGGCGCTCCTCGAGGTCGAGGGGCTGACCAAGCGCTTCGGGGGGCTGTCCGCCGTCTCCGGCGTCAGCTTCGTCGCCGACGCCGGCGAGATCGTCGGGATCATCGGCCCCAACGGCGCCGGCAAGACCACGCTCTTCCACCTGATCACCGGCTTCCACCGGCCGACCGGGGGTGCGATCCGCTTCCAGGGGCGCCCGCTGGCGGGACTCCGTCCCCATGCCGTCTGCCGGCTGGGGGTCGCCCGCACCTTCCAGATCGTGCAGCCGTTCCCGGGCCTGAGCGTCCTCGCCAACGCGATGATCGGCGCGTTCACCCGGGTCCGCGAGCCGGCGGCGGCCCGGGAGGCGGCTCGCGCCGCGCTCGGCTTCGTCGGGCTGGAGTCGCGGGCAGGCGATGCCGCCCGGACCCTGACGCTCTCGGAGCGGAAGCGGCTCGAAGTCGCCCGGGCCCTGGCCACGCGGCCGCGCGTCCTCCTTCTCGACGAGGTGATGGCCGGGCTCACCGCGCTGGAGGTCGCCCGCATGATGGACCTCTGCCGCCGGCTGCGGGCGGACGGGCTCACCGTGCTCGTGATCGAGCACGTCCTGCAGGCGGTGATGACACTCTCGGACCGACTGATCGTGCTCGACCACGGGGAGAAGATCGCCGACGGCGCTCCCGATGCGGTCGCCCGCGACCCGCGGGTGATCCAAGCCTATCTGGGATCCCGCCGTGACTGAGCCGGTGCTGGTGCTGCAAGGGCTCCGCGCCGGCTACGGCGACGTGGAGGTGCTTCGCGACGTCTCGCTCGAGGTCAGCGCCGGCGAACTCGTCGCCCTCGTCGGCGCCAACGGGGCGGGCAAGACCACGACCCTCCGCGCCATCTCGGGACTCGTGCGTCCCGCCGGGGGCGCGATCCGGTTCGCCGGCGCGCGGATCGAGGGCCGCCCCCCGCACGAAATCGTGGCCCGTGGGTTGCTCCAGGTGCCGGAAGGGCGCAAGATCTTCCCGTCGCTCACCGTGCAGGAGAACCTGGACCTCGGCGCCTACCGGCCGGCGGCCCGGGCCCGGCGGCCCGAGGTCCGGGCCCGGGTATTCGCGCTGTTTCCGCTCCTGGCCGAGCGGCGGCGCCAGCCGGCCGGCACGCTCTCGGGCGGCGAGCAGCAGATGCTCGCCATCGGCCGCAGCCTGATGGGCGGCCCGCGGCTCCTCATGCTCGACGAGCCGTCGCTGGGGCTGGCCCCGCTGGTGGTGGACCGGATCTTCGACGTGATCCAGGCGATCAACGCTGAAGGGATCCCGGTCCTGCTCGTCGAACAGAACGTCCAGCGCTCGCTGGCCATCGCTGACCGGGCCTACGTGCTGGAGCAGGGGAGGGTGACCCTGGCCGGCCGGGGGCCAGAGCTGCTGGCCCGGGAAGACATCCGCAAGGCGTACCTGGGGGTGTGAGATGGACGACGCGCGACCGACGACCCACCTGCGCCGGCTTCTCGCCCGACCCCGCCTGCTGCTCGCCCCCGGCGCCTACGACCCGCTGTCGGCGCGGGTCGTCGAGGAGGCGGGCTTCGAGGCCGTCTACGTGACCGGCTCGGGCGTCTCGGTCGGCCACCTCGGCCTGCCTGACCTCGGGCTGGCGACCATGACCGAGATGGTGGACCAGATTCGCCGGATCGCCGCCGCCGTGCGCCTTCCGGTCATCGCCGACGCCGACACCGGCTACGGCAACGCCTTGAACGTGCGCCGGACCGTCCGCGAGTACGAGGCGGCCGGCGCCGCCGCCCTCCACCTCGAGGATCAGGAGTTCCCCAAGCGCTGTGGCCACCTGGAGGGCAAGCGGGTGATCCCGGCCGAGACCATGGTCACCCGGATCCGCGCCGCCGGCGAGGCGCGGCGCGACCCCGACTTCGTCATCATCGCCCGCACGGACGCCCGCGCGGTCTTGGGGCTGGACGAGGCGCTCCGGCGGGCCGCGGCCTACCGGGAGGCGGGGGCCGACGTCCTCTTCGTGGAGGCGCCGGTCGGCGAGGCCGAGGTGGAGGCGGTGGCCCGCGCCCTGGCCGGCGTGCCGCTCCTGCTCAACCTGGGCGGCGGCGGCAAGACGCCGATGCTGCCCGCCCGGCGACTCGAGGCGCTCGGTTTTCGCGTCGCGATCTATCCAGGCGACCTCCAGAAGGCGGCGATCCGGGCGATGGGGGACGTCGCCCGCGCCCTGGCCGTCGAGGGAACCACCGCGGCGTGTGCCGAACGGATGGTCTCGTTCGAGGAGCGCTTCGAGTTGGTCGGCCTCGCGCGCTATCGCGAGTTGGAGGCGAGGTACCGGACCTCGTGAGGGTGGCACGAGCCAGAAAGCGGTTGCCGGTCTCGACCGCCGGTCTATAATGGGGGCCAGCCGGCCGCGCCCGGCCGGCGCCAGGGGGTCAGAGATGACCGAAGAGCGGGTCCAGGACTTCGTCCGCGGGTACGAGCGCCTGAAGAGCGAGGTCCACAAGGTCATCGTCGGGCACGAGGAGATCGTCGATCAGGTGCTGGTCTGCCTCTTCGCCGGCGGCCATGTCCTCCTGGAAGGCGTTCCCGGCCTCGGCAAGACGCTGCTGGTCCGGACGCTGGCCAGTTGCGTCGACCTCACCTTCTCCCGCATCCAGTTCACCCCTGACCTCATGCCGGCCGACATCATCGGCACCAACATCATCGTGGAGGACGCCGAGGGTCGCCGCCACTTCCAGTTCCAGCGTGGACCGATCTTCGCCCACGTCCTCCTCGCCGACGAGGTGAACCGGGCGACCCCCAAGACTCAGTCGGCCCTGCTGGAGGGGATGCAGGAGGGGAGCGTCACCGTCTCCGGCGTCAGCCACCGGCTGCCGAGCCCGTTCTTCGTCCTCGCCACCCAGAACCCCATCGAGATGGAGGGAACCTACCCGCTGCCGGAAGCCCAGCTCGACCGATTCCTCTTCAAGCTCCGCGTGCGCTACCCGGCCATCGAGGAATTGAACCAGATCATCGAGCGGACCACGCGGGTCCAGGAACCGGTCACCGAGCAGGTGATGACGGGCGACGAGGTCATGGCCTTCCGCGAGCTGGTGCGGGAGGTCCCGATCGCCTCCCACGTCCGCAACTTCGCGTCGCTGGCCGTCATGGGGACCCACACCCAGTGGGAAGGCGCTCCCGACGTCAGCCGGCGCTACCTGCGCTACGGCGCCAGCCCGCGGGCCGCCCAGGCGCTGGTGCTCGGCGGCAAGGTTCTTGCCCTGCGCTCGGGACGGTTCAACGTCAGCGTCGAGGACCTCAAGGCGATCGCGTTGCCCGCCATGCGGCACCGTATCATCCTGAACTTCGAGGGCGAGGCCGAGGGGATCGACGGCGATCGCCTGATCACGGAAGTGCTGGAGGCGGCCGACGCGGCTATCCGCGAGGGCAAGGAGGTGTTCCTCCGCTAAAGGCCGAACCGGCGACATCCTGAGGAGGCCCCATGGAAGACGGCGCGGCGCTCCAGCTCACGGTGCAGAGGCTCACGCGGCTGATCCGGCAGCGGCGCGCGGTATTCTACGGGCTCCGGGGATGCACGTTGGGGCTGGCGGCGGCGGTCCTGCCCGTCCTCCTCCGCTCGCTCATCGGCCCGCTCGCGCTGCCGGTGGCGGGCGGCTTGGTCCTCGCCGGCCTGCTGGGGGGCGTGCTGTACGGGCTCCTGCTCCGGGTGCCGGCCGCGGACGTCGCCCGCCTCGCCGATCGCACCTTCGGCCTCCACGACCGCCTCGCCACCGCCCTCGAGCTGCTCGGCGGCCGCGAGGGCGGCTCCCTCGGCCCCTTCGTGATCCGCGATGCGATCGCCCGCGCGCCCGGCCTCGACCTGAGGAAGGCTGTCCCCTGGCGTTGGCCGCGCGAGGTCCGCTTCCTCCCGGTGCCCATGCTCGCCCTGGTGGTGTTGCCCTACCTGCCGCCCCTGCCGGTGCCGGAGGATCTGATGCCGCCGTTCACCCCGCCCGAGGAGAAGGAGCAGCAGGCCGAGAAGGCGGGCCCCCCCCAGGTCGCCGATCGCCCGGCCCAGAAGAAGACGGAGCGGTCGGAGCGGGTCGAGTTGCAGGACCGCGACTACCAGCAGCGGCCGAATCCCGCGCCCGAGCAGGCGCGGGGCGATCTGGCCGCCATCTACAAGGACACCAGCGTCGCCCAGAAGCGACCCGACTTCTCGAGCTTCCTCAAGCAGGGGGACGAGCGGCTGCGGATGCTGGAACGGCCCGACAGCTTGCCCGACCTCCAACGCGACTTCACCCAGACGCCGTACAAGGTGCTGTTCCGGAAGTCGCGGGAGCTCATGGGCGGGATGGATCCCAACAAGCTCTCCCGGGACCGGATGCGCCAGCTCCTCGACGAGATGAACCGACTGGGCCGGCGGAACCAGCCCGGCGGCGAGGGAGACTTCGGCCAGGAGCTGATGGAGGGCGCCCAGGCCCTCGAGGAAGGGCAGATGGGCCGAGCTCTCGACGCGATGGAGCGGGCGCTGAACAAGATGCGGTCGATGGAGGAGCGCGAGCGGGGCGGAAAGGGACTGGACGGTGGCCGGGACCAGAGCGGTCGCTCCGCGCGCGGGCGGGGCGGCGACACGGACCCCGACTTCGGCGAGGGCGAGGGGTCGTTGCCGGGGAAGGGCAGCAACCCGAACTGGCGCGGCGACCCGACCGGGCGGCTCGCGCGAGACCCCATCGACATGGGGGTGGAAGGCCAGTCCCGCAAGGGGCGCAAGGAAGCCTATGACACGAACATGATCGGCCGGGGGGCCCACAACCCGTCGCGGCTGCCCTACATGCGCGTCTACTCCCAGTACCGCAAGATGATGGAGGACGCGCTGGCCAAGGAGAATATTCCGCTCGACTACCGGACCCAGGTGAAGGACTACTTCCAGTCCCTCGAGGAGCGCTGATGCGCCGGGCCTCTCGCGGCTCCGCGGCCGGTGAGCCGGCGGCAGCGGGCGCTCCCGGTCAGCGCTTCTTCTCCAATACCTTTCTCCTCCAGCTCGAGCGGCTGACCTTCGTCTCCCGGCGCTCCCACGTGGGCCGCGTGAAGGGCGAGCGCAAGAGTCCGCGGCGCGGCTCGAGCGTGGAGTTCGCCGACTACCGGCCCTACGAGATCGGGGACGATCTCCGCTACGTGGACTGGAACGCCTTTGCCCGGCTGAACCGCCTCTACCTGAAGGTCTTCATGGACGAGGAAGATCTCTGCATCCACCTGGTCCTCGACGGCAGCGCGTCGATGGACTTCGGCGACGGCGGCAACCCGACCAAGTTCACCTACGGCGTCCGGCTGGCCGCCGCGCTGGCCTTCATCGGCTTCACCAACCTCGAACGGGTCGGGGTCGCCGTCTTCCGGGACCGGGTCTCGGAAGGGTGGCTGCCGACGCGCGGGCGCAACCAGTTTCTCCCGCTCGCCGCGTTCCTGGCCGGGCTGGTCCCCGCCGGCCCTACTCATCTGAACGCCAGCCTCCGGCAGTACGCCCAGCGGGCGAAGGACTCGGGGGTGGCCATCGTCATCTCGGACTTCCTCGACCCCGGCGGCTATGAGGACGGCCTCCGGGCCTTGATGGAGCGCCGCTTCGACATCCACGTGCTCCACGTCCTGGACCGAGACGAGCTGCGCCCCACGCTGGCCGGCGACCTCGAGCTGGTGGACGCCGAATCGGGGGAGGTGCGGGAGGTCTCGATCGACCCCGAGACCCTCCGCGGCTACGAGGCCCGCCTGGCCGCCTTCCTGGGCGGCATCGAGGGCTTCTGCCGGGCCAACGAGATCAACTACGTCCGCGTCTCGACCGACGTGCCGCTGGACGACCTCCTGCTCCGGCGGCTGAAGGGAAGCTTGCTCCAGTGACGTTCCTCTCGCCCCTGGCGTTCCTGCTGCTCGGGCTGTCGGTCCCGCTGCTCCTGCTCTACTTCCTCAAGGTACGGCGCCAGCAGCGTCGGGTCACCTCGATCCTCCTGTGGGCGCCGGTGCTGCGGGACCAGCAGGCTTCCGCGCTCTTCCAGCGGCTCCAGGTCGACCCACTGCTGCTGCTGCAGGTGCTGGGGCTGGTGCTGCTCTCGGTGGCCCTGGCCCGGCCCACCGTCACCCTGCAGGGCAAGGGGGCCGACCGGCTGGTGGTGGTGATGGACGTCTCGGCCTCCATGAAGGCCCGCGATGTCGCCCCCAGCCGCTTTGCCGAGGCGCAGCGGGCGGCCGTCCAGTTGATCGACGAGGCCGGGCGGGGCGCCGAGGTCATGGTCATCGAGGCCACCACCCACCCGGTCATCCGGGTGCCATTTACCCGGGAGCTGGACCGGGCGCGGCGGGCCATCTACGACATGCAGGCCCGCGACCTCCCCAACCACCTGAGCGAGGCGATCCGCACCGCGCTGACCCTGGTGCCCGCCCTCGACCGCCGGGTCCGCGTCCAGGTGATCACCGACGGGGCCTTCGATCCCGCTCAGGTCCGCGAGTTTCCCGACCCCCGGGTGCGCTGGGTCAGCGTGGGGGTCGGCTCCCGCAACGTCGGCATCACCCAGTTCGCGCTCCGCAAGAGTTACTACGGGATCTACGACCACCAGGCCTTTCTCTCGCTGACGAACTTCTCGAACGAGCGGCTCGCCTTCCCGCTCACCGTCTCCATCGACGACAAGCCGGTCAGCGAGCAGAGCATCGCCCTCGGCCCTCAGGTCAAGCGCAACGTCATCGTGCCTTTCACCCACCAGGGCGGGGGCCAGATCCGTGTCGAGATCGGCATCCGTGACGACCTCGAGGCTGACAATGTCGTCTACGGCATCATCCCGGCGCCCCGGCGCATCAAGGTGCTGCTGGTCAGCCCCGGCAATCTCTTCCTGGAGAAGGCGCTCAAGGCCGATCCGCAGGTAGTGCTGGAGACGAGGGCGCCCAGCGAGTATTCGGGCGGGATGGGGACCTACGACGTGGTGGTGCTCGACAGCACCTCGCCGCCCAAGGTCGGCCCCGGCCGCTTCGTGCTGGTCAACGCGGTGCCGGGCGACGTCCCCATCGAGCCCCTGGGACCCATGGAGCAGCCGACCGTCCTCGACTGGGACCGCTCGCACCCGATCATGCGCTTCGTGGACCTCTCCAAGGTCGGGGTGGAAGAGGCGCTCCGCGTGCGCCCGGTGGCGGCCGGCCGGACCCTGCTGGAGTCGGTCGGCGGGCCACTCATCTACCTCCTCGAGGAGCAGCACCGGAAGGCGGTCTTCGTCGGCTTCGACCTGTTCAAGACCGACCTGCCGCTGCGGGTGGCGTTCCCGCTGATCCTGTCCAACAGCCTGCGCTGGCTGCAGCCGGTCGGGCTGGAGGGCGCCGATCTCATGGTGCGGGCCGGCGACCCCTTCCTGGTGACGGTCGAGCACGGGATCGACGAAGCCACCGTCCGGGATCCCCAGGGCGGGACCCGGAAGGCCCAGATCACCCGCGGTGCCCTCTCCTTCACCCAGACCGACCGCGTCGGGACCTACACGCTGGTCACCGGACCGCGCGAGATGGCCTTCGCCGTCAATCTGCTCCAGGCCGGTGAGTCGAACATCCGGCCCCAGCCCTTGCCGGTGGGGCCACCACCGGCCGAGGGCACGGGCACCGACCTCTACACCTACCAGAAGGAGCTGTGGCAGCCGCTCCTCTTCCTGGCCATTCTGACCCTGGCTCTGGAGGGTTTCCTCTACTGGCGCCGGCAGAGCGGCGGCGGCCGGACTGCGCTGCTGCCGCGGCCGGTCGATCGTTGGGCGCTCGGGGTCCGGGGCGCCAGCCTCGTCGTCCTCCTGTGGGCCCTGACCCAGCCCCAGGTCTCGCGCTGGCTCGACCGCCAGAACGTCTTCTTCCTTCTCGACATGTCCGACAGCGTGAGCCTGGCCGCCCGGGAGACCGGCTACCGGTACGCGGCCGCCGCGCTGGAAGGGATGAAGGACGAGGATCGGGCCGGCTTGATCACCTTCGGCCGCGAGCCCCAGCTCGCCGAGCCCCTCCGCGCCAAGCCGACGCTGGCCCGGCCGCAGCCGCCCGGCACCACCAACAGCACCAACATCGAACGGGCGATCCAGCTCGCGCTCGCCTCGTTCCCGGCCGGGGAGGCCAATCGCATCGTCCTCCTGTCGGACGGCCGCGAGAACGCCGGCAAGGCCCTGGCCGCCGCCCAGGCCGCCAAAGATTCCGGTGTCCCCATCTACTACTCGCCGCTCGGGCTCACCTTCCCCCAGGAGGTCGTGGTCGAACAGCTCCTGCTGCCGACCGAGGTCAAGTTCGGCGAGCCGTTCTATGCCAAGGTGGTCGTCAACTCGGTGAAGGAGACGGCCGGGCGCCTCTCCCTCTACCGCAACGGGGAGTTCCTGGGCTCGCAGGTCGTCCGCCTCACGGCGGGGAAGAACGTGCTGACGTACCGGCAGGCCCTCGAGCAGGCCGGCGTCCACGTCTATCAGGCGCTGGTCGAGGTCGAGGGCGACGTGATCGAGGACAACAACCGCGCCATCGGGCTCACCGTGGTGCGCGGCCGCCCCCAGGTCCTGATGGTGGATCGGGATCCGGGCCAGGCCCAGAATCTGGTCTCCGCCCTTCGCTCCCAGCACATCGACGTGAGGCTGGTCGGCCCCGACGGGTTGCCGACCTCGATGGCCCAGCTCGAGAAGTACGACGGCCTCATCCTGTCCAACGTCTCCGGGCTCAAGATGACGCGCAACCAGATGACCCTGGTCCGCGACTACGTGCGTGATCAGGGCGGGGGGCTCGTCATGATCGGGGGCGAGGAGACCTTCGGGCTGGGCGGCCTCTATCGGACGCCGATCGAGGAGGCCCTTCCGGTCACCATGGAGGTCAAGCAGAAGATCGAGATCCCGAGTCTGGCCGTGATGCTGGTGATCGACCGCTCCGGCTCCATGGCGATGGGAATGAAGGACAACGACAAGGTCAACAAGCTCGAGGTCGCCAAGGAGGCGGCCCACCTGGTCGTGGACCTCCTCGACGAGCGGAACGAGGTCGGCGTCCTCTCCTTCGACACCGAGTTCGTCTGGCATGTCCCCCTCCAGACGGCCAAGGACAAGCGGGCGATCCACCGCGAGGTCTCGGCCATCAAAGCCGGCGGCGGCACCGACGGCTACCCGGCGGTCCGCGAGGCCTACAAGGCGCTCTACGACCGGGATGCTCTGCTCAAGCACGTCATTTTCCTCTCCGACGGCCAGATGACGCGCGGCGACTTTGCCTCCCTGATCCGCCGGATGGTCAAGGACAAGATCACCGTGTCCGGCGTCGCCATCGGCTCCGACGCCGACCTCCAGCTCATGATCGACGTGGCCAAGTGGGGCCGGGGGCGCTTCTACTTCACCGAGGAGACCCTGACCGTCCCCCGGATCTTCACCCTCGAGACCCAGCTCGCGTCCAAGGCGTCGCTGATCGAGCAGCCGTTCCGCCCGATCGTGACCAGCCAGTACCACGAAGCCATCCAGGACATCGAGTGGACGAAGGCGCCGCCGCTGGGCGGCTACGTCGCCACCACGATCAAGCCGACGGCCGAGCAGTTGCTGATGACGCACCAGGAGGACCCCCTCATGGCGGCCTGGCGGTACGGGCTCGGGCGCTCGGTGGCCTTCACCGCCGACGCCAAAGCCAAGTGGGGGATCCTCTGGCTCCGGTGGCGGGACTTCAACAAGTTCTGGTCGCAGACCGTGCGCTGGACCCTCCGGGCCGGCGCCCGCAGCGACACCACCGCCACGGTAGAGCGGCGCGATGGCCAGGGAGTGGTCACCGTCGAGGCGATCGACCCCAAGGGCGAGTTCATCAACTTCCTCGACAGTCAGCTCGGGGTGATCAACCCGGACAAGAGTCAGCAGGTGGTGGAGCTGGAGCAGGTGGCCCCGGGCCGGTACCGGGGCACGTTCCCCGCCCGCGGCGAGGGGGTCTACCTGGGCGGGCTCTCCCAGCGGAAGGACGGACAGCTCCTCGGCTCCCAGATCGTCGGCACCGTCGTGCCCTACGCGCAGGAGTATCGCGAGTTGGGGCCCGACGAGGTGCTCTTGCGAGAGATCAGCGAGCTGACCGGAGGCGGCGGGTTGGGGGAGGCCAAGGAGGCCTTCACGGCGAGCCGCCGCCGCTCACGCGTGCCGACGGACCTCTGGTCGTGGCTGGCCGGCCTGGTCACCCTGGTGCTGGTTCCCGAGATCGCAGTCCGGCGGGTCGGACCGGCCCTCGGCCGGTGGATCCGTCGCCGGACGCGTGGACGCGAGGTGAGCGATGCGTAGACAGCTGACCCGCGCGCTCGTCCTGGTCGCCGCCGGTGGCCTGGCGGTGACCGGCGGCTGGATGGAGTTGGGGGCGGCGACGAAGCCGCGGCCGGTGCTGGTCCTGCCGTTCCAGAACGTCACGGCGGACGGCGGCGACGGCTGGATCGGGGAGGGGATCGCCGAGACCCTCGCCCTGGCTGCCCAGGCCACGCCGGCCCTGCTGCCGCTCGACCGCGGCCGCGTCGCCCAGGCGGCCCGGGCCACCGGCATCGACCCGGCTGCCCCGCCGGAGCGCGCGGCGCCTGCCCTGGCCCGGACGCTCCGGGCGGAGCTGGTCTTCTACGGCGAGTACCAGCGGACGGCAGAGGGCGGCGTCTCGATCGTTCCCAAGCTCCTCGACCTCAACCGGACGGACGGGCAGACCTTGGACGCGCTGGTGGGCGGTCCCGACCGCGTGCTCGAGACCCAGGCCGACGTGGTGACCATTTACGCGCGGGCGCTCCGGCTCGGCCTCAAGCCCGACGAGCTGCAGCGCATGGTGGCGGCCGCCAAGCCGACGGCCAACCTCATGGCGTTCGAGGCGTACGTCAAGGGTCGCCGCTCGTACCTGCGGGGCGGCCAGGAGGGATACGAAGGCGCGGCCGAGCTGTTCGCCCGCGCCGTAGAGATCGACCCGACCTTCGCGGTGGCGCACTACCACCTCGGTCTCGCCCACCTCGCCCTCGGCAACCGCTGGAAGGGCGCGGCCCAGTTCCGGGCCGCCACCCAGGTCGACCCGGCGTTGCCCGAGCCGCTCAAGGCCCTCGGTGACCTCTTCATGCTCAGCCCCCGCCGGCTCTACGATCAGGCGATCGAGGCCTACCAGAAGGCGCTGAGCCTCCGCCCGCACTACGCCGAGGCGCAGGTCGGGCTCGGCGACGCCAAGGCGGCCAAGGGCGACAACGAGGGCGCGATCGGTCACTACCAGAAGGCCCTCGTCCTCGATCCTCTGAACGCGCGCGTCCACTTCAGCCTGGGCAAGATCTACTACGGTGAGAAGGGGCTCTACTACGAAGCCGTCAACGCCTACAAGAAGGCGATCGAGCTGGACCCCTACTTCCTGGACGCCCGGATGGGGCTCGGTGAGATTTACGAAGAAAAGGGCCTCTACCGCGACGCGATCGCCGAGTACCGGAAGGTGATCGATTCAGATGCCAAGCACACCGGCGCCCACTACAATCTCGCCCTCGCCTACGAAAAGGTCGATGTCAGAGAGGCGATCGCCCAGTGGGAACGCTACATCGCGCTGGCATCCCAGATCGCGACCGAGAAGGAGTGGGTGGACGTGGCCCGGCAGCATCTCAAGAAGCTCCGCGACAAGGAGAAAGCTCAGTAGTCTGACCTCGGCCAACCCGCTCCGAATCAGCGGCCGAGGCCCAGCAGCGCGGTGAGCCGCACGCGGTCGAAGCCGACCACGATCTCGTCGCCCACCACGATGATGGGGACCGCCATCTGGCCGGTGCGACGGATCAACTCCTCGCGCCCTTCCACGTCGGTGCTGACGTCGATGTCGGTGAACGGGACGCCGCTCGCACGAAGGAACTCCTTCGTCGCCTTGCAGGGGCGTCAGGTCGGGCTCGAGTAGACGACCACCGGTCGGTCAGGCATCTCCCATCCTCCTCCTGAGCGGTGTCCTCGCTCGTCCTTAGGATGCCCGCCTCGGCGGTACCGGTGCGCGCCACAGCGGCCGCTGCCGGGTGGCGGTCGTTTGACAACTCGGCCCCGATCCGCTATCTTACTGACGATATTGGGTTTTCAGCCCGTGGTGGATTGGACCGAGGAAAGACGATGAAGGGCGAGCTTCGCAAGGACCCCGCCACCGGGAAGTGGGTGCTCGTCCGTCGCCGGGCCAGCCAACCCTGGGAGGGCGACGGCAACGTCTGCCCCTTCTGCCCGGGCAACGAGGGTCTCACCTCCCGCGAGATCGCGGCGTACCGTCCCCCCGGCAGCGCCCCGGATGCCCCCGGCTGGCAAGTCCGCGTCGTCCCCGAGGGTGACCCCTACTTCAATATCGAGGAAGACCTCGTTCGCGAGGGCGTGGGGATGTTCGACCGGATCTCGACTCGGGGGGCGAGCGAGATCGTCGTCGAGGACCCCGGCCACGACGTGACGCTCGTCGCCATGGACGACGATCAGCTCGTCCGCGTCCTGTGGATGTACCGCGACCGCATCCAGGACCTGAAGCGCGACAGCAAGATCCGCAACGTGGTGGTGACCCGGCGGCACGGCAAGCCCGGGGCCAAGATCCGTCACCCCTATTCCCGGATCCTGGCCACCCCGATCATCTTCGACGACATCCGGGCCGAGCTGACCCAGGCCCGTGAGTACTACGGGTACAAGCGGCGGTGCGTCTACTGCGATACCGTGCGGGAGGAGCTGGCCAGCGGTGACCGGGTCGTGCGGACCACGTCCCAGTTCGTGGCGTTCGTGCCCTACGCGGCTCGCGTCCCCTTCGAGCTGAGGGTGATTCCCCGGAAGCACGCCTGCGCCTACGAGGACCTCTCGACGGAGCAGGCGGCCGACCTGGCCCGCCTCCTCCGGGACCTGCTGGGAAGCCTGGCCAAGGTACTCGGCGACCCGCCATACGAGCTGGTGCTTCACACCGCACCCAACCTGCAGGTGAAGGTCCTGCAGGGCGAGTGGGACACGGTGGCCCGGGACTACCACTGGCACCTGGAGCTCACGCCCGGGGAGCAGCGGAAGGCGCCGGTGGCGGGGATCGCCGTCAACGAGACGTTCCCGGAGGAGGCCGCCCGGCAGCTGCGGGAGGACGGGGCCGGCTAATCGGCCGGGAGCCGGGCCGAGAACCGAGCAGCCCTAGGACGCAGGGAGGAGGCGCGCCGAGGCATATGCCGCGTACGCGAGCCACCGGACGTCGCGGGGCTGGGGCCCCGCCGTCCGGGGCGAGCCACCCAAAGTTGAGGCGCGCCGACGACCGAGGACGCCGGGATGCGACGGTTGTCGGCCCGGCTCAGGGATAGAAGCCGCGGAGCTGGAAGGCCTCGGCCACGCGGCGCACCCCTAGCATCAGCGCCGCCGTCCGCAGGCTCACCGATTCCCGCTTGGCCAGGCCCGCCGCCTGGTTGTAGGCGCGGATGATCAGCTCCTGCAGCCGCGTGTTGATCTCGCTCTCCCGCCAGAAGTAGTACTGGAGTCCCTGCACCCACTCGAAGTAGGACACGACCACCCCGCCGGCGTTGGCGAGGATGTCGGGGATCACCAGCACTCGCCGGTCGGCCAGGATGTCGTCGGCTTCGGGCGTGGTGGGCCCATTGGCCCCTTCGGCGACGATGCGGGCCTTGATGCGGTCGGCGTTCTCGACCGTGATCTGGCCGCCCACCGCGGCGGGAACCAGCACGTCGCACGGCAACTCCAGCAGTTCGGCGTTGGTGACCGCTTCCGCACCACGGAAACCGACCACCGATCCCGCTTCTCTCACGTGGTTCGTCAACTCCCGGATATCGAGCCCGCGTGAATTCGTGATTCCGCCCTGGGCGTCGGAGACGCCGACGATGAGGCAGCCCTCCCGCCAGAGGAGTCGGGCCGCCACCGACCCCACGTTGCCGAACCCCTGGACCACGACGCGCGCTCCTTTGAGGTCCAGGCCGCTGTCCCGGGCGGCCTGGCCCAGGGCGTAGACGAGGCCGCGCCCGGTCGCATCCCGCCGGCCCGCGGACCCCCCGATGAGGATCGGCTTCCCCGTCACGACGCCCGGGACCGTCCGTCCTTGGGTCATGGCGTAGGTATCCATGACCCAGGCCATGGTCTGCTCGTTGGTGCCGAGGTCGGGCGCGGGGATGTCCAGGTCGGGGCCGATCAGGAGCATGACCTCGGCCGTGTAGCGCCGGGTCATCCGCTCGAGCTCACGCGGCGACATCCGGCCCGGGTCGCACGCGACGCCGCCTTTGGCGCCGCCGTAAGGCAGGCCCATGAGCGCGCACTTCCAGCTCATCAGCATGGCCAGGGCGGAGACCTCGCCGAGGCTGACGTCCGGATGATAGCGGATGCCCCCCTTGGTCGGCCCGAGCACCGTGTTGTGATGGACCCGATAGCCGATGAAGACTTCGGTGTGCCCATCGTCCATCGGCGTCGGGACGCTGACGACGAGGGCCCGGCGGGGGTAGCGGAGGCGCTCGTGGATCGCGGCGTTCAGGCCGATTCGCTTGGCGACGGCGTTGAGCTGTTCGACCACGATCCGGTAGGCTGGCGAAGATTCAAACTGGAGTTTACTCTCCGAACTCACACGCTTTCCTCCCGGGACCACGGAGATTTCGCTTGACGCCACGCGGTCCCCGTGTGATCCTTATGTGCGACTAAAATGGTCGGCGATCGGAGAGGTCGGTGTTAAGATTCACCAAGAAGGCCGATTACGGCCTGATGGCAGTCCATTATATCGCGTTCCACCAGCACGACGGGGTGGCGAACGCCAAGCGGATCGCCGAGGATCTGGGCATCCCGGGCGAACTGCTGGCGAAGATCCTCCAGCGGCTGGCCAAGCGGAAGCTGATCAGGAGTCTGAACGGGCCCAAGGGTGGTTATATCCTGGCCCGGGAGCCCCGAAAGATCATGGTCGGCGAGGTGCTGCGGGCGATCGAGGGGCCACTCGGGATCGTCCACTGCTACCAGGACCTCGGGTGCCCCCAGCTCGACCGATGCAATATCCGGCGGCCGATCTGGATGATCCAGGTGAGTATCGAGCAGCTGCTGAACACGTTGAGTCTCGAGGAGATGAACGCCTACCAGGCGCCCGTGACGATCCCGGTGCCGCTGGCCGGTGCGACGAATTGAGGAGAGCGCGACTATGGCAGTGAAGCTCCCGATCTTCATGGACAGCCACTCCACCACGCCGATGGACCCCCGCGTGCTGGAGGCGATGCTGCCCTACTTCGTCGAGAAGTTCGGCCATCCCGGCAGCCGCAACCACCCCTTCGGCTGGGAGGCCGAGGGGGCGATGGAGCGCGCCCGGGAACAGGTGGCCCGGTTGATCGGGGCCCGTGATCCCAAGGAGGTCGTCTTCACCTCGGGAGGCACCGAATCGGACAACCTGGCCCTCAAGGGCATCGCCGAGATGTACCGGGAGAAGGGCAACCACATCGTGACCACGGCCATCGAGCACCGGGCCATCCTCGACCCCTGCCACCGACTGGAGAAGTCGGGCGTGCGGGTGACCTACATCCCGGTCGGCTCCGATGGGCTGGTGGACCCGGAAGTCGTCCGGGGTGCTCTCACCGACAAGACCATCCTGATCTCGGTCATGTTCGCCAACAACGAGATCGGGACGGTCCAGCCGATCGCCGAGATCGGCAAGCTGGCCAAGGAGAAGGGGATCCTCTTCCACACCGACGCCACCCAGGCGGTCGGGAAGGTCCCGGTGGACGTCGAGAAGATGGGGATCGACCTCCTGACGTGCTCGGCCCACAAGATCTACGGCCCCAAGGGCATCGGCGCCCTCTACGTCCGCCGGCGGGCCCCGCGAGTGCGGATCGCTCCCATGATCGACGGGGGCGGGCACGAGCGCGGCACGCGGTCGGGCACGGTGCCCGTCCCGCTGGCGGTGGGCTTCGGCAAGGCGGCCGAGATCTGTGGGCAACTCATGGCCGAGGAGGGCGCCCGGCTAGCCAAACTCCGGGACAGGCTTCAGGACCGGATCCTGTCCACGGTGGACGAGACGTACCTGAACGGGCATCCCGAGAAGCGGCTTCCCCACAACCTGAACATCTCCTTCGCCTACGTCGAGGGGGAGTCGGTCCTGATGGGGCTCAACAAGGAGGTGGCGCTGTCGTCGGGCTCGGCTTGCACGTCGGCCACCCTGGAGCCGTCCTACGTCATCGCCGCTCTGGGCGTCGGGGCCGATCTGGCGCACTCGTCCATCCGGTATGGGCTCCACCGGTTCACGACCGAGGAAGAGATCGACTATGTCGCGAACCGGACGATCGAGGTGGTCACCCGGCTGCGGGAGATGTCCCCGCTCTACGAGTTGGCCAAGGAAGGCGTTGACCTCAAGTCCATCCAGTGGAAGGCGGAGTAAGGGGGAAACCGGACCATGGCCTACAGCGACAAGGTGATCGACCACTACAACAACCCCCGCAACGTGGGTTCCTTCGCCAAGGACACGCCGGGGCTGGGGACGGGGCTGGTCGGCGCGCCGGAGTGCGGCGACGTGATGAAGCTCCAGATCAAGGTCAACGTGGACACCGGCGTCATCGAGGACGCCAAGTTCAAGACCTTCGGCTGCGGCTCCGCCATCGCCAGCTCGAGCCTGGCTACCGAGTGGCTCAAGGGCAAGAGCGTGGACGATGCGTTGAACATCAAGAACACGGACATCGTGAACGAGCTGAAGCTGCCGCCGGTCAAGATCCACTGCTCGGTCCTCGCCGAGGACGCCATCAAGGCGGCCATCAGGGACTTTCAGGAGAAGTGGGCCGAAAAGCAGGCGGCGGCCGAGGCCAAGCACTAGCGCGAGGAGCGAAGGACGATGGCGGTCCAGTTGTCGCCCGCGGCCATCCAGCGGGTGAAGGAGTTGATGGAGAGTCAGAAGCTAGAGGGCGCCTTCCTGCGCATGGGCGTGAAGGGTGGCGGCTGCTCGGGACTCTCCTACAACCTGGAGTTCGATACCGAGGCGGGAAAGCACGACAAGCAGTTCGACATCGACGGCGTCAAGGTGGTGGTGGACGCGAAGAGCTACCTCTACCTGAACGGCACCATGTTGGACTGGGTCAACCAGGGGTTGACCGGAGGCTTCACGTTCGTCAACCCGAACGCCAAGGCGAGCTGCGGCTGCGGCACCTCGTTCACGACGTAGGAGCCCGCCCGGGGGGCGATGATTGCGACCGGGCCTCGGGGAGGCCCGGTCTGGTTTTAGGGAAACGATGACAGCGACGCCGACGGTGAAGTGCTGGGGGTGCGGCGGGGAGGCGCCGGGGGGTGACCTCTGTCCGGAGTGCGGCCGGCTCCAGCCCTTCGCCGAGGGCTCCGACCACTGGGCGGTGCTGGGCCTCGGCCGGCGCCTGGCGCTCGACCGGACGGAGCTGGAGCGGCGCTGTCACGAGCTGAACCGCCGCTTCCACCCCGACTACTTCCGCCTGCGCGCCGCCGAGGAGCAGGCGATCAGCCTGGAAAACTCGGCGGCCGTCAACAGCGCCTACCGGACCTTGCGCGATCCGATCGCCCGGATCGAGTACCTGCTGGCCCAGGCGGGCATGGCGCTCGGCACCGCCGGCCAGGCCCGTCCCCCGGCCGACCTGTTCGAGGAGATCATGGAGCTGCAGGAGGCGCGAGAGGAGCTGGAGGGGGCGGAATCGGACCAGGTACCCGCCCTGCGAGTCCGGCTGGAAGCGGCGCGGGCCGAGCTGGACGGGCGGCGGGCCCGGACGGAGCCGGCGCTGATGGCGCTCTTCCCCCGCTGGGAGGCCGCCGCCGACGCCGAGCGGGGGGCACTCCTCGGCGAGATGCGGGATCTCCTGGCCGAGCGCGCGTACCTGAAAACCATCGTGCGCGACCTCGACACGACCCTGGAAGGGCGGCCAGCCTGATGGCGGAGCTGGAGATCAAGGCGCCGCGCGGCAAGCCACGGGAAGGCGCCCGCGAGCTGATCGTGGGCATCGACCTCGGGACGACCAACAGCCTGATCGCGTACATGGAAGGCGACGTGCCCCGCGTGATCGCCGACGAGGAGGGGCGGGTCCTGCTCCCCTCGGTGGTGGCCTTCGGCCCCGCCGGTCCGGTGGTGGGCGAGGCCGCCAAGCGGCAGCTCATTCGCAACGCCGAACGGGCCGTCTACTCGATCAAGCGGTTCATGGGGAAGGGCTACGAGGACGTCAAGGACGAGCTGCGCTACTTCCCGTTCCGGGTGACGCCCAGCCAGGAGGTTGTGCGGATTCGCGTCGCCGACCGGGAGCTGACCCCACCCGAGATCTCGGCCCTCATCCTGCGCGAGCTCAAGCTCCGCGCCGAGCGCCACTTCGGCCGGCCGGTGGAGAAGGCCGTCGTCACGGTCCCCGCGTACTTCAACGACAGCCAGCGCCAGGCCACCAAGGACGCGGGCCGGATCGCCGGCCTCGACGTCCTGCGGATCGTGAACGAGCCGACGGCGGCCTGCCTGGCCTATGGCCTCCAGCGGAACCGGGAGGGGCTGATCGCGGTCTACGACCTCGGGGGCGGGACCTTCGACATCTCGATCCTGAAGGTGAAGGAGGGGATCTTCGAAGTCCTCTCGACCAACGGGGACACCCATCTCGGCGGTGACGACTTCGACCGGGTGCTGGTGGACCTCGTCCTGGCCGAGGTCCGGGCTCGGCACGGCGTGGACGTGGCCGGCGATCCGGAGGCGATGCAGGAGATCCGGCTGGGAGCCGAGGCGGCGCGGGTCCAGCTGTCGAGCGTCGAGCGGACGGTGCTCACCATTCCCATGCCCCAGCACGGCTTCGAATACCGCCGCCAGCTCGACCGGACCGAGCTGGAGCGGCTGATCATGCCGGTCGTGGAGCGGACGCTGGGCCCGTGCCGGATGGCCCTGGCCGACGCCGGGCTGACGGCCGACCAGATCGACGAAGTGGTGCTGGTCGGCGGCGCCACCCGGACGCCGCTGGTCCGACGGCGGGTCGAGGAGCTGTTCGGCAAGAACCCGCACGCCGAGCTGAATCCGGACGAGGTGGTGGCGCTGGGCGCCGCCGTCCAGGCCGACATCCTGGCGGGCGGGATCACCCACATGCTCCTGCTCGACGTCACGCCCCTCTCGCTGGGGATCGAAACCTTGGGCGGCGCGGTGGGCGTGTTGATCCCCCGCAATACCACGATCCCGACCGCGGCCAAGGAGGACTTCACGACCTCGGTGGATGGGCAGAACGTGGTGGACATGCACGTGGTCCAGGGGGAGCGCGATCTGGCCAAGGACAACCGCAGCCTGGCCCGGTTCGACCTCCGGGGGATCCCGCCGATGCCGGCCGGCCTCCCCCGCATCGAGGTGACGTTCCTCATCGACGCCAACGGAATCCTCAACGTGACGGCTAAGGAGCTCCGGAGCGGCACCCAGGCGTCGGTCGAGGTCCGGCCGACCTACGGGCTCACCGAGACCGAGGTCGAGCGGATGATCGAGGAGTCGCAGGAGTTCGCCGAGGCCGACGTCGAGGCCCGCCGGCTGATCGACGCCCGCAACGAGGCCGACACGGTCCTGCGGGGAACCGAGCGGGCCCTGGGGCAGGGCGCCGGTCTGGTGTCGCCCGAGGAGGCCGAGCGGATCCGGGCGGCGGCGGCGACCCTGCGGGCGGCCCGCGACGGCGAGGATGCCGCGGCCATCCGGGTCGCTACCGAGGCGCTCGACCAGGAGACCCGACATCTGGCCGAGCTGCTGATGGATTCGACACTGCAGGACGCGCTCCGCAATCGGCGGATCACGGAAGCGATCGAGAAGAAGTGAGCATGGCCAGATACAAGGTGACCTTCCTCCCCCAGAACGTGACGGTCGAGGTCGACGACAAGGACTTCCCCTACGGCGATCACGGGAAGCCCGGCTCGCTCCTCGACGTCGCGCTCCATCACAACATCCGGCTGGAGCACAATTGCGGCGGCAACTGCGCCTGCACCACCTGCCACGTCGTCGTCAAGCAGGGGGAAGAGAACCTCTCGCCGATGGAGTCGGACGAGGAGGATCGGCTCGACACCGCCCAGGGCTTGACGCTCCACTCGCGGCTCGGCTGCCAGGCCATTGTCCAGGGCGATGTAATCGTGGAAATCGTCGAGTAGGCGAGAGCGGCCATGGCGCTGAGATGGTCCGACACCGAAGACATCGCGATCCAGCTCGCCGAGAAGTTCCCGGACACCGACCCGCTCACGGTGCGGTTCACCGACCTCCATCGGTGGGTGACCGAGCTGCCGGAGTTTGAAGACGATCCCAAGGCGTCCAGCGAAGGGAAGCTGGAAGCGATCCAGATGGCGTGGCTGGAGGAGTATCGCGCCAGCCGGGAGTAACGGCCGGCGCTACCAGGTGACGACGGTGTCGGCCTCGAAGATGAGATCCAGGAGCCGGGAGTGATCGATCGGGGGGTAAGGCGAGTGGCTCCCGTTGTCCTGCTCGGCGAGCCGGAACACCTGGCCGGGCAGCGCCTCCCGGAGAGCGGCCGCCTGCTGCAGGAGGACGACCGTCAGCGTGTTCGCGGGGTCGCGGGCCTGCTCGGCCAGCACGGTGAACGGCGTCTGATTGGCGGGGTCCTTGATGAGATGAAGGACACGGGGCACGGGCGCCTAGAAGACCAGCACTCGGTCGCTCTCAGCGACCAGCGCGGCCAGCTCGGCCAGCGTGATCGGCACCACCTCGGGACCGCCGGCGTTCCAGTCGCCGTCGGCCGGGATGGCGGCTCGCTCCACGTGGAAGCTCTGCCCGAGCTTCTTGAGGGTGGCGACGTGCTTGAGCGTGTCCTCGCCGTCGATGTAGTCCTCGATCTCGGCACCGAGGACCTTGGCCGCCGGGCCGAGGAGGACGATCGACACCTCGTTCTCGCCCGCGATGATGCCGAGGGCGATCCGGACGGCTTCGTTGGCCCGGTGGGAGGTCTCGGGATCGGCGGAGATGACGACCAGGACGTGCTCGGCGGCCATGGTCTAGTTCAACGCCAGGAAGCGATCACACCCATTGATCAGGTCGGTCAGCACCACCAGGCCGCAGTAGGTCGCCTTGTCGGTGATCGGCAGGCGCCGGCGCTGGCAGCCGTAGGCGCACACGAAGAGCTTGGCCCCCCGGCGGCCGAGGTCGAGGACCCGATCGTCGTCGATGTTGGCGACCGCGTCGTCCACCAGGTAGAGGTACAGGTCGGCACCCCCGGCGAGAGCGGCCCGGCTCAGGCCGAGGCAGGTCTCGAGGTTGGGGTGCCCGGGCTCGGTGGAGAGCAGGATCCCGAGCTTCTTGCTGCGGAGATTGCTCACGCCGTCCACGCTAACACCGGCCCCCCGCGACTGTCAACGCGCGCACCCATTGGATGAGGTAATGACCATGCGGCGGATCTATCTGGACCACAACGCTTCGACCCCGGTCCACCCCCAGGTACTGGAGGCGATGCTTCCCTACTTCGGCGAGCTGTACGGCAACGCGTCGAGCATCCATGGCTTCGGGCGCGAGGCGCGGGATGCCGTGGAGGCCGCTCGGGAGGAGATCGCCCGCTTCCTCGGGGTCGCCAAGGAGGAACTCCTCTTCACCTCCGGCGGCACCGAGTCCGACAACCTGGCGATCAAGGGAGTCGCCCACGCCCACCGGGCCGGCCACATCATCACCTCCCAGGTCGAGCACCACGCGGTGCTCCGCACCTGTCAGGCGCTCGAGCGGGCCGGGTTCACGGTGACCTACCTCCCGGTGGACGCTCACGGCCTGGTGGACCCAGAGGATGTCCGGCAGGCGATTCGGCCGGACACCATCCTCATCACCGTCATGTATGCCAACAGTGAAGTCGGCACGATCATGCCGGTCGAGGCGATCGGGCGTATCGCCCAGGGGGCGGGCATCCCCTTCCACGTCGACGGGGTGCAGGCGTTCGGCAAGATCCCGTTCGACGTGCGGGCGCTCGGCATCAGCCTGCTCTCCTGCTCCTCCCACAAGATCTACGGCCCCAAGGGCATCGGCGGCCTCTATGTCCGCAAGGGCACCAAGATGGTGGCCATCCAGCACGGCGGCGACCACGAGCGCCGGCGGCGGGCGGGGACCGAGAACGTGCCCGCCATCGTCGGCTTCGCCAAGGCGGTGGCCGTGCGGGCCCGCGACATGGCCGAAGAAGCCGTCCGCGTCCGCGGGCTCCGGGACCGGCTGTGGGAAGGCGTCCAGGCGCGGGTGGCCGACGTCCGCCTGAACGGCCATCCGACCCGGCGGCTCCCCGGCACGCTCAACATGAGCTTCCGTGGCATCGAGGCCGAGTCGCTCATCCTCGCGCTCGACCTCAAGGGAATCGGGGCCTCGGCCGGCTCCGCCTGCACGTCGGGGAGCCTCGAGCCGTCGTATGTGCTGACCGCGATGGGCGTTCCCACCGAGTGGGCACTGGGCGCCCTCCGCTGCTCGCTGGGGCGGAGCACGAGCGAGGAAGACGTCAGCTACATCCTCGACGTCCTGCCGGGCTGCGTGGAGCGGCTGCGGGTGCTGTCGCCGGCGAGCGTGGCCTGATGTACAGCGACACGCTGCTCGACCACTTCCGGTCGCCGCGCAACGTCGGGATGATGCGGAACGCCGACGCGGTCGGCGAGAGCGAGGACCCCACCTGCGGCGACCTGGCCCGGTTCTACCTCCGGGTGCGGGATGGTCAGGTGGCCGAGGCGCGATTCCAGACCTACGGCTGCGGTCCCTCCATCGCCGCCTCCAGCCTGGTCACCGAGTTGATCCGGGACCGCGGAATCGAGGAACTGGGCGAGCTGTCGGCGGAGGCCGTGGAGCGGGCGCTGGGGGGATTGCCCGCCGAGCGGCGACATGCGGCCACCCTGGTCGTGGAAGCGCTCCGGGTGGCCGCCGAGCGCTACCGAAGTCCACGGGAGGTCAGCCGTGTTTGAGGGCATTCGACGCGACGTCGAGGCCGCGATGAGTCGGGACCCGGCCGCCCGGCACCGGCTGGAGGTCCTCCTGTGCTATCCCGGCGTTCACGCGCTGGCGCTTCACCGGCTCGCCCACCGGTTGTGGGGAGCCGGCTGGGTCGTGATGGCCCGCTTCGTCTCTCACGTCAGCCGCTTTCTGACCGGGATCGAGATCCATCCCGCCGCTCGCCTCGCTCCCGGTGTGTTCATCGACCACGGCATGGGGGTGGTGATCGGCGAGACGGCCGAGGTGGGCGAGGACGTGACGCTGTACCAGGGCGTCACGCTGGGCGGGACGAGCCTCAAGCGCGAGAAGCGCCACCCCACGCTCGAGCGCAACGTGGTGGTCGGAACGGGAGCCGCCGTCATGGGCGCCATCACGCTGGGGGAGGGGACGCGCGTCGGGGCCGGCTCGGTCGTCGTGAGGGACGTGCCGCCGAACTCGGTCGTGGTAGGGGTGCCGGGCAAGGTCATCTCGCGGGACGGCAAGCGAGTGACGCCGGTGATCGACCTCGAGCACACCGACCTTCCCGACCCCCTGGCCCGGGCGATCGAGCAACTCCTCGACCGGCTCCAGGCACTCGAGCAGGAAGTGGAGGCCCTCCGCCGGGCCGCCGACACGGTCCCCGCCCGCGACCAGGACGCCTGATGGATCAGCTCATGGGAGGCGACGAGTGAAGGACAGGATGACTGTGAAGGAGGCCTCGACCTTCCTGGCGCTCGACGAGGGAACGCTGGCCCGGATGGCCGAGGCGCGACAGATCCCGGCCGTGAAGGTCGAGAACCAGTGGCTCTTTTCCAAGAAGTCGCTGCAGAAGTGGCAGACCCTCCAGGCGCGGCGAGCGGGTCGCTCCTGACGCCCGCCTCCTAGCGCGGTCCTTCAGGCCGCGCGGTCCAGGCCGCGACGCCGTGGCTCACCGCACGATCCTGCACGTGGACATGGACGCGTTCTACGCGGCCGTCGAGCAGCGGGATCGTCCGGAGCTGGCCGGCAAGCCGGTCATCGTCGGGGCCGACCCGCGGGGGCGCGGCGTGGTGGCGGCCGCCTCCTACGAGGCTCGACGCTACGGTATCCACTCCGCGATGCCGATCGGGCGGGCCTACCGGCTCTGCCCTCACGGCGTGTACCTTCGGGTGGACATGGCGAAGTACGCGCGGGTCTCGGCCGAGATCATGACGATCCTCGCCCGCTTCACCCCGCTGGTCGAGCCGCTCTCGCTCGACGAGGCCTTTCTCGACGTCACCGCCTCCCGCCAGCTCTTCGGCTCCGGCCTGGAGATCGCTCGCGCCATCAAGGCGGCCATCCGGGCCGAGGTCGGCCTCACCGCGTCGGCCGGGGTGGCGCCGAACAAGTTCGTCGCCAAGGTGGCGTCCGATCTCCGGAAGCCGGACGGTTTGGTCGAGGTGCGTCCGGGCGAGGAGGCGGCCTTCTTGCGGGACCTGCCGATCGCGCGGCTGTGGGGGGTGGGGCCAGCAGCCGAGGGGTCCCTGGCGGCGCTAGGCGTGCGCACGATCGGCCAACTTGCCCGCCTGTCACCCCCCCGGCTCCGAGCCCGGTTCGGGCCGGCCAGCGCCCGCCATCTTCAGGCGCTCGCCGCCGGGCGGGACGACCGTCCGGTCGTCCCCTGGGAGGACCCCAAGTCGGTGGGCGCCGAGGAGACCTTCGAGCGGGACACGACCGACCTCGCACGACTCCGAGCCACGCTCCTTCGGCAGGCGGACCGGGTGGCGGCCGAGCTGCGAGCCCTCGGCGTGGCGGGATGCACGGTCACCCTGAAGCTCCGCTTTGCCGACTTCCGCACCCTGACTCGCCGCGACACCGCGGCGGCGCCGGTCACGGACGGCGCCGAGATCTTTCGCCGCGCCTGGGGTGCCCTCACCCGGGTGCCGCGCCCGCAGGCGATCCGCCTGATCGGCCTCAGCGTCTCGGGGCTACAGCGGGAGGCGGCGCCCCGGCAACTGGCGCTCTTCGGGGGAGCGGCCCGGGCGGAGGCGGTGGGACGGCTGGCCGACGAGCTGCGGGCGCGCTTTGGCCCCCACGCGGTGCGCCGAGCGAGCCTGCTGGTCCCGGCGGGCGGCGGCCCCGACGCTCCGCGTGAGTGACCTTCGTTGCCGCCGCTCGCGGGCCTGAGGTAGAATCGGCCTGGTGGAACGCCCGATCGCCTACGACAAGCTCGCCCGCGAGGATCGGTTCGTCCGCATGCGGGCCCGGCGGGTGGCCGAGCTGCGGACGGCCCAGGGCCTGCCCGTGTTCCCCGATCTTTCCACGCGGGAGTCCATCCGCGAGCGCGTCCACGGGATCCTGGTCGGCGAGCTGCAGGCGATGGAGGGGGCGGGCCGGACCGTGTACGACTTCCCCGACGCGCCGTGGGAGTTCACCCTGGACATGGCGCGCCAGGTCTGGGACGAATCGCGCCACGTCGAGATCTACACGCGGCTCCTCGAGCACCTCGGCGGCTACATCGGCGAGTTCCCGGAAAGCACCATCCTCTGGCGCTGCGCCTGCGCCGAGGACGCGGCGGCTCGGGTGGCCGGCGTCAATCGCGGCCTGGAGGGCCTGGCTTGCGACGTCTTCGCCCAGCTGATCGAAATCGCCAAGCGGCTGCCCGACCCGACCCTGGCCCAGGCGGTGGACTACGTCCTGGCCGACGAGATCACCCACGTCCGTATGGGGTCGTACTGGCTGAACAAGCTCACCGAAGGCGATCCCGAGCGGCGGCGGCGGGCCGTCGAGTTCCAGGAATCGATCGACGAGCGTTTCAACCTGGGCGGGGTCCGCCGGGAGGGCGCGGCTGATGAGGTGCCCATCGCGATCGCGACCGAGATCCGCCGCCTCGCCGGCTTCACCGACGAGGAGATTCAGCGCCTGATCAGGACGACCCAGCGCAGCCCGGTCTACTAGACCCCACTCCGGCCAGACCACTAGCTGAGCCGCTGCCGTTCCCGGGATCTCGCCGAACAGGTTCGACCGCCGCGTGACCATGCCCGATCCGGCTCGCGAATTGGCTGGCTATCTGGACGTCGCCGCCTCGGCGGGGCGGATCCGGCACTATCGGTACGCCGAGGAGCGGATGATGCGCATTCTCAGCGGATGGATCGCCCTCACGCCCGAGCTGCCGGTGAAACTGCTCCTCGGCCGGCAGGTCTGGGACTGTGCCCAGCACGCCGACCTGTGGGGGAGGCGTTTGCCCGAGCTGCGGGCGCCGGCCCAGGTCTCGGAACCGCCCAACGAGGCCTTCGTGCAGTTCGTGGACACGCTCGAAAGCCGGCAAGCCTGGACCGAGACGCCGGAGCGGCTGACCGGCATCTATCGCGTCCTGAAGCCGCACCTGATCGAGACCTATGCCGCGCACCTCGCCCGCGCCAACCCGGTCTACGAGCCGCCCACGCGGCGCATCCTCGAGCGCTGCCTGGTCGAGGAGCGCCAGCACGTCGCCGACGGTGACCGCGCCCTGGCGGCGCTCGCCGACAGCGAGTCCCGGCGAGCGCGCGTCGCCGCCTGGGAAGGCGAGCTGCGGCGGCTGCTCGCCGCGGCCGGAGGCGTGACGGGCGGCGCGCCGTGACCGACGTCGAAGCCGCGGTGGAGGCCCATGCGTGCCGCGTTCTGGCCCGCGACCCCGCGGCCCGCGCGGACCTGGATGGCGGCGCCGAAGTCGAGCCCGCCGACCTCTTCGAGCGCCTCCTCGAAGGGGGCTTCCGCCGCTTCGAGCTGGTCGCCCACGCCCGCATCGGCGCCCACCACGTCTTCAAGACCAAGTACGTGGGGCCGACGACGATGGTGGTCCAGGCGCGCTGGGTCCGAGACCCCGAAGGCCGCTGGCGCATCCACGAGGCGGAGCTGGCGCGGGTCGCCGCCGGCGAGGACGCCTGAGCCGGCCCGGCCACAGCGTGTTCAAGACCGTTCTCGTCGCCAATCGGGGGGAGATCGCGCTCCGCGTGCTCCGCGCCTGCCGGGCCCTCGGGGCCCGAGCGGTGGCAGTCTATTCGGACGCCGACGCCGGCGCGCCGCACGTGCGGGCCGCCGATCGGGCCATTCGGCTGGGACCGGCGCCGGCCGCCGAGAGCTACCTCTCGATCGAGCGCGTCCTCGACGCGGCCCGCGCGGTCGGGGCGGAGGCGATCCACCCGGGCTACGGGTTCCTTTCCGAGAACTGGCGCTTCGCCGAGGCCTGCCGGGAGGCCGGCTTCGTCTTCGTCGGGCCCCCGGCAGAGGTGATCCGGGCGATGGGCGAGAAGACGGCGGCCCGGCGGCGGATGGCGGCGGCCGGGGTTCCGGTGTTGCCGGGGTCGGACGGGCCGGTCGGGACCCTGGACGAGGCGCGGGCGTCAGCCGCCGCGGTCGGCTACCCGGTGATGCTGAAGGCGGCCGCCGGTGGCGGAGGCATCGGGATGGCGCTCGTGCCGGAGCCCGCGCGCCTGGACGCGGCCTTCGCGGCGGCGCGGCGCCGGGTCCAATCGGCGTTCGGCGACGCCGCCGTGTACGTCGAGCGTGCGCTGGAAGCGCCGCGCCACGTGGAGGTGCAGGTCCTGGCCGACCACCACGGGACGCTGGTCCACCTCTTCGAGCGCGACTGTTCGATCCAGCGGCGCCACCAGAAGCTCATCGAGGAGAGCCCGGCGCCTGGCCTGCCGCCGCCGCTCCAGGCCCGTCTGCACGCCGCCGCCCTCGCCGCGGCCCGGGCCGCCCAGTACCGCAACGCGGGCACCGTGGAGTTCCTGCTCGAGGGCGATGCTTTCTACTTCCTCGAGATGAACACCCGGCTCCAGGTCGAGCACCCGGTGACCGAGGAGGTCTCCGGGCGCGACCTCGTCCAGGCCCAGCTGCGGATCGCGGCCGGCGATCGCCTTGGCTGGGAGCAGTCCGAGATCGCGCTCCGGGGGGCTGCCATCGAGTGCCGGATCTACGCCGAGGACCCGGAGCGGGGCTTTCTGCCCTCGCCGGGGACCATTACCGCCCTCGAGCTGCCGCCCGGACCGGGAGTGCGGCACGAGTGCGGCATCGAGCCGGGGAGCGTAGTCCCGATTCACTACGACCCACTGCTGGCCAAGGTCATCGGGGTCGGCGTCGATCGTGACCAAGCGCTCGAGCGACTGCGGAGCGCGCTCGACGCCTATCGGATCGAGGGGGTGCGGACGACGCTACCGCTCCACCGGCGGATCCTGGCCAGCCCGGCATTCCGGGCCGGCGTCCTCCACACGCGGTTTCTGGAAAGGGGGCTCTGAGGCGATGGCGGAGGAGGTACGGGCCCACATCACGGGGGTAGTGTTCCAGATCGTCGCTCAGCCGGGCGTCAAGGTGGCGGCCGGCGACCCGATCCTCATCCTGGAGTCGATGAAGATGGAGATTCCGGTGGAGGCGCCCCGGGCGGGGGTCGTGCAGACGATCCGCGTCGCCGAGGGCCAGACGGTGCAGGAAGGGGACGTGGTGGCCACGCTCGACTGAGGAGGCCGAGGCATGCGGGAGCTGATCGGACCGCTCGTCGATTACAACTACTGGGCGAACCGCCGTCTGCTGGAGGTCGTGGCGGGACTGCCCCCCGCCGCGTTCACGCGGGAGATCGGGCCGGAGTTCAGCTTTCCCAGGCTCCAGGGCATGCTCGGCCACATCATGGGCGCAGCAGTGGAGATCGCCGAGCGCGGTCTGTGCGGTTATGTGGACCCGCTCACCCACGCCGACCTCGCCCGAGTCGTCGAGTATCAGACCACCGCCGCTCAGGGTCGCCAGACCTACCGGACCGAGCGCTGACGATGGGCATGCGCGAGCTGGTCGAGGAGCTGAACCGGCGGCGCGCGCGCCTGGCCGAGCTGGGAGGCGCGGCAGCGGTTACCCGCCAGCACGCAGCCGGCAAGCTCACCGTGCGCGAACGGCTGGCCCTCCTCTTCGATCCCGACAGCTTCGTGGAGATCGGTGCCCATGCGACCCACCACTCCGACCACCCGGACATGGCCGGGCGGGACACGCCGGCCGACGGGGTCGTCACCGGGTTCGGCCGGATCGACGGCCGACCGGCCTGCACGATCGCCTACGACTTCACGGTGATGGCCGGCTCGATGGGCCGAACGGGTGAGGCCAAGTGTGCGCGGGTGCGGGAGATGGCGCTGACCAAGCGCGTCCCGCTGGTCTGGCTGATCGACTCGGCTGGCGCCCGCATCCAGGAGGCGGCCGGTGGCGGCTGGTTCGCCGCCTCCGGCTACCTCTTCCGGGAGGAAGTCATCCTCTCCGGGGTCGTGCCGCTGGTGGCGGCGATGATGGGGCCGGGCGCTGCCGGCACCGCCTACATCCCGGGGCTGGCCGATTTCGTGCCGATGGTGAAGGGGACCAGCCACATGGCGCTCGGCGGCCCACCGCTGGTCAAGGCGGTGGTGGGCGAGGACGTGGAGCCCGAGGAGCTAGGGGGCTCCCGGGTCCACACCGAGATCTCCGGGGTCGCCGATCTGGAGGTGGCGGACGACGCCGCGTGCATCCGAGCCGTCAAGGACTACCTGGGCTACTTCCCGTCATCGAACCTGCTCCCGCCCCCCTCCCAGCCGACCGACGATCCGACCGACCGGCGAGACGAGAGCCTGCTCGACGTCGTCCCCGACAGCCCGCGGCGGGCCTACGACATGCATCGGGTTATCGAGCGGATCGTGGACCACGGACGGTTCTTCGAGATGAAGCCGGGGTGGGCCAAGAACCTCCTCGTCGGCCTGGCCCGGATGGGTGGTCAATCGCTGGGCATCATCGCCAACCAGCCGCTCCACCTGGGCGGCGTCCTCGACGTCAACGCGGCAGACAAGGCCGCCCGGTTCGTCACGCTCTGTGACGCCTTCGGCCTCCCCCTCCTCTTCCTCCAGGACGTGCCCGGGTTCATGGTCGGCTCGAAGGTCGAACGGGAGGGCATCATCCGACACGGCGCCAAGATGCTGTACGCGGTGGCGGAGGCGACGGTGCCCAAGGTCACGGTGGTGATCCGCAAAGCCTATGGGGCCGGCTACTACGTGATGTGCGGGCGCGCCTACGAGCCCGACCTCATCGTGGGCTGGCCCACCGCCGAGATCTCGGTGATGGGGCCCGAAGGCGCGGTGAACATCGTCTTCCGGAAGCGGATCGCGGGGGCCGCCGATCCCGAGGCCGAGCGGCGGGCGCTGATCGACGAGTTCCGGCGGATGATCGGGCCCTACGTCTCGGCCGGCCACGCGCACCTGGACGACGTCATCGATCCGCGGGACACCCGGCCGGTGGTGATCCGGGCGCTGGAGCTGGCCCGTGGCAAGCGGGTCGAGCGGCCCTGGAAGAAGCACGGCGTGATGCCGGTTTAGGATCAACTCGCTGGGGGAAGGCAGGCCCGAGCCGGTCGCTCCCGAGCGACCGGCCCGGCCTTGGCGGGAGGGCCGTCGGAGGGGGGCGTAGCCCCCCTCCGAAGTTAATTCTCGACGAAGCTCTTGAGCCCGCGGCCGCGAAGCGGAGAGCGGAGCTTGCGCAGCGCCTTCGCCTCGATCTGGCGGATGCGCTCGCGCGTCACCTCGAAACGCTGCCCGACCTCCTCCAGGGTGTGCTCGCCTTCCTCACCGATCCCGAACCGGAGCCGCAGGATCTCGGCCTCCTTCGGGCTCAGGCTGGACAGCGCGCGCTCCACCTGGACGGTCAGGTCCTGAGTCAGCAGGGAATCCGACGGCGACGGCGTCCGCTTGTCTTCCAGGAAGTCGCCGAGGTCGGAGTCCTCGCCGATCGGAGTCTCCAGCGAGAGCGGCTTCTTGGACGACTCCAGAATCAGCCGCACCTTGCGGAGGGGCAGCCCGCTGCGCTTGGCGATCTCCTCCGGGGTCGGCTCCCGGCCCAGCTCCTGGAACAAGCCGCGGTTGACGCGAGAGAGTCGGTTCAGGGTCTCGATCATGTGCACCGGGATCCGAATCGTCCGGGCGTGGTCGGCGATCGCCCGGGTGATGGCCTGGCGGATCCACCACGTCGCGTACGTCGAGAACTTGAAGCCCCGGCGGTACTTGAAGCGGTCGACCGCCTTCATGAGGCCGATGTTCCCTTCCTGGATCAGGTCCAGGAGCGGCATATCGTGGTTCAGATACCGCTTGGCGATCGAGACGACCAGCCGGAGGTTCGCCTCCATCAGCGCCTTCTTGGCCTGACGCACCTCGAACTCGCCGGCATCCAGGTCGCGGAAGAGCCCCACCAGTCGCCGGTACGGCACGCCGATCTCGGCCTCCCGCTCTCGCAGCCGGCGCCGGCTGGCCAGCCGGGCCGCGCCGTCGGCCTCGATCTCGCGGGCGAGCGTGGTCATTTCCTGGGCCAGCGCCCGCACACGGCCCGCCCACCGCTCGACGACCATGGGCTTGAGCGGCAGGTCGCCGAGGAAGCGGACCCGGGCCTGGTGGTTCTGGGCCATCCATTCCTGGATCGCCCGGCGCGACTCGTCCTTGCGGGCGCGCCGGCGGGCTGCCTCGAGAGCCTGCAGCTCGCGATCGAGCCGACGGATATGGGCAAAGATTCCCAGGACCCGCTTGTACTCCCCTTCGCTCAGCTCGGTTCCGTCCGGGGCCTCCAGGAAGGCATCCGAAGCGACCTCCCGCTTCCGCAGGCGCTCGGCGAGGGCGAGCAGCTCCTGGCGGACCAGGGGCACCGCCATGATGGCCCGGCGCAGCTTCTCCTGGCCGCGCTCCATCTGCTGGCCGAGCGCGACCTCCTTCTCGGCCGTCAAGAGCGAGATCCGGCCGATCTCCCGGAGGTAGAGCCGGACCGGGTCCTCGGGGGTGAGGCTTTCCTGGAGGCTTTCGCGCTCGTCCTCGTCGGCGGGCTCGAACTCCTCGGCGCCATGCCCGAGTGCGTCCTCGCCCGGCGGGGCCGGGGTGTCGAGGGTGTCCAGTACCTCCTCGACCTTGTCCGCGCTCACGAGCTCGCCGGGCAGGATCCCGAGTTCGTCGGTCAAGTCCTCGGGCTTGGCCGGCTTCGGGGTCATCTCGGCTACTGCGTGTCGGCTCATTGCCACCTCTACGGTTCGGGGTCCCTGCCTGTCTCCACCGTTGTTGAGACGGTCGAGACAGCGAAAAAGTTTCCCGGGACCGGCGGCTCCTCAGATTCGACCGGCTCTCAGGCGCCCGGGCCGAAGTCCACGGCTCCATGAACTAACCGGCGAATCCACCCGACCCGGGGGTCCTGGGCCCCACCCCTCTGCCTCCTAGTCCGTGCAAGCCTCGCGCCTTCACTGTCGGCGGTTGCGACGGCCCGTGTTATGATGCCGGCCGATCGCCATGCGGGCCGAGATCGTCAGCAGGGATTGGAGCTCCCACCGGGCCCGGTGGTCGATGCCAACGGGGCCTTTCGAGTCAGACACTTAGCCGCCCATTGGCCTCGACCATTTTCCACGAGCTGAGGGTGGGGGAGAGCCTGCCCCGTGTGGCCGAGGCGGCCGGGACCGCCCTTGGCGCCTCCATGTCGTGATCGCGACAGGCGGGTTCGGTTCAACTGCTGACGATGTCACTGGGAAGGCGGTCGCTCCGGCGACGGGTCGCGGCGCCGCCGAGCGCTTCGGCGGCAACCTCCGTCAGGGGCGCCTGCGCCCCGGGGGCACGGCGCGGGACCGCCGGCGCCGCCCTCCCGGATCGGGGAGCGCCTGACCTCGCGAAGCCGACACGCGGTCGCGGTCGACGAGGCGATCGGCCTCCTGCGGCCGGGAATGCGGGTCCTGCTGCCTCCCGGTTGCGCGGAGCCCCGGACCCTCGTCGAGGAGCTGGTCCGCCAGGCGGCCCGGCTCCGGCCGCTCACCCTGATGGGGGGCCTCCTCCTCGGCGACTATCCCTTCTGCGCGCCGGAGTACGCCGAGAGCTTCCGGTGGGTGACCTTCCACATGATGCCGGCCCTGCGCGAGGCGGCCCAGCGCGGCCAGGTCGATTTCGTGCCCGCCCGTTACTTCGACACGCTCTGGATCTTCGCGCCCGGCGGGCCGTGGGCGGCCGACGCGGTGCTGATCCACACCGCGCCCCCCGACGCTGACGGGCGTCTGTCCCTGGGAGTGTCGACCAGCTACCCGCTCCCGCTCGCCCGGCGGGCGCCGCTGGTGATCGCCGAGGTCAACCACCAGATGCCGCGCACCCGAGGCGACAGCAGCCTGGGCCTCGATCAGGTCGCGGCCTGGACCGAGACCGATCGACCCCTGGTCGGCTACCCGGCTCCGGCGATCGGCGACCCCGAGCGGCGCATCGCCGCCCGCGTTGCCGAGCTGATCCCGGATGGCGCTACCATCCAAATCGGGATCGGCTCGGTGCCGGAGGCGATCGTCGGGATCCTGGGGGACCGACGCGATCTCGCGATCCACTCACTCCTGGTCGATGCGATGCTGCCGCTTCTCGAGGGCGGCGTGATCACCAACGCCCGCAAGAGCCGGAATCCGGGACGTATGGATCTCGGTGAGATCATGGGTACCGAGCCGCTCTTCCGGTTCGTCCACGAGAATCCGGTGGTGAACATGGAGCCCTCGTCGTCGATTCACAACCCGCAGGTGGTGGCCCGACTCGAGGGTTTCGTCTCGATCAACTCGGCGGTGGAGGTGGACTTGACCGGTCAGGTCAACGCCGAGTCGCTGGGCGACCGCCAGGTGGCGGGGATCGGCGGCCAGTTCGACTTCGTGGAAGGCGCCTATTGGGCGCCGGGAGGTCGGTCGGTCATCGCCCTGCCGGCGACCGGCCGTGGCGGCGAGGTCTCCCGGATCGTCGCCCGGCTCGGCGCGGGGGCGAAGGTGACCACGCCCCGCTATCTCACCGACTGCGTGGTGACCGAGTTCGGGCGAGCGGAGCTGCGAGGGCGCAGCGTCGAGCAGCGGGCCCGGGCCCTGATGGGCCTCGCCCACCCGGGCTTCCGCGAGCAGCTCGAACGGGAATGGCGGGGAGCGCGCTGACCGGAATCGTGGCCGAAGGGCCCCCAGTCGGCCGTCTTGCGTTGACGCCGGGGCATTCCGCGCGCCGCACGCCGACTGGCGGGCAGCGCTTCCTACCGCTCGCGAATCTTGGCGAAGATCTCTTCGTTGGTCGGGAAGCGGAACGTCTGGTCCTTGGAGTAGACGAGCTTGCCGTCGATGGCGACGTCGAAGACGCCGCTGTGGCCCCCCTTGAGGTCAGCCGTCACGCCGAACTCTTTCTTGATCGCGGCCTGCAAACTGGAGGCCTGGGGAAGGTAGTCTCATTCCATGCAGTAGGTGATTTGGATCTGCATGTTCTCACCCCCCTTTCCAACGAGATGCCGCCCCTTCATGATACCAGAGGTCGTGCGCGTTGCCGTGCCGGCCTGGTGGGAGGGGGGTTGAAGCGGGCGGGGCCCTGAGGCACTATGAGCGGGCCGAGCGTGGTCCGCCGGGCCGGCGGACCGTTCGCCGGCTGGATATCGAGAAGGGGGAGGTATGACGGCTCCGCGGGACCATCCGAGCTACCTCGAGATCCGCTGGGACGTCGAGAAGTGGATGTTGCTGCGGCTCACGAACTTCGGGACGCAGCTCTCCTTCGGCCCCGGCGATACGATCGTGAAGGAAGGGGAGCCCGGCGACGGGCTCTACCTGATCCTCTCGGGGAGCGCCCAAGTCCTCCGCGGCGGCCGCGGCGACGGGGCGCGCCCGCTGAGCACCCTCGGCCCGTTTCGCTCCTTCGGAGAGATCTCGCTTTTGGTGGACCAGCCGCGTTCGGCCACGGTGGTCGCGACAACGCCCCTCCGCTGCGTCAAGCTGACGCGGACCCAGCTGGCGACGGTGGAGGACAAGGAGCCGAAGCTCGCCGTCCGCCTCTACCGGCTCGTCGCGGAATCGCTCGCGCGCAGCCTCCTCGTCACCCCCGCCTGACGGCCGGTATCCTCGGCCGCGGCCGCGGCGCCGGCCGCCGGGCGTGATTCGGTGACGATTCCGGTTCTCATCGATACCGATCCCGGCATCGACGATGCCCTCGCGCTCCTGCTCGCGTTCCACTCACCGGAGTGGCGGGTGGTTGCGCTCACCATCGTCGCCGGGAACGTCCCGGTGGACGTGGGTGGGCGCAACGCGGCCCGGGTGCTCGCCGCGGCGAATCCGACCGACCCCCCCCGGATCGCCCTCGGCCCCCCCGGGCCCCGCGTCGGGCCCCTGGTCACCGCGACCCATATCCATGGCGACGACGGTCTCGGCGGGCTGAGCGCGCTCCGCGACGCCGACGGCTGCCCCCGGTTCCCCGAAGCCGCCGTCGCCCACCACCCCGGCGACGCGGCTGACCTCCTCGTGGAGTGCGCGCGCCGCTGGCCCGACGAGCTGGTGGTGGTGGCGCTGGGGCCGCTCACCAACGTGGCGGCCGCGGTGGACCGGGACCGCGAGGCCCTGCGACGCGTGCGAGCGGTGGTCGCCATGGGTGGGTCGGTGGCGGCAGGCGGAAACGCGACGGCGGCCGCGGAGTTCAACATCTTCGTCGATCCCGAGGCGGCGGCCTGCGTGCTGGCGGCGGGTCTGCCGCTGGTCCTGGTGCCCCTCGACGTCACGCAGCAGGTCGTGTGGCCGGCCGAGCGGATCGCCCGGCTGGCCGGGGGGCCCGACCGGCTCAGTCGGTTCGCTCACGCCGTCGCCGAGCGCGGCCTGGCCCTCGCCCGGGCAGCTGGCGAGGCCGGCATCGTGATGCACGACCCGCTGGCCGTCGGCGTGGCCCTCGACGCGTCGCTGGTCGAGTCGGCTCCGCTCTCGGTGGCCGTCGAGACGGCAGGGACGTTGACGCGGGGCATGACGGTGGTTGACCGTCGCCCGCCGGCGCCCGGGCGGCGGGTCGAACCGAACTGCCGCGTCGTCCTCCGCGTCGAGGCGGCGCGATTCCTCGCCCTCTACGAGGCCCGCGTGTGCGGCGAGTCTGCGTGATCGGCAGCAGTAACCTCGACTTCGCCGTCGCGGTCCCCCGGCTACCGCGACCGGGCGAGACCGTCTCCGGCGGCCACCTCGTCGTCTCGCCCGGCGGTAAAGGGGCGAATCAGGCGGTCGCCGCCCGACGACTCGGGGCCGAGGTCCGCTTCGTCACCTTGATCGGCGCCGACCCGACGGGGGACCGTCTGCTCGCCGCGCTCACCGGCGCCGGGCTGCCGGCTGACGGCCTCCTGCGGACGGCGGAGAGCGCGACCGGCGTGGCGTTGATCGCCGTGGACGCCGAGGGCCGAAACCAGATCGCGGTGGCGCCGGGGGCCAACCATCGGCTGACGCCCGAGCTGGTCAGGCGACACCAGGCCGCCGTCGCCTGGGCGGATGTCGTGCTGCTGCAGCTGGAGACGCCCATCGAGACCGTGCGGTGGGCGCTTCAGGAGGCGCGGCGCCTCGGCAAGACCACGGTCCTCAACCCGGCGCCGGCTCGCGTGCTGCCCTTGCCGGCCGACCTCCTGCCGTTGGTGGACTACCTGACCCCGAACGAAACGGAAGCCGGGCTCCTGACCGGACGGGAGGTCGGCAGTGTCGCCGACGCCGACGGCGCCGGCCGGGCCCTGATCGCGGCCGGTGTGCGCGCGGCGGTGGTCACCATGGGCGCCCACGGCGCCGTTCTCGTGGACCGGGCGCACGCGATCCACGTGCCCGGCTTCGCCATTTCACCGGTAGACACCGTAGGAGCCGGGGACGCGTTCGCCGGCGGCCTGGCCGCGGCGCTGGCTGCCGGCGCCCCCGTGGAGGACGCGCTCCTGGTCGCCAACGCCGCCGGGGCGCTCGCCTGCACCCGACGGGGCGCCATCGACGCGTTGCCCGCCCGCGCGGAGATCGCCAGCCTCCTCGAGCGTGCCGGCCGGCTCCCGCGGACGGATTGGTGACGAAGTCGCGGGGGGTCAGGCGCAGCCGGAACCGCGAAGCCCAGCCGCCCCGGGCTTCCCGGGCCACGCCTCCGCGTCAGGGTACAATGCCCTTCGCCGGGCGGCTGGGAAGGCAGCCGGCGGCAGCGATCTTCGAGCGGAGGCGAAGGGCATGACCCAGACGGCGGACGTCGTGATCATCGGCGGCGGGGTGACCGGGTGCAGCATCGCCTATCACCTCGTGATGCGGGGCGTGCGCGACGTCGTGGTGATCGAGAAGACTTTCCTGGCCTCGGGTGCCACCGGCAAGAGCTCGGCCTGCATCCGGCAGCACTACTCCACGCCGGAGACCTGCCGCATGGTCCTCCGCTCGCTCCGATTCTTCGAGAGCTTCGAGGAGCAGACCGGCGGGCGGTCGGCGTCCTTCGTCCGGGTCGGGTATCTGCTCGGGGTGGACGACCGCTTGCGGAGGCAGATGGAAGCGTCGGTGGCGCTCCAGCAGTCGGTCGGGATCAAGACGCGGCTCGTCACCCCCGAGGAGATGCGCGACATCGAGCCGCGGCTCCGGGTGGATGACTTCGTCCTCGGCTGTTACGAGCCCGAGGCGGGCTACGCCGACCCCGCCGGCACGACCCACGGGCTCGCGGGGGCGGCCCGGGAAGCGGGGGGCCGCATCCTCGAGCAGACTGAGGTGCTCGGCATCACCACCGCCGGCAGCCGGGTCACTGGCGTGCGCACCAGCAAAGGCGAGATCGCCACCGGGACCGTCGTCAATGCCGCCGGCACCTGGGGCGACCGGGTCGGCCGGATGGTCGGGGTTGGGATCCCGATCACCGTGTGCCGGCATAAGATCAACTTCTTCACCCGCCCGCGGGAGGCCGCCCGTCCCCACCCGCTCGTCTACGACTTCGTGAAGAACATCTACACGCGGCCGGAGACGGGCGGGCTCACGCTGGTGGGCCCGCTCCAGTCGGAGGTCGAGGACCGCGCCGATCCCGATCGCTACAACGAAGGCGTCACTTTCGAGGAGACGGCCGACGCCATGGAGCGTGCCGTTCACCGGTTCCCGGTGATGGAGCAGGGCGAGGTGGCCAAAGGGTACGCCGGCTGCTTCGATGTGACGCCCGACTGGCACCCGATCCTGGACGAGAGCCCGATCGGGGGCTTCTACGTCGCCGTCGGCTTCTCCGGCCACGGCTTCAAGCTCTCCCCGGCAGTGGGGGAGCTGATGGCCAGGCTCGTCGTCGAAGGCAAGCGGCCGGAGGACGATGTCCACGCCTTCCGGCTCTCCCGTTTCACAGAGGGGAAGCCGATTCGGGGGACGTACGGGGACTGGTTGATGTGCTAGGCCCGGGCCGTACTCCTGAGCCGGGCGCGCCTTGCTACGACCCGAAGATGGCGCGCCTCAAGAGTTGACGAGGCACATCAGCACGGCGTCATCGCGCGGGTCATCGTAGTAGCCCCGGAAGCGGCCGGCGACCACGAAGCCGCAGCGTCGATAGAAGGTCCGGGCCGCCCGGTTCGAGGCCCGCACGCGCAGCCAGACCAGCGCGACTCGGCGCCGCCGGCAGTAGGCGACGGCGGTGGCGAGAAGCCGCCGCCCGACCCCGTGCCGGCGGTGGCCGGGATGGACGGCGAGGTTGATCACGTCGGCTTCGCCGCCGAGCGCCGACAGCTCGACTCCGACGTAGCCCAGGATGGTCTGCGGCGGGCCCTCGGCGACCCACAGGCGGCCCCGCGGCGGGCGCGCGGCAGCGAACACGTGGTGGACGTAGGCGAAGGCTGCCGCCGGCCACGCCTCGCCGGCGAAGATCGCGCGCTCGAGGCGGCCCACGGCGTGGAGGTCGGCCGCCCGGAGCGGGCGGACGCGGACTCCCGCTGCCCGGCTACGCCGCCGGGGGAGCGCCGCCGCTGCCGTCGTGGACCGTCGCCGGCGGGAAGCCGCCTTTGCCGGGAAGCCGGACGGTGAACGTCGAGCCCCGGCCGATCTGGCTCTGCACATCGATGGTCCCGCCGTGACTCTGGACGATCCCCAGGCTCACCGAGAGGCCGAGCCCGGTGCCACTGACGGCCGGCTTGGTCGTGAAGAAGGGGTCGAAGATCTTGTCGAGGTGCTCGGGCGCGATCCCGAGGCCGGTATCCGTGAAATCGACGTTGACCATGCCGTCGGCCAGGCGGGTCTCCAGGGTCAAGGCGCCGCCGGCCTTCATGGCGTAGACGGCGTTGTTGATGATGTTGAGGAACACCTGCTTCATCCGGGAGACGTCCACTTCGACCGGGGGCAGGCCGACGCCGTACCGTTCCTCGACCGCGATGTTTTCCAGGCTGCCCTGACGGCGGACCATGGCCATCGTCTGCTCCACCACGGCGTTGATCTCGGTCACTTCGGGTTCGAACTCGCGCTGGCGGCTGAAGTTGAGGAGGTCGCGGACGATGTCGCGGGCCCGGGTCGCTTCCTCGAGGATCAGGTCCAGCTCTTCCCGGGTCGGCGCCCCCGGCGGCACCTGCTCGGCGAGATAGGAGGCGAAGCCCAGCACGCTGGTCAGCGGGTTGTTGATCTCGTGGGCCACGTTGGCGGCCAGCTCCCCGATGGCGGCCAGCTTGGTGGACTGGATGAGCTGGGCCTGCGTGCGTTTGAGTTCGGCCATCTGCTGCTGGACGCCCTGGTACAGCCGGGCGTTTTCCAATGCCAACGCCGCTTGCCGACTGATCCCTTCGACCAGCTGGAGCTCCTCGCCGGCGAAGTTGTGCTTCTGCTGCCACCAGAGAACGAACAGTCCGCCGATGGGCCCCTCCCGCACGATCATGGGCACGAACAGGACGGAGCGGTGCGAGAAGCGCCGGAAGGTCTCCCGATCGATGCGGAGGTCGGCCTCGGCGTCGCTCGAGAAGATGGGCCGGCGCTGACGCCAGGCCTCTTCCAGGAAGCGGTGCCCCCGGAGGGGGATGGGAAACTCGCGGAAGCGCTCCACCAGCGGCTTGGGCACGTGGTATCCCGCGATGGCCCGGAGACTCCCCTCGTCGGAATCGGCCAGGTAGGCGCCCACCATGTCGCAGCCGACGGCCCGGGTGATCTCGCGGGCCACCCGCCGCATCGTTTCGGTCAGGTCGAGCGTCGAGCTCACCGCCTGGCCCACGGTGAGGAGGGTCTCGGTCTCCCGGAGCCGCTGCTTCGTCTGCTCGTAGAGTCGCGCGTTTTCGACCGCGATGGCGACCTGGTTAGCCACGATCTTGAGGAGATGCTCCTCGTCGGCCTTGGCGCCGCCAGGGGGGAGGATGCGGCGAGCGATCATGACGCCGAGCGTCCGCCCGGGCACGGTCAGGGGCAGCGTCCACTCGACCTCGGTCCACTCATCGGTCGGGTTGGCGCCGGACCGGGCGAGCACGCTGCGCGGCTGCCCGGCCCCATCGCTGGTGACGGCGATGCGCACCCCGGCCGGCTCGCTCAGCTCGACGGCGAGGCTGCCGCTGCCCAGGGCGCGAGCGAGGCTGGGGAGGAAGCGCTCGAGGAGCGCGCTGACGCCGAGCTCGGAGGTCAGGTCCTGGACTGCTCGGTGAAGCTCCTCGAGCTGGCCGGCCCGGCGGACGAAATGCTCGTTGACCCGCTTCAGCTCCTCGACCTGGTTCACGAGCCGGTAGACCAGTCGCTGGTTCAGCTCCCGGAGGTAGATCCCCTCCTCCTGCTCCTCGACCCGATCCCGGCGACCCTGCAGAAACTCGCTGACCTGACGGGGAAAGACATCGACGTCGATCGGCTTGTGGATGTAGCCGTCGCAGCCGGCCACTAGCGTCCGCTGCCGGTCGCCCTCCATCGCGTAGGCGGTGACGGCGATGACTGGCGTGGTGGCCAGGCTGGGGAAAGACTTGAGGATGGCCACTACCTCGTAGCCGTCCACACCCGGCAGGTTGACATCGAGCAGGATCAGGGCCGGCTTCTCGCTGATGGCGACCTCGATCCCGGCCAACCCGTCCTCGGCATCCACCACGGTGTAGCCCTCGGCCTCGAGGACGGCCCGGGCCAGCATGCGGTTCTCGGGGTTGTCCTCGATGTAGAGGATCTTGATCCCTTTGCGCTCACGCGGCGGTGTTGGTGACATGGCGGCCGCCCGTCAGTGGTTTCCGCGTCCGAGCGGCAGCGTGAAGTGGAACGTCGAGCCCACGTTCTCGCGGCTCTCGGCCCACAGCCGACCGCCGTGCATCTCGACGAACTTCTTGCTGATGGCGAGGCCGAGGCCGGTCCCGCCGGCTTCCCGGGACAGCGGGTTGCTCAGCCGATGGAAGGGCTCGAAGAGCCGGGGCAGGTCGTGTTCGCGGATGCCGATCCCGGTGTCGGCGACGCTGACGTGGACGGCGTCAGGCTCGGGCTGGACACGGACCAGGACCCGGCCGGTGGCGGTGAACTTGATGGCGTTGCTGAGCAGGTTGAGCAGGACCTGCTTCACCTTGGTTCGATCGGCCCGGAGGGGCGGCAAGTCGAGGGGCACGTCCTTCTCGATCTTCAGGGGCTTGCCGCGGACGAGCGGCACCGAAGTGTCGATGCACTCGCTGACCACGTCGTGGAGGTCGAGGTCCTCGGGATGCACGTCGAGCTTCCCGGCCTCGATGCGGGAGAAATCGAGGATCCCGTTGATCAGCCGCAGTAGATGGGTGCCGCTCGTGTGCACCGACCGGAGGTAGGCTTCCTGGCGATCGGTCAGCTCGCCATCGAGGCGGTTGAGGAGCACCTTGGAGAAGCCGATGATCGAGTTCAGCGGCGTGCGCAGCTCGTGCGACATGCTGGCCAGGAACTGCGACTTGAGTTGGTTGGCCTCCAGCAGGCGGGCGTTGGTGCTGCCGAGCTCGTCGTAGAGGGCGGCGTTCCCGAGGGAGATGGCGGCCTGGTTGGCCAGGACCGACAGCACCTCCAGTTCGTGGTTGTCGAAGATCTCGGCCGACAGCTTCTCGCCCACCAGTAAGATGCCGATCAGGTTGTTCTCGATCTTGAGCGGCACGATCAGCGAGGCCTGGATCTCCTCCAGCTCGGCCTCGGCCGTCTCGAAATATTCGGCGATCCGGGGGTTGAGCTTCACCTCTTCCTTGACCAGCACCTCGCCCGTTCGCTTGACCCACTGGACG
>DASYUM010000003.1:0-14302 GCA_036001225.1 Candidatus Methylomirabilota bacterium | reverse complement strand
CGCGCTCGAGCCACCGGCCGACCAGCGCGATTTCGTCCGGCTCGGGCCAGCGGATCACGCGTCGCAGGACCACCTCGTCCCCGCGCGTGACCCGGAGCGCCACCGTCTCCGGACCCTGCCGCGCGAGCACGCAGCGGAGCCCGCCCGGGGTCTCGAGACGAAGCCCGGCGATCCCCGCCGCTGCGGCGCCGGGCCGCAGCGTGACGGCGACGTCGCCGGCGGGAGCGGCCAGCCGCCCCGTGACGCCGCCTCCGGGCCCGCGGGTCAGCCGCTGCCCCGGACGCCAGCCGAGGCGGGCCGCCAGCCAGGCGAGGTAGAGGCAGGCCACCGTCTCGCCGCTCGAGCCGTATTCGACGTCCACGCTGCCGAGGGCGCGAAGGTCCGGCCGCACGTCGTGGGGCTCGAAGCAGTCGGCGGTCCACTCGCGCCACGGCTCGGCGCGCTCCCAGGCCAGGTCGCCGACGGCAAGCGACGCCCGGACATCCCGCACCCCGGCCACCCACGGCGCCAGCGCGGCGGGGCCGATGCGCGTCCCGTCGAGCAGGAGGGCGTCGAGGCTCGGCGCGAGGCGGTCGAGGATCAGCGCCGGCGACTCGGGGCCGGCGCGCCACCAGGCGATGGCGGGGCAGTCGGGGAGAAAGAGCGCCGGCACGGCGCTTCCGACCCGTTCGACCGCGCGACCGCCGGCTACGATCATCACCTGCTCCCCGCAGACCTGGAGGCCGTCGCCGATCGGGCGGCAGTGGGTGGCGACCCACGCCGTCAGCTCGTCGGCCGCCGCGTCGGGATCGAGGCAGAGGATCAGGACGCGTCCCGGGTGGTGCGCCGTGAGGTCGGCGAGGATGGAGGCCGCCGCCTGACCCTCGCGCTCGCTCGCCACGAGGGCAACGAGGTTGAAAGTCGCGGCCCGCAGGACCGCCGAGGCCGTACCGACCGCGGCCGGGTCGGACGTCGTGCGCCAGAGCTCGGCGAGCGCCGTCTCGATGGCGGCGAGGTCCTGGACGAGCACCGGCGCGCCGCCGGCCGGGCTCACAGTCGCCGCCATCGCCGCCCCTCGCGCTCCAGGAGCTCGTCGGCCTCGCGGGGCCCCCAGCTGCCGGCCGCATAGTTCGGGAACTTGGGCCGGGGCCCCTGGGCCCAGGCCGCCTGAATCGGGGCCAGCAGATCCCAGGCCGCCTCGATCCAGTCCTGTCGCGCGAAGAGAGTGGCGTCGCCCCGCATCGCGTCGAGGAGGAGGCGCTCGTAGGCCTCGGGCGTCGCCACGCCGAAGGAGCGGCCGTAGCGGAAGTCCATCGTGACCGGGCGGATGCGAAAATCCTGGACCGGCAGCTTCGCGCCGAATCGAAGGGCGATGCCCTCGTCCGGCTGGATGCGCAGGACCAGCGCGTTCGGGAGGAGGCCGCCCCCCCGGGCCCCGTAGAGGAGCTGGGGAGGCTGTCGGAACTGGATCGCGATCTCGGAGGCGCGCTTGCTGAGCCGCTTCCCGGACCGAAGATAGAACGGCACGCCCGCCCAGCGCCAGTTGCCCAGCTCGAGCCGGACCGCGGCGTAGGTCTCCGTCACCGAATCGGGCGCCACGTCAGGCTCTTCCCGGTAGCCCGGCACCGGCTTCCCGAGAATGGCGCCCCGCTCGTACTGCCCGCGCACGGCGCGCCGGTCCACCTCCTCCGGCCGGATCGGCTGCACCGCGCGAAGCGCCTTCGTCTTCTCGTCGCGCACGTGGTCCGCCGCGAACGTCACCGGAGGCTCCATGGCGACCAGGCAGAGGAGCTGAAGCAGGTGGTTCTGCACCATGTCGCGCAGCGCCCCCGCCTCCTCGTAGTAGCCGCCGCGTCCCTCGACGCCGAGCGTCTCCGCCACCGTGATCTGGACGTGGTCCACGTGTGAGCGATTCCACAAGGGCTCGAAGATCTCGTTGGCGAAGCGGAAGACCAGGATGTTCTGGACCGTCTCCTTGCCGAGGTAATGGTCGATCCGGTAGACCTGGGACTCCGCGAAGGACTCGGCCACCATGCGATTCAGCGCCCGGGCCGACGCCGCGTCGTGGCCGACCGGCTTCTCGATGACGATGCGCCGCCAGGCGTGATCACTGCGGGCGAGACCGGCCTGCCCGAGGGCGGGGACGATCACCGGGTACGCCGAGGGCGGTGTCGCCAGGTAGAAGAGATAGTTCCCGCGGGTCCCTCGCTCCTCGTCGAGCGCGCTGAGCCGCGCCGCCAGCCGACCGTAGCCGGCCGTGTCCTGGAACTCCAGCGGGACGTAGAAGACGTTCTCGGCGAACGCCTCCCACTCCCCGGCCTCGGGCGCGCCCGTCCGGCCGTGGGCCACGACCGCTTCCCGCATCTGGCGCCGGAAGTCGTCGTCGCTGAGGGGCCGGCGGGCCACGCCGACGACCGTGAAGCCGCCCGGCAGCCGGTGCTCGAGGGCCAGGGCATGGAGGGCCGGGAGGAGCTTCCGGCGCGTCAGGTCCCCCGACGCCCCGAAGATGACCATGATGCAGGGATCGGGAACGCGCTCGCTGTCGAGACCGGCGCGGAGCGGGTTCGGCTCGAGCCCGGCCTCCCTCATGGCTCGCGGATGGGCGCGAGCGCCGCCGCCTCGGCCGCCGCGATGAGGCGCTGGAGGCCGGGGCCGACGTCCCCCGAGAGATGAAGGCGAAGCACGGGAAGCCCCTTGGCCCGGAGGGCCCCGAGGTCGCCCAGGGCCTGCGCCTGCTTGAGGATCCCGAAGCTGTAGGGTCGGCCCGGGATCGCGTGATCGGCGGCATCGTCGGCGGTGATCTGGAGGAAGCAGCCCGTGCGGGGGCCGCCCTTGTGGAGCTGCCCCGTCGAGTGGAGGAAGCGCGGGCCGTACCCGAGCGTCGTGGCCACGTGGAGCTGGTCGCGCAGCCGGTGGCGGAAGGCCTGGAGCGCCCGGCCGTGCGCCTCGGTGGGCGCCACATAGGCCATGAGCGCGAGGTAGTGCCCGCGCCGGAGCTGGCGGAGGTGCGCCGCCAGAAGACCCGGAAGGTCGCGCGGCACCGCGGCGGGGCTCCCGGCGGCGACATAGGCGGCGAGGCCGTCGCCCTGCCAGGTCGGCGCCTCGGTCGGCAGGCGGCCCCGCGCCACGTACTCGTCGAGGAGACGGCTCGTGTTGTCCTTGGACTCCTGGACGTTCGGCTCGTCGAAGGGATCGATCCCGAGGAGCGCGCCGGCCACCGCCGTCGCGAACTCACACCGGAAGAACTCGCCGGCCAGGTCCGCGCGGTCGGCGAGCGTCAGCCGCAGCACCGGATGGCCCGCGGCGGCCAGCGGCCCCGCCGCGTACTCCACCGGTCCAGCCTCATGGGCGAGACCCATGACCACGAAGACACGATCGCCGCCATAGACGGCCGGCGGGCCGGGCGTCTCGTCGGCGACGGGGATCAGCCCCCGCCCCTCCTTGCCCGTCGACTCGGCGAGAAGCTGCTCGACCCAGGCCGCGAACGGGGCGACGCCCGGGGACAGGAGGAACGTCACCTTGTCCCGCCCGGCGCGCGCGAGCTCGGCCAGCGCGACGCCGAGACGCAGGCCCTCGTTCTCGTCCGGCGGGACATCCGCCCCGCAGCGGGAGGCCATCGCCTCGGCCCGCGCCAGGAGGGCGCTCAGGTCGAGGCCCAGGAGGGCGGCCGGCACCAGACCGACGTAGGTGAGCGCCGAGTACCGGCCGCCGATGTCCGCGGCGTTGAGGAAGGTATGCCGGAAGCCCTGCTCGCGCGCGAGGCGCTCGAGCGGCGTGCCGGGATCCGTGATGGCCACGCAGTGCCGGCCCGCCCGGTCGCCGAGCACCGTCTCGAGGCGCTGGCGGAAGGCGGCGTAGAAGGCCAGCGTCTCCGTCGTCGTTCCCGACTTGGTCGAGACGAGGAGCAGCGTCCGGTCGAGAGGCAGCGCCCGCGCGGTCGCCTCCACGGCCGCGGGGTCGGTCGAGTCGAGCACGCGAAGGTCGAGCGCGCGGTCGGGGAGGCCCCGGCCGCCGAAGACGAGCCGCAGCACGTCCGGCGCCAGGCTCGAGCCGCCCATCCCGAGGAGAAGGGCATGGGTGAGACCGGCCTCCCGCACGTCGTCGGCGAAGGCGCGAAGGGCGCCGACCTCGCGGCGCATCGGCTCGATGATGTCGAGCCAGCCGAGGCGGTTCCGGATGACCCGCTGGTGCTCGGCCTCCGCCTTCCACAGGGCGGGATCGCGCGCCCACAGGCGTTTGACGAAGCCCTCCCGATCGAGCCGGGCCAGTGTGGCCCGGGCCGCTTCGGCGGCCGGGCCGAGCGTGGCGAGGAAGCCGTCGAGCCCCGCGCTCATCGGCTCAGCGTCCGAGCAGCGCGCGGGCCCGGGCCACGACGTTCTCCGTCGTGAAGCCGAGCTCACGCATGTTGCCCTCGCCCGGGGCCGACGCGCCGTAGCGATTCAGCCCGACGATGACGCCCTCGGGGCCGACCCAGCGCTCCCAGCCGAAGGGCGAGGCCGCCTCCACGGCCAGCCGCCGCCCGACGTCCCGCGGGAGGACCGCCTCGCGGTAATCGGCCGGCTCGGCCGCGAACAGCTCCCAGGACGGCATGCTGACCGCGCGGGCCCGCACGCCGTCCTTGGCGAGGGCCGCCTGGGCGGCCACCACGAGCTGGACCTCCGAGCCGGTCCCGATCAGGATGATGTCGGGCGGGCCCGGACCATCGTCGGCCAGGACGTAGGCGCCTCGCGCCAGGCCCGCGGCCGGCGCCAGGACGGTGCGGTCGAGCACCGGAACTTTCTGCCGGGTCAGGACGAGCGCCGTCGGCCCCTGGCGCCGCGCCAGGGCCACCTTCCAGGCGACGACCGTCTCGTTGGCGTCGGCCGGCCGGATGACCACGAGGTGCGGCATCGCCCGGAGCGCGGCCAGCTGCTCGATCGGCTGGTGGGTGGGGCCGTCCTCGCCGAGCCCGATCGAGTCGTGGGTCCAGACGTAGATGACGGGAAGCTCCGACAGCGCGGCCAGGCGGACGGCGGGGCGCATGTAGTCCGAGAAGTTGAAGAACGTCCCGCAGAAGACGATGAGGCCGCCGTGATAGGCAAGACCGTTACTGATCGCGCCCATCGCGTGCTCGCGGACGCCGTAGTGGATGTGGCGTCCGTCGTAGCTGCCGCGCAGGAAGGAGCCCGCGGTCTTGACGAGCGTCTTGGTCGAGGGGGCCAGGTCGGCATCCCCGCCGATGAGCGCAGGCAGCCGCGGCGAGACCGCGGCCAGCGTGGCGCCGCTCGCGTCGCGGGTCGCGGTCGGCGTCTCGGGTCCGAACGCCGGCAGCGTGGCGTCCCAGCCGGCGGTGAGGGTGCCGGCCTGTCCGTCGCGCCACGCCGCCGCCGGCTCGGAATGGGCCTGAGCGTAGGCCTCGAAGCCCGCGTGCCACTCGGACTGCCACTGAGCCCCGCGCGCCCGCGCCTCGCGGAAGCGCGCCAGCGCCGCGTCCGGGATGAGAAAGCTCGGCTCGAGCGGCCAGCCGAGCGCCTGCTTGGCGGCGCGGAGCTCCTCTTCCCCGAGCGGCTCCCCGTGGGCCTCATGGGTTCCCTGCTTCTTCGGCGCGCCGTAGCCGATCACGGTGCGCACGGCGATGAGCGAGGGCCGCTCCGCCTCGGCCTGCGCACCGCGGAGGGCTTTGTCGACCGCCTCGAGGTCGTTCCCGTCGGGGACGACCTGCGTGTGCCAGCCGTAACCCTCGAACCGCCGCGGGACGTCTTCGGAAAAGGACAGGGCGGCCTTGCCGGCCAGCGAGACCAGGTTGTCATCGTAGAGGACGATGAGGCGTCCGAGCCCGAGATGCCCGGCCAGCGACACGGCCTCGGCCGCCACGCCTTCCATCAGGTCGCCGTCGGAGCAGATCGCGTAGGTGTGGTGTTCGACGATGGTGTGCTCCGGCCGGTTGAACCGGGCCGCGAGGTGCCGCTCGGCGATGGCCATGCCCACCGCGTTGCCCAGCCCCTGACCGAGAGGGCCGGTGGTGGCGTCGACGCCCGGGGTCAGCCCGTACTCCGGGTGGCCCGGCGTCTTCGACCCCCACTGGCGGAAGCGCTTGAGCTCGTCTAGCGAGAGGTCGTAGCCCGTCAGGTGGAGGAGGGCGTAGAGGAGCATCGAGCCGTGTCCCGCCGAGAGGACGAACCGGTCCCGGTCCGGCCAGGTGGGGTCCGCCGGGTTGTGCCGGAGGAAGCGGGTCCACAGGACGTAGGCCATCGCCGCCGCGCCCATCGGCATCCCGGGATGCCCCGACTTCGCCTTCTGGACGGCGTCGGCCGCCAGGAAGCGAATCGTGTTGACGCAGAGGGTATCCAGGTCGGAACCGCTCATCCGCTGCTCCTCTCTTCGTAGAACGGGATCAGAAGGTCATAGAGCCGGCGGTGCCGGGCGAGGCCCTGGCGATAGTGCGCGTGGCGCGCGGGGTCGGGTCGAACGGTGGGACCGAAGCCGGCCGGCGCCGCCTCGAGCGAGGGCAGGGCCCCGAGCGCCTCGAGCGCGAGCAGGGCGGCGCCTCGGCTCGAGGCCTCCGCCTCCGTCGAGGACCGCAGCGGGACCCCGAGGACGTCGGCCATGATCTGGGTCCAGGCGGGAGAGGCGAGGAGCGCCCCGCCGGTGGCCACGATCTCGGCCCCGCGGGGGCACGCCTCGGCGAGGCGTGCGTGGATGAGGGCAAAGCGGTACGCCACCGTCTCCAGCCCGGCCCGCAGGATCTCGATCGGCTGGGTGGCGAGCGAGAGTCCGACGACGGCCGCTCGCGCCGTGGCGACCCAGCCCGTGCTCCGCTCACCGGCGAGGAACGGGAGCACGGTGAGGCCGTGGCCGTCGGGCGGCATGGCCGCGATCTCGCGCTCGATCGCGTCGGGCGAGCCGAGCTGCAGCGTCTCCCGCAACCAGTGATAGACGCTGCCGCCGTTCGACAGCGCACCGCCGAGCAGGATCCGGCGTCGATCGACCCGATAGCACCAGAGACCGGCCGGCGGCGTCACGGCGCCCGTCTCCCAGCAGACCCGCATCGCCCCCGACGTGCCGACCATGAGCGCGACGCGGTCGGGCCCGTGGCAGCCGGCCCCGATGTTCGAGCACGCGCCGTCGCCGAGCGCCGGGAGCCAGGGCCGCCGGGCGAGCGCCGGCCACCGCCCGGCGAAGGGCGGCCGGAGACCGGACAGGGGCGCGTCGAGATCGGTCAGCGGCGCCAGGTGGTCCGGCGTGAGACCGATGGCCTCCAGCACCGGACCGTCCCACCTCAGGGCGTGCTGGTCGAAGAGGCCGCTCCCCGACGCCATCGAGATGCTGCAGCGGGTCTCGCCGAAGAGCCGGAGCTGGAGGTACTCGCCGAATGACATCCAGCGCCGCACCGCGGCGAAGCCGGCCGGATCCACGGTGGCGCGCCAGAGGATCCGGGCCGGCAGGTACGAGGTGTGGAACACGCAGCCCGTGCGGGCGTGGTAGGTCTTCTCGTCGAGCCGCGCCCGCAGGACGCCGACCGACTCGGCGCTCCGCGTGTCGGCCCAGGAGTAGAGCGCCGTCCGAGCCCGGCCGTCGGCCCCGACTCCCAGGACGGTGTGCCAGAAGGTGCTGATCGCGACGGCCGCCACGCCGTCGGCCCGTGGTCCCAGGTCGGCCACGACGCCGTCGAGGGTCTCGCCCGTCAGGCGAACGAGACGCTCGGGGTCGAACTCGACGCCGCCGTCCGGGGTCGTCTCGGGCTCGTAATCCTGCTGGTGCTCCACCGGCAACGCGCGGCCACGCGCGTCGAAGCAGAGCGCCCGGACCGACGAGGAGCCGACATCGACCGTTACGATGAACGGAGGCTCGACGGCGCGCGGGGCTCCCATGCCGGCACTCCCGCTCATCCTAGATCATTTCGGGGGGGTCTCGGAAGACCCCCCGATGCCCCCCCGTCGTGGCGGCGGCGAAGCCGCCGCTCGGAGTACTCGTGGATGCACCACGCGCTCGGTGTCAGCGCCAGGTTATGCCGACAAACTCCTAGCAGGCGAAGCTGTCGCTGACCAGCCGGCCGCTGTGTAGAATGGACGAGAGGCGCACATGGCGACGCCGATCGACCTGGAGGTCCTGGTTCGGGTGGCCGGGGATGCCATCGTCGTGGCCGATCCCGAGGGGCGGATCCGCCTCTGGAACCCGGCGGCCGAGCGCGTGTTCGGGCACACGGCGGCGGAGGCCGTGGGTCAATCGCTCGACCTGATCATCCCCGAGCGCTTCCGCGAGCGGCACTGGGCCGGTTACCGGGAGGTCATGCGCACGGGCCAGACCCGCTACGGCGCCGACGTCCTGCGAGTCCCCGCGCTGCGGAAGGACGGCCGGCGGGTGTCCATCGCCTTCACGGTCGCGCTCCTGGCCGATGCGGAAGGGCGCGTGACCGGCATCGCCGCCTTCGTCCGCGACGAGACGGCGCGCTGGGAGGAAGAGCAAGGGCTCCGCCGCCGGATCGCCGAGCTGGAAGGCCGCCGGCCGGCCTGACCCCGCGCCCGGGATGGGGTTCGTCGAGATTCCCGAGGGCGCGTTCTGGATGGGCTGGCCGGACGGCGAGCGCGGCGGACGGGGCGAGCAGCCGCGCCACCGGGTCTGGCTCGACCGGTTCGCCATCGCCACCCACCCGGTCACCAACGCCGAGTACGGCGAGTTCCTGGCCGCCACCGGCGCGCCGCCTCCGCCGTTCCGCACAGACCCTCGCTTCAGCGATGCAGCGCAGCCGGTGGTCGGCGTCACCTGGGGCGAGGCGGTCGCCTACTGCGCCTGGCTCGGCCGGGTGACGGGGCGCCCTCACCGCCTGCCGACCGAGGCCGAGTGGGAGCACGCGGCGCGGGGCGGGCTCGACGGGGCTCGCTACCCGTGGGGTGACGCGTCCCCCGAGGCCGTCTTTCCCGGCGTGCGGCTACCCCTGGCCGGTCCGCCGCCGGTCGGCTCGGGTCCATCCAACGGCTTCGGCCTCACCGACCTGAGCGGCTGTGTGCACGAGTGGTGCCTCGACTGGCACGACGAGGGCTACTACGCCGCCTCGCCCGAGCGGAACCCGCCAGGCCCGGCCCAGGGGATCCGCCGCGCCTCGCGCGGCGGCGCCTGGCGTCACCAGATCCCCTGGAGCCCGGTCGCCCACCGCTCGAGCCTGCCCCCGCACCTCCGCTACTCCGATTACGGCTTCCGCGTCGCGGCCGGCCTCGACGGAACGGCCGGAAGCTGAATCCCGGGGCGCTCGCTGGCCTCGATGCTGCCGGCCGCCATAGATGGTGTTGCTGACGCATGCTACCTTCAAACTCCAGACGGCGACGCCTTTGCTGCAGCCGCTCTTGTCACGATCCGTTCCGGCTTGGTTGGAATGGCAGTCTCCAACTCCAGCCAAAAACTGCGGCTATTTCACATCCCGGATGCAATTCGGCGGATCAGACCGATTCGGCATAGAATCGGCGGCGCTCCGAGCACGCCTCCGTGATGATCTCAGTACGCGCGGCTAACTTCCGGATGAACCCGCCGGGCGTGACGCCCGCGGGTTATCCGGAGCGTTCGCTTGCTGAGTTACGGGCTTGCGCATCGAAGGGGGCCGTAGCTACAATGTAGCCACATGACGACCAAGACGCGCATCGTCCGGATCGGCAACTCGCGGGGCATCCGGGTTCCCAAGATTCTCCTGGAGCAGGCGCAGTTGCCCGACGAGGTGGAGTTGCATGCCGAGCCTGGCCGCCTCGTCGTCCAAGGGGCGCGCCGACCCCGGACGGGCTGGGCGGAGGCGGCGCGGGCCATGTCCAAGCATGGGCATGATGACCTGCTCGATGAGCCGACCGCCACCCGTTTCGATCGGGAGGAATGGGAGTGGTAGTGACGCGGGCCGGACGGGCCCGCGGCGAAGTCCATCTGGTTCGGTTGGACCCGACCCTTGGCAGCGAGATTCAGAAGACTCGTCCCTGCCTCGTCGTGTCACCTGATGAGCTCAACCAATACCTTCGCACCGTGATCATCGCGCCGATGACCACGGGCGGCGCGCAGTACCCATGGCGGGTGCCGTGTCGCTTTCGGCGCCGATCCGGCTTCGTCGCCTTGGACCAGATCCGCACGGTCGATGCCGAACGGCTGCTCCGCCGGTTAGGTCGGCTCACACCGCAGACGGTTGCGGCAGTCCTTCAGCGCCTCCAAGAGATGTTCGCGGGGTGATGGGCAACAAACCGCTTCGGCGGACCGGCTGCGCCGGCGGCTGAGCGTGCCCCGTTCGGCGAATCTGAGCTGAGGTCTGACGGAGGCGCTGGACTGGCCCCTGAGCGCCGGCCCTCCTGCCGATCCGGTCGGATTCATCCAGGACCGCGTTCGTCGAGGACGAATCCTTTGGACCTCCGGCGCGCCCGGCCGCTTGACAGAGAAAGCGCGCGGGCATTAGGGTGGGTCACCGCCGCCGCAAGGAGGCCTCCGCCTGGTGGACACGCCGGATTCCCTCGCCAAGCACGTGGAGCGCGGCATCCTCGTCCAGATGCTCCAGACCCTGGTCCGCATCCCCAGCGTCACCGGGACGGAGGACGCCGCCCAGGAGCAGATGGCCCGGTTCCTCCGCGAGCTGGGCGGGGAGGTCGATGCCTGGCGGCCCGACGTCGCGGCGCTCCGCCGGGAGCCGAACTTCCCCACCGGCAAGGTCCTCGACTCCCGCCTGAACGTGGCCGCGACGTTTCGTGGCCACGGCGGCGGCCCCACGCTCGTCCTGAACGGGCACATGGATACGGTCACCCCCGGGGACGAGCGCCGCTGGAGTCATCCCCCCTTCGCCGCCGAGGTGGTGGACGGCCGCCTCTACGGGCGCGGCGCCTGCGACATGAAGGGCGGCCTGGTCGCCATCCTGGGCGCGGTCCGCGCGATCCGGGAGGCCGGCCTCCGGCTCCGCGGCTCTGTCTGCATCCAGAGCGTCATCGGCGAGGAGGACAGCGGGCTCGGCGCCTTCGCCGCCCTGCACCGCGGCCACCGGGGCGATGCCGTGATCGTGTGCGAGCCGACCCGGCTCGCGGTGGCGCCGGCCCAGGCGGGGATGACGGTCTTTCGCATCACCGTGGAGGGGCGCGCGGCCCACGCCTCGGTCCGCGGCGAAGGGATCAGCGCCTTCGAGCGCTTCCGCCCCATCTACGACGCCCTGGTCGCGGTCGAGGCCCGGCGGAACCGGGAGCTGCGCCACCCCCTCTTCGAGGGTCAGGCGCTTCCGTGGGCGCTCAACGTCGGGATGGTGCAGGCGGGGAGCTGGCCGAGCATCGTGCCCGAGGGGCTCACCGCGGAGGGTCGGCTCGGGGTGGCGATCGGAGAGTCCATCGCCGACGCGCGCCGCCAGCTCGAGGAGGCCGTGTGGACCGCCGCCCAGGCCGACCCGTGGCTCGCCACCCACCCGCCGGCGGTCGAATGGATCGGGCTCGTGTGTCAGCCCGCCGAGACCACGCCCGAGCATCCCCTGGTGCGCACGCTCGTCGCCGCCGTCGAGCGAGTGACCGGCCGCCCGGCCGCGCTGACCGGCGTCCCCTACGGATCGGACCTCCGCCTGTTCACGAACGACTTCGGCATCCCCGGCGCCCTGTTCGGGCCGGGCGACATCCGGGTCGCGCACTTCACCGACGAGTTCGTGCCGCTGGCCGAGCTGGAGGCGGCGGCCCTGGCCCTGGCCCAGACGATCGTGCAGTTCTGTGGCGTCGCCTGAGGACGCCCGCACGAGGGAGGACACCATGCGACGGAACGGGTGGGCGCTCGGGATGCTCGCGCTGGTGGCGGCGCTCGCGGGGCTGCTGGTGGCCGGCCCGCCGGGCGGGGCCCAGGAGAAAGAGATTGTCATCGGGGCGGTCTACCCGCTCTCGGGGCCGGATGCCTTGACCGGCCGGACCGCCGTCGAGGCGCTCCGGCTGGGGGTGGAGGACGTCAACGCGGCCGGCGGGATCAAGGCGCTCGGCGGCGCCCGGCTACGGATCGAGTTCGCGGACCACGGCGGCAAGCCCGAGGCCGGCGCGACCGAGACGGAGCGGCTGATCCAGAAGGGCGTGCCGCTGGTGCTCGGCGCGTGGCACAGCTCCGTCAGCTTGACGGCGAGCGCGGCGGCGGAGCGGCTCCGGACCCCGTTCTTCGTTCCCGCCTCGGTGGCCGACAAGATCACGGAGCGCGGCTTCCGGTATCTCTTCCGGCTGGTGGCGCCGAGCAAGCACTACGCTCGGACGACCCTCGAGTTCCTCGACGACATGGCGAAGCGGACCGGCCAGAAGATCGCGACGGTCGGGGTGATGTACGAGGACACGCTCTACGGCCAGTCGACGGCCGCCGACCTCAAGCAGCACGCGGAGGCGCGAGGGCTCAAGGTCGTCGCGGACATCGCCTACCCGAGGGCGCTTCGTGACGCGACCGCCATCGTCGCCCGGCTCAAGAGCGCGCGACCGGACGTGTTCCTGCAGGCCTCGTACGTCGCCGACGGGATCCTGATCCGGAAGACGATGGCCGAGCAGCGGTTCGAGGCGAAGGCCCTGGTCGGTCACACCATCAACTGCGTGAACGACACCTACATGGACGGGCTCCGGGAGGTCGCGGAGCACGGCTTCTGCACGACCGGCTGGTGGGAGGACATGCGGCTGCCGGGCGTGGACGTCGCCGGGATGGGCAAGCGCTTCAGGGACCGCTTCGGCATCAGCATGGACGACGTGGGCTCGCTCGAGTACACGGCGGTGTGGGTCGTGAAGGACGTGCTGGAGCGGGCGGGATCCCTGGACCGGGAGAAGATCCGGGAGGCGTTCACCAAGGTGGACATCCCGTTCGGCGACCCGCGGAACCTCCGCCCCAACGCCATCAAGTTCGGGCCGGACGGACAGAACATCCACGCCCGGCTCATCATGACGCAGGTCCAGGGCGGCAAGGTCCGCACCGTGTGGCCGGCCGAGGTGGCCTCGGCGCAGCCGATCTTCCCGGCCCCGCCGCCCAAGTAGCCCGGGCCGCGCCGTGGACCTCACGGCGTTCCTGCAGGCGACGATCGGGGGCCTGCTGGCGGGGGGCGTCCTCGCGCTCATCGCGGTCGGCCTGAACCTGATCTTCGGCGTCCTCGACATCGTGAACTTCGCTCACGGCGAGTTCCTGGTGCTGGGGATGTACGCGAGCTTCGGGCTCTTCCTCCTGGCGGGAGTCGACCCCTATCTGTCGGTCCTGCTCGTGGCCCCCGTCTTCTTCGGGCTGGGGATGGGCATCGAGAAGCTCCTGATCCACCGGGTCCTGACCGCGAAGTCGAACATCCAGATCTTGCTCACGCTCGGCCTCTCGTTGTTCCTGCAGAACGCCATGCTGGTCGCCGCCGGCCCGGACTACCGGGTGGCCGAGGTCGGCTACGCGCGGGCCATCCTGCGGGTGGGCGACCTGGCCATCAACCTCCCCAAGGCCTACGCCTTCGTGGGGGCCACGGTGCTGACCGTGGCGCTCTGGCTCTTCCTCGAGTACGCGCGACTCGGCAAGGCGATCCGGGCGGCCTCCCAGGACCGCGAGGCGGCGCTGCTGATCGGGGTGCGCGTGAAGCGGGTCTTCGGGATCGCCTTCGGGATCGGCATCGCCTGCGTCGCGGCCGCCGGCGCGCTGATGACGCCCTTCTACTACATCGCACCCGACGTCGGGCTGGTGTTCGTCCTGACCGCGTTCATCACCGTGGTGCTCGGCGGCATGGGGAGCTTCGGGGGCGCGCTGGCGGGCGGACTGCTGGTCGGGGTGCTCGAGGCCTGGGGCGCCCTCTTCCTGCCGGGCTCCCTCGCCCAGGTGCCGATCTTCCTCTTCTTCATCGCCGTGCTGCTCTTCCGGCCGACCGGGCTGTTCGGTGCCCGTGCGGCCTGAGTCGTCGGAGGGGGCCTCGGCGGCCCCCTCCGATACCTCCCCCAGGAGGGGTTGCGGCGGCAAAGCCGCCGCTCGGACGCTGTTCCCGAGCCTGGCGCGCATTCGACGTCTCCGTCTGACTTCGGCACACTCCTAGCCCGAGCTATGCACGAAGCCCGGTCAGCGGGGCGGTGTGGGGGCGCCGGGGCCCGCTCCCGGCGCGGAGCATCCGGCTGTCTAGGACCACGCGCGTGAGCACGCGTTGGGGGTTAACCCGGCGCGCGGCTGGCCGTGTCGCAGATGCGGAGCAGGGAGCGGGGCCCGGCGACAGGCCCCGCACCGCGCTGGGCCGCTTCGCGAATGATCCGGGCTCGGGCGGCTCGGGTCTCGGCCACGCCCCGAGACGGTGGCGCGATGAAACTTGACTCACTCGCGACAACTTGGGCAGCTCAAGGACCCTAGCGCCGGTGCCCGAGGTCATCGATCCGGCGACGGCGGCCGGGCT
>DASYUM010000002.1:0-48058 GCA_036001225.1 Candidatus Methylomirabilota bacterium | reverse complement strand
GCGCACAGCGGGCCGCCCTCCGAGTATCCCATCAGCGCGGCCCGCTCGGACCCGACGGCGTCCATCACCGCGCGCACGTCGTCCATCCGTTGCTCCATCGTCGGCAGCTCGGTGACGCGGTCGGAGAGGCCGGTCCCTCGCTTGTCGAAGAGGATGAGGCGCGAAAAGGACGCCAGGCGCGTGAGGAACCGAACGACGGACGGCTCCTCCCAGAACACCTCGACGTTCGAGACCCAGCCGGGGACGAGCACGAGATCGCGCGGCCCCTCGCCGACCACCTGGTAGGCGATGTGGACGTCGCCGCTCTTGGCGTAGCGGGTCTCGGGGCGCTCGGGCACGGCGCTAGTCTCGCTCGCCCCGGCGCCGGACCGCAAGGGTCAGCGGCCGGCCAGCTCCAGGATCAGCGCGACCAGCCGCTCGGCGGCATCGGGGCGGGCCAGGCCCCGCGCGCGCTCGCTCATCTGCTTGAGGCGCGCCGGATCGCCGGTCAACTCGCGGACGAGCGTCACCAACCGATCGGTCGTCAACTCGGCCTCCGGGAGGAGGACGGCGGCCCCGGCGTCGGCCAGGACGCGCGCGTTGGCCGTCTGCTCGTCACCGCGCGCGCCGGGCAGCGGGATCAGGATCGCCGGCAGGCCGAGCGCGGCAAGCTCGGTGACGGTCCCGGCGCCCGCCCGGCCCACGACCAGCCCCGCCGCCGCGTAGACGTCGCCGAGGGCGTCGGTCACGTAGGGTACGACCCGATAGCGCGCGCGCAACGCGGACGGCAGCGCCGCCGCCTGCGTGCCGAGCCAGCCCTCGTCGTCGTACTCGTTGTGGCCGCACTGGTGGACGATCTGGCTCAGGGCGAGCAGCGGCGCCAGCGCGGCGCCGACGCCCCGGTTGATCCGGTGGGAGCCCTGGGCGCCGCCGGTGACATAGAGGAGCGGCAGCGCCGGGTCGAGGTCGAAGCGGCGGAAGGCCCGCCCTCGCTCGCCGGCCAGCAGCTCCGGGCGGATGGGGTTGCCGATCACGACGACCTTCGCCGCCGGAAAGGCGCTGGCCGAGGCGGCGAAGGTCACCGCGACGCGGTCGGCGACGCGCGCGAGCAGACGATTGGCGAGTCCGGGCACGACCACCTGCTCGTGGACGAGCAGCGGGCACCGGCGGGCGGCGGCCGCGAGGGCCGGCGGCACCGCCACGAAGCCGCCGGTGGCGACGACGACGTCGGGACGCAGCCGGCCGAGCAGTCCCCACGCCTGGACGAAGCCGGCGGGGACGCGGAGGCCGAGATCGGTCACGTTGCGCCAGGCCAGACGCCGGCGGAGCTTGCCCGTCGCGATGGCGTGGTACGCGATGCCGGCGGCCGGGACCTGGGTGGCCTCCATGCCGGCGCGGCTTCCGATCCAGGCCAGCGCGACGCCCTCCCCGAGGCGGGCCCGGAGGGCGGCGGCGACGGCGAGGCCGGCCGAGGTGTGCCCGCCGGTGCCGCCCCCGGCGATGACGACGCGCAGCGCCGTCATGGCCGCCTCGTGCGCCTCGGCCTGGCCGGTGCCAAGAGCCGGTCCGATAGATCGAGCGCCACGGATCACCCAGTCGCCAACGGTCAGTGTTCCGCTTCGAGCGCGGCCTTTGGCCGCGCAATCCCGGGCCTGGGGGAGGTACTGGAGGGGGCCGTCGAGGCCCCCTCCAGAGCTACTGCTTGCGCTTCGACGCGTGACGCTCCAGCGCCAGCTCGATCAGCCGGTCGATCAGGCGCGGGTACGGCAGCCCCGAGGCTTCCCAGAGCTGGGGATACGCCGACGTCCGCGTGAAGCCCGGGATCGTGTTGATCTCGTTCAGCCAGATGCGCTCCCCGCCCTCGAGGAAGAAGTCCACCCGCGCCAGCCCGGCCGCGTCGATCGCCCGGAAGGCGGCCAGGGCGAGCCGCTGGAATTCCGCCGCCAGCCCGGGTGCCACCGGGGCCGGGATCACGAGCTTGGCGATCCCCTCCGTGTACTTCGCCTCGTAGTCGTACCACTCCTTGCCGGGGAGCACCTCCCCGGGGACGGACGCCTCGGGGTGGTCGTTGCCGAGGACGCTGACCTCGACCTCGCGCCCGGCAATCCCGCGCTCGATCAGGATCTTCCGGTCGTGGGCGAGGGCCGCCTCCACGGCGGCGCCCAGCTCGGCGGCCCGGCGCACCTTGCTGATGCCGACGCTCGAGCCGAGATTCGAGGGCTTGACGAAGCACGGGTAGCCGGTCGCGTCGGCCACCTTCCGCCCGATCCCCTCGGGGTCGGCCGTCCACTCGTGGCGGAAGACGACCAGGTAGGGGACGACCGGGAGCCCGTGGGCCCGGAAGACGGCCTTCATCGTGGCCTTGTCCATGCCGACCGCGGACGCGAGGACGCCGGCCCCGACGTAGGGAAGGTCGGCCAGCTCGAGCAGCCCCTGGACGGTCCCGTCCTCACCGTACGGGCCGTGGAGGAGCGGGAGCACGACGTCGAGGTGGGCGGCGACCCCGGCCGGGAGACCGCCGGTCGTGGGGACCCGCGCCAGCGCGCTCTCCCCCGAGGGTCGCGCGTCGCCGGGGGTGGGCGGCGGGAGCGCGAGCTGCGTCCCACTCGCCTCGGCCAGGGCCCGCAGCGGGTCACCGCCCACGAGCCAGTGGCCGTCCTTGGCGATCCCCATCGGCACGACCTCGTAGCGCGACCGATCGATGGCGCCGAGAAGGGAAGCGGCCGAGGCCAGCGAGACCTCGTGCTCCCCCGAGCGGCCCCCGAAGATCACCCCGACCCGGACCCGTCTGGCCGGCACCTCAGCCCTCCGGGGCTGGATCGCGACGCGGCCGGCGCCAGCGCTCCAGCCGCTCGCGGATCTCGACCTCGAACCCCCGCGGTGCGGGGTGGTAGTAGCGCTGGCCGCGGAGCGCCTCCGGCAGGTGCTCCTGCTCGACCTGAGCGTCGGGCGCGTCGTGGGCGTAACGATAGCCCCGGCCGTAGCCCAGCTCGCGCATGAGCCGGGTCGGCGCGTTCCGGAGGTGGAGCGGGACCGGCTCGGCCGGCCGGGCGTGGACGTCCTCCCGGGCGGCCTCGAACGCCACGTAGACGGCGTTGGACTTCGGCGCGCAGGCGAGGTAGACCGCGGCCTCGGCCAGCGCCAGCTCACCCTCCGGGGTGCCCAGGAACTCGTAGGCGTCCTTGGCGGCCAGCGCGACGACCAGGGCCTGCGGGTCAGCCAGGCCGACGTCCTCGGCGGCGGCCCGGACCAGCCGGCGGGCGATGAAGAGCGGGTCCTCGCCGGCCTCGAGCATGCGGGCGAGCCAGTAGAGGGAGCCGTCGGGGTCGGAGTCCCGCAGCGACTTGTGAAGCGCGCTGATGAGGTTGTAGTGCGCCTCCCCGCCCTTGTCGTAGAGCAGCGCTTTGCGCTGGGCCGCTTCCCGGATCACCTCCGGCGTCAGTCGTCGACGGCCGGCGTCGGGTGCGCCGAGCGTGACCGCGACCTCCAGGATGTTGAGCGCGCTGCGGGCATCGCCGTTGGCCAGCCCGGCAATGGCGAGGAGCGCGTCCGGATCGGCCTCGATGTCGGGCCCACCCAGGCCGCGCTCGCGGTCGGCCAGGGCCCGGCCCAAGATGGTACTCACCTCGGCCTCGGTCAGCCGCTCGAGGACGTAGACCCGGCAGCGCGAGAGGAGGGCCGAGATCACCTCGAAGGATGGGTTTTCGGTCGTGGCCCCGATGAGGATGATCGTGCCCCGTTCGACGTGGGGAAGGAAGGCGTCCTGCTGGGCCTTGTTGAAGCGGTGGATCTCGTCCACGAAGAGAATCGTTCGCTGGCCGTGCAGGCGCAGGCGCTCTTCGGCCTCGGCGATCACGGTGCGAATCTCCTTGACGCCGGAGAGCACGGCCGAGAAGGCCACGAAGTGCGCACGCGCGGTGGCGGCGAGGAGGGCCGCCAGCGTGGTCTTCCCGGTCCCCGGCGGACCCCACAAGATCATGGAGTGGAGATCGCCCGACTCGATCGCGGCCCGCAGGAGCCGCCCTTCGCCGAGGAGGTGGCCCTGCCCGACGAACTCCTCCACGGTGCGCGGGCGCATGCGGTCGGCCAGGGGCGCCACCTCGCGCCGCCGTTCCTGGCTGGCGTGCTCGAACAGCTCCACCGCGGACCCCTGAGTCATTATACGGGCGGCGCGAGGGCCGAGAGCGTCGCCAGATGCCCCGGCAGCTCACGCAGGTCGTGGATGACGAGCCGGGCGACGACGGCGCGCCGTCGCAGCTGCTCGGGATCGCTCCCGTAGGCGATGAACGGGGCCCCGCCGGCCTGGGCCGCCGCCCCGTCGACCCAGGAGTCGCCCACGACCCAGATGGGACGCTCGGGATAGGCCGCCCGCAGCAGGCGGAGGCCGCCGGGATCGGGCTTCATCGTGGCCTCGTCGCGGGTGATCACCGTCGGGAAGAAGGCCCGAAGCCCGCACCGGACGAGGGCGACCTCGGTCGCCGCCCGGGCGTTGTTGGTCCACACGGCGAGGGCCACGCCGGCCGCGCCCAGCCGCTCCAGGGTCTCGCGGGCGCCGGGTTCGCAGGCGGCGTCGGCGAGCGCGCGACGCTCGTGGTCGAGCACGATCGTCCAGCACCGCGCCGTCAGCGCCGGGGCCTCGCGGGCGATCCCCTGGATGGTCTGCTCGACCGTCCACAGGGGGGCTTCGGCGGGCAGGTGGAGGCCCGTGGCCGCCGCGAAGGCGCGCAGGTCGGCTCGCATCGCGGCCAGGTCGAGGGGCGAGCGGACGAGCGTGTGGTCCAGATCGAACGCGCAGACCGGCAGCATGCCTGTGCGAGTATAACGAGGATCGTCCGCGGGCCCGGGCAAATCTGGTAGGGTAGGACACACCCGGAGGAGGGCGATGCGAAGCTCGGTGTGTCTCGTCGGGGTGCTGGCCTGGGCCATGGCCGGCACCGCCCCCGCGCTCGCGGCGGTCTCGGAGGCCGATCGGCTGTGGACGGTCGGGATCCAGGCCTTCGAGGACGGGCTCTACGACGTGAGCTATCGGGAGCTGGCCGAGTTCGCCCGGGTGGCGCCGAACGACGCGCGGCGCGGAGATGCGGCCGTCGTGCGGGGGAAGGCCGCGTTCGCGCTCGGCCGCTACGGCGACGCGCTCGGCGAGTTCGGGGCCGCCCAGGGGATGCCGCTCCGTGCCTTCACCCCCGGCGAGCCGCTCTTCTGGCAGGCCGAGGTGCTCTTCCGCCTCCGCCGCTTCAGCGACGCCCGCGAGCGCTACACGCTCTTCGTCCGCGGCTATCCCACCTCGCCCTACGCCGACGATGCTCTCTACGCCCGAGGATTCAGCGAGCTGGAGCTCGGCCTCCCCGAGGAGGCGCTGGCGACGTTCAACACGCTGCTCCGCGAGTACCCGGCCAGCGAGTTGGCCGGCTCGGCCGCCTACGCGGCCGCCCGGGAGCTGGTGCGGGCCAAGCGCTGGGACGAGGCGCTGGGGCTGCTCTCGGCGTATCCGAGCCGCTTTCCCCAGAGTCGCTTCCTCCCCGAGGCGCGGTATCTGCTCGGCGTGACGCAGGTGGAGACGGGGCGCGCGGCCGAGGGCGCCCGCTCCCTCGAGGAGTTCGTGACGGCCCATCCGACGCACGACCTCGCTCCCACGGCGCGCGTGCTCCTCGCCGAGAGCCACCTCAAGGCGGGCCGGACGCCGGAGGCCATCGAGCAGTACCGGGGCCTCGTCAAGCACACGCCGACCAGCTCGCTCGTCCCGCAGGCGCTCTACCAGATCGGCGACCTCTCCCAGCGGCTCGGGCGCACGACCGACGCCGAGACCGCGTGGAAGACCCTCCGCCGCGACTACCCGCAAGACGCGCTGGCGGCGTCGGCGGGCCTCGAGCTGGCGAACCTCCACCTGAAGGGCCGGCAGTTCGACCAGGCGATGCAGGCAGCGCGCGAGGTGGCCGATGCCAAGGGTCCCCAGCGGCTGGATGCCCTCCTCCTCCTCGGCGAGGGCGCGCTCAAGGCCGGGAAGATGGCGGAAGCCCGCGGCGCCTACGAGGCAGTGCTGGCCGAAGCGCCGGTGAGCGGCGGCGACCGCTTCCGGGCGCTGGCCGGCGTGGGGCTCGTCGCCGAGTCCCAGAAGGAGACGGAGGCGGCTCGGCGCGCCTACCAGGAAATCGCCGAGAAGGCCGACGATGCCGAGCTGGTGCGGTGGGCGAAGTCTCGCCTTCAGGGTCTCGAGGCCCGTGACAAGCCGACGCCGCGGGTGGCTCCCAAGGCCAAGCCCCGCCCGTCAGCGAAACCGGAATCCGGTTCGTGAGCTCTCGTCGGCCGGCTCGGAGGCACGCGGTGAGCGCGCTTGTCATGCTCCTGGCGCTGCCGTTCGCCGCCCGGCCGGCGGCGGCCGCCCGCCCCGTCGAGTTCCCGATGCCCGAGCTCCCGGTGACCGTCGTGCCGCTCTCGCTCAACCTCGCGCGCCCGCCCCTCGATCCGCCAGCGCCGCCGCCGGTGCCCGCTCCGACCGTGGACCTCGGAGCCCCGCCGCTGCCGCGGTTCCTCACCGCTGTGCCCAAGCCCTCGCCACCGGCGCGCGAGTCGAGCACGGCCTGCGCCTTCGGCTTCGGGCGACCGGCGGCGCGGGCCGAGTGCGGTATCCATCGGGTGCTTCAGGGCGACCTGCGGGGGGCGCGGGAGGCGCTCGAGGACAGCGTCCAGAGGGACCCGCGGGGTGCCCACGCCGCGACCGCGTACGTCTGGCTGGCCGAGATCGCGGTCCGGGAGGGACGCCTCGACGAGGCCGAGCGCCGGTACCGGACCGCGCTCGCGCTGAACCCCCCGGCCGACCTGCTCCCGTCGGCCGCCCTGGGGGCGGGCTGGGTCGCGCTCCGGCGCGGCGATCTTACGGAGGCCGAGCGCCAGCTGGCGGCGGCCGGGGCGGCGGGCGCTCCACCGGCGGGGGCGCTGGTCGCCCGTTTCCTCGACGGCGTGGGGCGCCTGCTGGCCGGCCGTCCCGACGAGGCGCTGCCCCTCTGGGACGGGGTGGCGGCGGCGGGGCCCCCGCCGGCGGTGGCCGAAGAGCTGCTCTTCTGGCGGGGCGTGGCGCTCGCCCGCCTGCGCCAATCCGAGCCGGCGCTCCAGGCCCTCGACAGCTTCCTGGCGACGGTATCGGCGAGCCACCCCCTCCGGGCCGACGCCATCGTCCAGTCGGGCTGGGTCGCCCTCGACCGGGGGATGCCGGACGACGCGGTCCGGCGCTTCCTGTGGGCTCAGGGGGCTGGCCCGCGAGCCGAGCTGATGACCCAGCTCCGCGCCGGCCTGGTGCGCGCGTACCTGGGTCTCGGCGACCCCACGCGGGCGCAGGAGACGGCCCGGCTGCTCGCGGCCGACTCCGCCCGCGACCCACTGCTGCCGCCGGTCCTTCTCCTCATCGCCGATGACGCCGCGCGCCGCAACGCCACCGGCGAGGCGGTGGACACCTATCGCCAGCTCCTGGCCGTTCAGCTCGACCCCCGCCTGACCGAATACGCCACCTACCGCCTCGCCGAGGGCGTCGAGCGGCAGGGCGGGGCGGCCGAGGCCGAGCGTCATTACCGGGTGCTCCGGGAGACGGGAAAGGTCGAAGCCATCGCCCAGCGGGCCGCCTACCGGTTGGGACTGCTCGCCCTGCGAGCCGGGCGGCCCGGCGATGCGCGCAGCGAGGGCGAGGCGCTGCTTCAAGCGGGCGTGCTGCCCGAGCTGCGGGAAGGGCTCCTCATCTTGACCGGCGAAGGCGCCGCCCGCGGCAACGACGCCAACCGCGCGGCCGCCCTCTTTCGCCTGGTCCTCCGCGACTTCCCCGCCTCGCCGCGGGCGGGGGCGAGCCGGCTGGCCCTCGGCTGGGCCCTCTTCAAGGACGGCGAGCCGGAGTCCGCGCTTCGCGAATGGGAGGAAGCGCGGCTGGCGACCGACTTCGACGTCGCGGTGCTCGCGTACCTCGCCATTGCCGAGGTCGCGCTCCGACAGGGACACGAGGCGCAGAGCCTGGCGGCGCTCCAGGAGCTGGGGAAGCTCGCGCCGTCGCACCCCCTCGCCGACACGCTGGCGCTGAATCGGGGCATCCTGCTGGTCCGGGCCAAGGAGTACGAGCGCGCGGTCCAGGAGCTGGAGCCGCTGACGCCACGGATCCAGGCGCCGGCCCTCCAGGCACTGCTGCGCCGGGCCCTCGGGGTGGCTCGCTATCACCTGAGCCAGTTCGACGCCGCCGAGCAGCAGTTCGGCTGGGCCGCCTACTGGGCGCCGGCCGAGCCGTCGAACTCGCTCGGGGCCGGGCTGGCCGCCCTGGCCCGGAATCAGCTGAGCGAAGCCGAGAAGGCGCTCGGCGTCGCCCGGCTCGCCACCGCGCCCGAGGTCGCCGTCCCCGCCTCCTACGCCCTGGTGCTGGCGGCGGTCCGGCGGCGCGACGACCAGCTCTTCCGCGAGCGGGCGACGGGCTTCGTGGATCGCTATCCCACCCACCCCTACGCCGCGCTCCTGCTGTACGGCCTGGCCCGGACCGCGCTCGACGGCGGGGAGGTGGATGCGGTCGAGACCTGGGTCAAGCGGCTGCTCCACGACCAGCCGACCAGCGAGTACGTCCCGGATGCCCTCACCCTGCTGGCCGAAGCGGCGGCCCAGCAGCGACCGGCCCTGGCCCGGCAGACGTACGCGGAGATCCTGGCCCGGGCCCGCGACGGCGGGCTCCGGGGCGATGCCTGGCTCGGCCTGGCCGAGGCGGCTCTCGCGCTGGGTGACGGTCTCGAGGCGGAGCGAGCGCTCGACGGCTTCCTCCGTGAGGCGCCGGCCGACGACCCCCGGGGCCCGCGCGCGCTCGCGCTGATGATCCGCGCCCAGGACGTCCAGGGTCGTCGCGACCGGGCCGTCGCCGCCGCCGACACGTTCCTTGCCCGCTTCCCCGCCCACCCGCTCGCCCCCGCCATCCAGCTGACCCGTGGCCACTACCTCGTCATCGCCCAGCAGTGGGACGCCGCCCGCCAGGCTCTCGAAGCCGCGCGCGACACCGGGGAGCCGGCGGTGGCGGCACCCGCCCACGTCTATCTGGGCGAACTGCACCGGGCGCGCGGAGAGCACGAGGCGGCCATCGCCGCCTACCTCGGGGCCACGTACCTCTATCCGGAGAGCCCCCCCTGGGCCGCCCGCGGCCTGCAGGGCGCGATCCAGAGCTACCTGGCCCGCCAGATGCCGCGGGAAGCCTCCATCCTCCTGAAGAAGCTGGTGACGCGTCCGGGCGTGGAGCCGGATCTCACCCAGTGGGCGCGGCGCGCGCTGACCCAACTGGGGCCGATCACGGGTGAAGACCCCTCGGAGGTGCTGCGCAAGGGCCCGGCCCGACCCTGAGGGAGGCCCTTCACCCGGCCGGGGCGAGGCGGGTCAGCTCGCGCCGGCGGCGGCGAGCTGGAAGGTGTCGTGGAGGGCGCGCACCGCCAGCTCGGTGTACTTGTCCTCGATCACGCACGACACCGCGATCTCGGACGTCGAGATCATCTGGATGTTGATCCCTTCCCGGGAGAGGGCTTGGAACATGCGCGCCGCCACGCCGGAGTGGCTCCGCATCCCGACGCCCACGATCGAGACCTTGGCGATCCGGTCGTCGTGGGTCACGCCCTCGGCGCCCACCCGCCGGCCGACCTCGGTCAGGACGCCGACCGCCTTCTCGCGATCGGTCCGCGGCAGCGTGAACGAGATGTCGGTGTAGCCGTCGCGACTGATGTTCTGGACGATCATGTCCACCACGATGCCGTGGTCGGCCACCGCCCCGAACACCTGGGCGGCGATCCCCGGTCGATCGGGTACCCGCAGGATCGACACCTTGGCCTGCGAGCGGTCGTGGGTCACGCCGGTCACGAGCACCGCTTCCATGTTGGCGTCCTCCGTGGTGACCAGCGTGCCGGGGTCGGCCTTGAAGCTCGAGCGGACGTGGACCGGGACCCCGTACTTCTTCGCGAACTCGACCGAGCGCGCCTGGAGCACCCGGGCGCCCAGGCTGGCCATCTCCAGCATCTCGTCGTAGGAGACCCGGACGAGCTTCCGCGCCTCGGGCACGATGGCGGGGTCGGCGGTGTAGACGCCGTCCACGTCGGTGTAGATCTCGCAGACGTCCGCGCCCAGCGCCGCCGCCAGTGCCACCGCGGTGAGATCGGAGCCCCCGCGGCCGAGCGTGGTGATGTCGTCCTCGGCCGTCACCCCCTGGAAGCCGGCCACGATGGCGACGTGGCCGTCGTCGAGCGCGCGTCGGACCTTGTCGCCGTCGATGCCCACGATGCGGGCCCGGGTGTGAGCGCGGTCCGTGCGGATGCCGGCCTGCTCGCCGGTGAAGGAGCGGGCCCGATACCCGAGCCCCTCGATCGCCATCGCCAGGAGCGCGATCGAGACCTGCTCGCCGGTGGCGAGCAGCATATCCAGCTCGCGCTCGTTAGGGGCGGGCGTGACCTCGTGGGCGAGCCGGATGAGGCCGTCGGTCGTCTTTCCCATCGCCGAGACCACCACGATGACCCGGTGGCCGGCCTTGGCGGTCTCGACGACCCGGAAAGCCACGCCCTTGACCTTCTCGGGGTCGGCGACCGACGAGCCCCCGTACTTCTGGACGAACAGACCCATGGCGCTCGCCATGCTACCGCGGAGCGCCCGCCCCTTCAATCGGCCGGCTCGGCACCGCACTCGACCCACGGCGGGCCCAGTCGCTCGCCCACCGGCCGCTCAACTCGTCGTAGAGTTCGGCCCAAAGCCCCTTGATGTGTTCACGGCGCGTGACGCGCCACATCGTACCCTCCGCCACGGTTCCAGCCCGGATCGCCTCGAGTAGCCGCTGGGCCTTGGAACTCCACCGCGGGCTCTGTTGCACCGTCTCGGTTGGCGGGAGGGCGCGAAATCGGAGCTGCCGCTCCCTGGTGAACTCCGTAATCACCCCAATCCCGCAGAGACCAGGCCGGCGACCTCCGGTCGGTACGAAGAAGAGGACGATCAGGTCGCCCGGAAGCGGCAACCTCCCCCCGAGCCGATAGATCATGCTCGTAGACTCGTCCCAGCTTCGATAAAGCAATCGCCCTTCCCGGACTTCACGACAATAATCGTCATAGGTCCAGTCGTCTCGCTCTCTCATTTGGTAGAGCCACATCTCGGTTCGGCCCACGCGCGGCATCGGCTGGTGCTCCTTCTCCAATAGGTGATGGATGGAGACCTGCAAGGCGTCGGCGAGCCGGCGAACGATGCCGACGCTCACATGCGAACGGCTGCCCGCTTCGAGCAGAGACACGTAGCCTTGCGACACGCCGGCCCGTTTCGCCAGGGCGTTCTGGGAGAGGCCTAACTCGCTTCGGTGACGTCTGATCGCGATCCCTATCGCTGTCCGCATCCGTAGTGGCTATTGCAATTGTAATAACCAAATGTCAAGGCACCAAGGGACACCTGATCGGGTCGGCAGGGACGGGAGGCGGCAGCCCCGGCGCCCGGCCGGGGAGGGAGGACTCCCGGACCTGAACCTGCGTCGAGACCGCCGCCCTGGTGGTGAGACGCCCGCCGCGGGGCGGCTATTCCGGCCGGCGGGCCCCCGCCGCCGTCGGCGGCCAGCCGCCATCCCACGGCCGCCCCGGCGGATTCGCCGCCAGCACTCGGGCGCGCTCGGCCATCCGCGCGGCCGGGCCGGGCGGGGGCTCGTCCTTGTCGATCCCGCGCTCGGCGCGAGCGAGCGCGTCCCAGGCGGCGTACGCGTCGGCGAAGCGGAGGGTCCGGTAGTGGGCCAGGGCCTCGCCGAAGAGGCGGACCTGGCCGCGCTGCTCGACCGTCGCCCGCGCCTGCTCGGCGACCGGCTCGAAGATCGGGAGCGGGACCGCCAGCCCCTTGAGGTGGATGGCGTCCAGCTCGCGCAGGAGGAACTCGTCCCGAGCCAGCTCGGCGGTCCGCGGCCCGACGACCACGGCGCAGGCGTACGCGTCCGGCACCTTCTCGAGGCGGGCGGCGATGTTCACGGTCTCGCCGACGGCGGTGTAGTTGTATCGCCGGTCGGTGCCCACGTTGCCGACGATGGCGGGCCCCGAATTGAGGCCGATATGCACGGCGAACCCCGGCTCGCCGCGCGCCTCGGCGGCCAGGCATTCATCTCGGACCCGCCGGGCGGCGGCGATCGCCGCCCGGATCCCGTTCTGGGCGTGGCGGGGGTCGTCGGCCGGCACGCCCCACAGCGCCATCACCGCGTCGCCGATGAACTTGTCCACGTAGCCGCCGGTCGCTTCCACCTCGCTGACGAGCAGCCCGAGATACCGGTTGGTGAGGCGAGTGAGGGTCTCCGGCTCCACGCGGCCCGAGAGCGCGGTGAAGCCCGCGAGGTCGGCGAACATGACGGTCACCTCACGCCGTTCACCGCCCAGGCGGAGGGCCGCGGGATCGGCGGCCAGGCGGTCGACGATGGCCGGCGCCAGATAGCGGCCGAAGGCGTGCTGGATCCGCCGGCGGGCCCGCTCCTCCACCAGGTAACGGACCACGTAGGCGAGGGCGGGGGCGGCCCCCAGCGCGGCGAGCGGGAGCGCGACGGGAATCCAGAGATCCGCCATGAGAGCCCCCATCGCCGCGCCCAGCAGGAGCGCGGCCAGCCCGGCCGTCGCCGCCACCGCGAGCCACGGCGCCAGCGCGAGCCCGGTGGCCGCGCCGAGGATCGCGGTCAGCGCGGTGAGTCCGGTGACGGCGGCCGGCGGCGCTTCCCGCGTCACCCGGCCGGCCAGCACCGCGTCCACCGCCGCCGCGTGCAGAAAGACAGCCGGCACGCTGGCCGAATCGGGGTCCGAGGCCGCGAGGCGGCGGAGGCCGCAGGGGGCCAGCGGCGGCCCGTCACGCCGAGGCGACGGCAGGAACCGGCTCGAGGAGACCCGGCGGTCCTCTTCGGGGAGCGTCGTCCCGACGAGGACGGCTTTGCCGCCAAAGGCCCGGGCGAGCGTGGCGGGGGCGTCGGCCGCGCAGCGGAGGACGTCGATCAGCGCGTAGGTGGGCAGCGCCTCGAGATGCCGCCGCGGGGCGACGAGCACGTGGGTCGGCATCGGCGCCGCTCCCGCCCGCTGGAGCAGCGCCGCGGCGAGGCTCGGCAGCGGCCCGGTGCCGGCGACATCGTAGCCGGCGCGCACGTGGCGGTGGCGGCCGTCGGGGTCGGCCGGCAGCTCGGCGAGCCCGAGCGCGGCCGGGTCGTGGCCGAGCGCGGCCAGGAACGGCGGCGCGGGCAGGGTCGTGGCCGAGCGGGCGAGGACGACGCGCGCCCGGTGCCGGTCCAGCGCGGCGAGGAACGGACGGTCGAAATCGGGCGTGAAGCGGTTCGCGCTGTAGGCCAGGAGCAGGTCGAACCCCACGGCGCGGGCGCCGGCCGCCAGGACCCCGTCGAGGACGGTGGCCCACGCCGGCGCCAGGAACGCCCGCGGGTAGGGCGCGAGCTCGGGGGCGGCGAGGCTCTCCGGATCGAGGGCGATGACGGCGACGGCCGCGTCCTCGACTGCCCGCTCCGAGCGAGTGAGCGCGGCCCGGGCCCCGACGAGAAGGTCGAGGAGCGGACCGTCGGCGGCCACCGGCGGCCGGGCCCACGCGGCGGCGGTGACCGCCAGGAGCGCCGCCAGCGCGCAGGTCAGCTCGCGATAGTGACGGCGCCCCGGCGCGCTCACGGATCTCAGCGCCGCCTCGCCTACTCGACGCTGATGACGGTGAGGGCCTCGCCGACCGCCTCGGGAGCCGCCACCCGGAAGCGGAGGGTCAGCGGCGCCTCCGGGCTCGCCGGCAAGAGCACGAGGTCGTACACCGTGCTCACCGTCAGCGCCGGCGCGCCGGCCGGCCAGTGGAGGCCGGCGCCGGTCAGCGGCACGGTCAGGACCTCGCGTCCCTCTTGGGAGACGCGGACGGCGGTGAAGTCACCGCTGCGGGGTCCGGCCAGAACGAAGCTCGGCCGGGGCGCGAGCGTGAGCGCGGGGCCGATGGACCGGGTGAGGAAGCCGCCCACGACAACCTCGCCGCCGCGGGTGAGGGTCACCGGCCGCGGGCACGGCGCCGGCGTCTCGGTGGCGGCGGCGCCGCCCGCCGGGGCGTAGGCCTCGGCGGTGACGGTGACCGTCCCGCCGACCACCGTCACGGTGCGGCAGGTCCGGTAGTGCACGAAGACCACCCGCGCACCGCCGGCGAGTGAGATCGTCGTGCCGGCCGGGATCTCGGTGTACGGCCGGAAGGCCGGCGCCGGCGTCCCGCCCGTCTCCAATACCAGGGCGGCGCCCGGGCGGGCGGGCTGACCCGCCGCCGGCGGCAGTGCGACGAGCAACGCCAGCAGTGCCACGCCAATCGCGGCGCCCCGGGTCACCGGCTGCCGACTTTCACGAGCGGGAGGATGCCCTCCAGCTCACCCTTCATGACGGGGTGCTGGTTGGCGCCGACGGCGCGGGAGCGGCGGGTGACTTCGCGTTCGAGGTACTGATAGAGCTCCTGGAGATCGACGATGCCGTCGCGGTTGGCGTCGGCGGCGCCCTGGAGGCCCTGGACGAGGTAGTAGGTGAAGAGGCCGTGACCGAGCTCGGGCAGCTCGATGGAGACCTCGGCCGGGCGGGCGGCGGTGATGATGGCCCGGCCCTTGGCGCGGGCGAGGCGCTCGAGGAAGCCGTCGTCGAGCTGGCCGGCGCGGGTCTTCCGGGCGGCGAAGGTGCGCCCGCCGGCGGCGCCCGAGTAGCAGGTGTCGAGGAAGGCGACGACGCGCTCGGCCTCGATGCGGTCGAAGATCGTCCGCAGCTCGTCCATGGGCAGCCCGGTCGCGTAGAGGTCGTCGGCATCCGCGTCGCTGGGGACGAGGTACTTGGTCAGGCCGTCGCGCTCCACGCCGCGCTGGTCCACCTCGGGGGCGCCGTGGCCGGCGAAGAAGATGAGGACGGTGTCCTCCTTGCGGGCGGAGCGGGCGAGGAAGGTGCCGAGGGCCCACTTGAGGTGGCGGAGGGTGGGCTTGCGGTCGGTCTGGTCGGTGAGGAGGAGGACGTTCTCCTTCTTGAAGCCGGCGGGCCCGACCAGGACCTGGTAGAGGGCCTCGGCGTCGGGCACGGTGTAGCGGAGGCGGGGGATGTCGGGGCTCTCGTAGCGGCCGATGCCGACGACGACGGCCCAGCGCTGGGGCTGGGGGGGCGGCGGCGGGGTGGGCGCCGGGGGCGCCGCCTTGGGCGCGTCGTAGACGACGGTGCGCAGTTCTTGACGGACGGCGCCGTCGCGCTCGCTGGCGGTCACGACCAGGGCGTTGGCCCCGGCGCGGAGGGTCACGGGGACGGCGATCGCGACCGACTTGGTCGGCCCGCGTTCGCTCTGCTGATGGACCTCGACGCCGTTGAGGGTCACGGCGACGCGGGCAATGCCGCGGCTGGAGGTGACGAGGGCGGCCAGAACGGTGGCCTCGTCGGTCAGGCGTGCGCGGTCCTCGGGATAGCGGACGGCCACGGTCAGCGGCACCGGCTTCTCGTAGTAGAGGGTGCGGACTTCCTGGGCGAGGGTGCCGTCGGCCTCGGTGGCGGTGAGGACGAGGGTGTTCTGGCCCTCGCGGAGCCTGAGGGGGACGTCGAGGGGGAGCGCACGCTGGGGGCTCGGCGGCTCGACGCGGGCGACCTCGACGGCGTCGAGAGTGACGACGACGCGGGTGAGGCCGCGGGCGCTGGTGAGGGTGGCGGCCAGGGTGGTGGTCTCCTGCTCGAAGCGGGCCTGGTCGCGGGGGCTGGCGAGGGTGAGCTGGAGCGGGGGCAGGGCGGCGACGCGGGCCTCCCGGGTCGCCTGCTCATAGGCGGCCGTCGCGTCGGCGAAGCGTTGCCGGGCGCCCGAGTAGTCCTGGCGGGCGAGGGCGGCCTGGGCCTCGCGCTCGGTGGCGCGGGCGGCGGCCAGGCGGGCCGGCGCGTGGCGGTCGGCGGCCGTCGCGTCGGCGGCGCGGCGGGCGCGGGCAGCCTGCTCGCGGGCCTCGTCGGCGACCGCCTGCTGGCGTTGGAGGGCGGCCAGGCGCGCCGCCTCGGCCTGCGCGGCCTGGGTGGCGCGCTGGTAGGCCTGCTCGGCCTCGCGGAAGCGCGGCTGGGCCGTGGCGTAGTCCTGGCGGTCGAGGGCGGTGCGGGCCTCCTGCTCCTTGGCCTGGGCGGTGCTCCACAGGGGCGGCGCGTGGCGGGGGGCGCCGGCCTGCTCGGCCTCCCGCCGGGCCGCGGCGGCGGCGGCGGCGACCTGCTCGGCGGCCTCGAGCTGGCGTTTGAGGGCGGCCAGGCGGGCGCGCTCGGCGGCGGCGGTGGCCGTGGCCCGCTGGGTGGCCTCGCGTTCGGCCTCGCGGTAGGCGCGCTCGGCGTCGCGGAAGAGGGCCTGGGCGCGCTCGAAGTCATCACGGCCGAGGGCGGCGTCGGCCTCCCGCTGGGCCGTCGCCGCGCGTGTCCAGGACGGCCCGGCCAGCCGGGGGGCATCCACCACCTCGGCGGCGCGGCGCGCCTCGCCGGCTTGCTCCTGGGGGCGGCGGGTGTCGGCCATCTGCCGGGCGAGCCTGGTCGCCCGATCAGCCTCCCGCGCCGCGGCCTCGTAGGTTTCCCGCGCCTTCTCGAACCAGGTCTCGGCCGTCTCCCAGTCCTGGGCGCCGAAGCGCTCCTCGGCCTCGCGCTCCCCGCGGACCGCGGCCTCCCAGGGAGCGGGCGCCAGGCGCTCGGCGTCGGCCTGCACGGCCGTCTCGCGGGCCACGACGGCCTCGTGGCGCGCGCGGTCGGCCGCATCGCGCCGGGCCCAGGCGTCGTAGAAGACGGTGCGCGCCTCCTGCCGGGTCTCGCCGGCCGTATCCGTCGCCGTGACGAGGACGACGTTCTTCCCGTCCTGGAGCTGGAGCCGGACGTCGAGGGGCAGCTTCTTGGCCGGCTCGGGGTCCTCGCGGCGGTAGACCTCCTGGCCGTTCAGCGTGACGGTGACGCGGGCGATCCCCTTGCCGGCGGTGACGCGCCCGGTGACCAGGGTGCCGGGGACGAGGACCTTGCCCTGGTCCTTCGGGTCCTCGACGGCGATCTGGAGCGGTGCGGGGATCTCGCGGTCTACCGCGACGACCTGGAAGGCGAGGGGTCCCACGTCGCGGCCCTCGGCCTTGACGAGCTGCTGCACCTCCGGTGCGTACCAGGTCCGCAGCCACCAGGCGGGCGACGGCTTCTCCCCTGGCGTGAACTTGGTGGGCGTGCCCCGGAAGAGCAGCCGGAACGCCTTGAAGGTCCCGCCCGGCACCCGGACGTCCTCGTAGGCCTCGACCACCCACTCCAGGTCCTCGGGCTGGATGACCGGTTTGTACTGCCGAGGGACGTAGCTGCCAGGGCCCGGCGCGATCATCCAGGTCGGAGCCGAGAGACTCCTGGACTGTCGCTGCACGCGCTCGACCCAGTCGGGTGCGCGCCATTCCCAGAAGAACCGGGTGATTCGCTCGGATCCGCGCGCGCCCACCTCGAGCGGCCACGGCAGCCCGGGCGGGCGGCCGAAGTTCCAGTCGAGGATCCCGTGCTCCCCGCCGCGCCGGCCCCACCCGAAGGGGACGAGGTCCTTGCTCAGGTGAACCACGCGATCGCCGTTCGTGGTGAAGACGTAGCGGTCGTCGAGGACGCGGGTCACCTCGAAGACGCCGTCGTGGCGGATCCACTTGTCGCCGAGCTGGTAGACCGGCCGGTCCGCGCGGGGCGGCGGCGTACGGGGCGTCACGACCTCGGGCGTCACCGCGCACGCCGACGACACCAGGGCCACCCACGTCAGGATCGCCCGGCGGAGTCCCGTCATCTCGGGACCCGCACCAGCGGAAGGACGCCTTCCAGCTCGCCCTTCATGACCGGGTGCTGGTTGCCGCCGGCGGCGCGGGAGCGGCGAGTCACCTCCTGCTCGAGGTACGCGTACAGCTCCTGCAGGGAGACGATGCCGTCGCGGTCGAGGTCGGCGGCGCCCCGCAGCCCCTGGACCAGGTAGTAGGTGAAGAGCCCGTGGCCCAGCTCGGGCAGCTCGAGGGAGACCTCGGCCGGCCGGGCCGCCGTGATGATGGCGCGGCCCTTGGCGCGGGCGAGGCGCTCGAGGAAGCCGTCGTCGAGCTGGCCGGCGCGGGTCTTCCGGGCGGCGAAGGTGCGGCCGCCGGCGGCGCCCGAGTAGCAGGTGTCGAGGAAGACGACCACGCGCTCGGCCTCGATGCGGCCGAAGATGGTCTGGATGTCGTCCATGGGGAACGCGGTCGAGAAGAGGTCGTCGGGATCGGCATCGACCGGCACGAGATACTTGGCGAGGCCGTCCTTCTCGAGGCCGCGCGGGTCGATCTCGGGGGCGCCGTGACCGGCGAAGAAGATGAGGACGGTATCGTCCTTGCGGGCCGCGCGGGCCAGGAAGGTGCCGAGGGCCCATTTGAGGTTGCGCAGGGTCGGCTTCCGGTCGGCGCCGTCGGTCAGGAGGAGCACGTGGTCCTTCGGGAAGCCGCCGGGGCCGACGAGCGTCTGGTAGACCGCCTCGGCGTCCGCCACCGTGTAGCGCAGGGGCGGAATGTCGGGGTGCTCGTACCGTCCCACCCCGATCACGACCCCCCACCGATCGGGGGCCGGCGGCGCGGGGGCGGCGGCGCGCGGCCGCTCGTAGATGACGGTGCGGATCTCCTGGCGCACGGTGCCGTCCGGCTCGCTGGCGCTGACGACGATCGCGTTCGCCCCTTCGCGCAGCGTCACCGGGACCGCGACGGCCAGCGACCGGGGCGGGGTCGGCTCGGTTTGCTGGTGGACGTCGGCGCCGTTGAGCGTCACGCTGACCCGGGCCACGCCCTTGCTCGAGCTGACGACGGCGGCGACCACGCCTGCCCGCTCGCCGAGGCGCGCCCGATCGGCCGGCTGGTGAATGGCCACCGTCAACGGCTGGCGCGGCTCGTAATGGACGGTCCGGACCTCCTGGTGGAGGAGGCCGTCGGCGTCGGTGGCGGTGACGACCAGGGTGTTCCGGCCCTCCCGCAGCTTGAGCGCCTGATTGAGCGCGAGCGACCGTGGGAGGCCTGGCTCCTCCTGCCGCGAGACCTCCTCGACCCCGTTCACGGTGACGACGACCCGGCTCACCCCGCGGCCCCCGGAGACCAGGCCCGCCAGCCCGATGCTCTCCTGCTCCACCCGCGCCTGGTCGGGCGGCGACGCCAGGACCAGCTGCAGCGTGGGCTCGACGCCGCTCCGGCCCGCGGAGCGCTCGTAGACGAGCGTCCGCGCCTCTTGATGGCTCGCCCCGTGAACATCGGTCGCAGTGAGCAGGAGCACGTTGCGGCCTTCCCGTAGCGTGACCGGCACGCTCAGCGCCACCTCGGCCTTGGGGGTCCGCGTCTCATCGTGCCGCGAGACCTCCTGGCCGTTCACGGTCACGACGACGCGACCGACGCCGCCGCCGCTCGTCACGCGGGCCGCCACCACGGTCCGGTCGGTGGCGAAGCGGGCCTGATCCGCCGGCTCGCGGATGGCGATCTGGAGCGGCGCCGTCGCCGCCCGATCGACGGCGAGGACCTCGAAGCTCAGCAGGCCGACGTCGGGCGCCGTCGCCTTTACGAACTGGCGGATCTCGGGGGCGTACCAGGCCTCGACCCGGCGCCGGGTGTCGGCGGGGCCGGGCTCGACCACGAACGCGATCCGGAAGGCCTTGAACGTGCCCGCGATCACCGTCACGTCCTCGTAGGCCTCCACGCTCCAGTCGAGCCGCGCCGGCGTCCCGGCGGCGTTCCGGGGCGTCCGCCAGAACACGCGACTGCTGCCTTTCTTGCCGACCTCGAGCGGCCAGCTCAGCACGGGCGGCGGGGTGACCTCCAGCACGCTCTCCCCCGAGCGGGCCTGCGCCACCGTGAGGTCCTTCGTCAGGTGGAGCTCGCGGCCGGGGCCGGCGACGAAGACGTAGCGGTCGGGCTCGACTCGGACCAGCCGGTAGATGCCGTCGGTCCGCATCCAGCGGTCCCCGACGGCGTACGTCGGCCGCTCGGCCCGCGGCCCGGGCGCGCTACTCGGGGCCGGCCCCGATACGGGTGCGCGGGGGGGAGCGGCGCAGGCCGCTACGAGCGCGAGGGCGAGCAGGAGTATCGGCGCGGCCCCGACTCCGCGCATCCCCGAACCCCTCCCCGAGCGGGATGCCTGCCGGTGATGCATCGGGGTGCGGTGGCTAGAGGCTCATCGCTCCCAGGACGGCCTCGAGCCGCGGAGGAATGGTGAGAGGCCGGGTGGCGGCGCCGAGGGCGGACTCGGGATCCTTGAGGCCGTGGCCCGTCAGCGTGAGCACGCAGGTGGCGCCGCTCTCCAGGCGGCCCGCCTTGGCCGACTTCAAGAGCCCGGCGACGGCGGCGGCCGCCGCGGGCTCCATGAAGATGCCCTCCTCGCGGGCGAGCAGGCGATAGGCCTGGAGGATCTCCTCGTCAGTGACCGCCTCCACCCATCCCTCCGATTCGCGGACGGCGGCGGTGGCCGCCTGCCAGCTGGCCGGGTTGCCGATCCGGATGGCCGTCGCCACCGTCTTCGGCTCGGGGATCACGCGGTTCTCGACGAGCGGGGCCGCCCCGGCGGCCTGGAACCCGGCCATCCGCGGCAGCGTCTTGGCCAGGCCGGCCCCGCAGTATTCCTTGTAGCCCTTCCAGTAGGCCGTGATGTTCCCCGCGTTGCCGACGGGAATCAGATGGTAGTCCGGCGCGCGGCCGAGCTGATCCACGACCTCGAACGCCCCCGTCTTCTGGCCTTCGAGCCGGTACGGGTTGATCGAGTTCACCAGCGTGACCGGCCGGCTCGCCGCGACCTCCTTGACCAGGGTCAGCGCCTGGTCGAACGAGCCGTCCACCATCAGGACGGTGGCGCCGTGAATGGCGGCCTGGGAGAGCTTGCCGAGGGCGACCGCGCCTTTGGGCACGATGACGAAGGCGCGCAACCCGCCCCGGGCCGCGTAGGCAGCGGCCGACGCCGAGGTGTTGCCCGTCGAGGCGCAGATCACGGCCTTGGCGCCGTCCTCGAGGGCCTTGGAGATGGCGACCGTCATCCCGCGGTCCTTGAACGAGCCGGTGGGATTGAAGCCCTCGCACTTGACGTAGATCCGCAGGCCGCCGCCGGCGGCCTCGGCGAGCCGGGGCGCCTCCAGAAGCGGGGTGTTCCCCTCCTGCAGCGTCACCACCGGGGTGCGGTCGGTGACGGGCAGGAAGCGACGATACCGCTCGACGACCCCGGGCCAGAGCATCGGTGTTACTGCGCCTCGACCCGCAGCATGACGGTCTGGCCGGCGATGTTCGGGACCCCCCGCACCCCCGGCCCCTCCCACCCCGAGGGGGGAGGGGAGGTGCCCAGCACCCGGGTGACCGCCCAGCGGGACACTACTGCGCCTCGACCCGCAGCATGACGGTCTGGCCGGCCACCACCGGCAGGCGATCGATTTCTTCGAGGGCGGCCCGCACGTTCCGCTCCTGTGCCTCGTGGGTCATCATCACCACCGGGACCGCCGCCACGTGGTGGCGCTCCTTCTGGAGGACGGAGGTGATCGAAATCTCGTGGCGGCCGAGGACCCCCGCCACCTGGGAGAGCACGCCCGGGCGGTCCTGGGCCATGACGCGCAGATAGTAGGCGGAGCGGATCTCGTCCATGGGGCGGAGGCGGAGGCCGCCCGCGCCCGCGGGATGGACGAGCGGGAGATCCTCGGGCAGGGCGCCGTGAGCGTGGGCGAGCCGGCGGGCGATCTCGATGACGTCGGACCAGACGGCGGAGGCGGTCGGCATCTGGCCGGCCCCCCGACCGTAGAACATCTGGTCGCCGACGGCGTCGCCGGCGACGAAGATGGCGTTGAAGACGCCGGAGACGGCCGAGAGCGGTGACCGGGCCGGGATCATGGTCGGGTGGACCCGGGCTTCTAGGGCGCCCTCGGCGGCCTTGGCGATGGCGAGGAGCTTGATGCGGTAGCCGAGCTCGCGGGCGTTGGCGATCTCCTCGGGCGTGATGCGGCTGATGCCCTCGGTGTGGACCTCCTTGAGGTCCACCGCGGTCCGGAACGCCAGCGAGGCCAGGATCTGGAGCTTGTGGGCGGAGTCGATCCCCTCGATGTCGAGGGTCGGGTCGGCCTCGGCATAGCCGGCGGCCTGGGCCTCCGCCAGCACCTCGCGGAACTCGCGGCCCTCGTCGGTCATCTTGGTCAGGATGTAGTTGGAGGTCCCGTTCACGATGCCGTAGAGGGAGAGGATCCGGTTGGCGGCCAGCCCGTCCCGGAGGGCCCGGATGATCGGGACGCCGCCGGCCACCGCCGCCTCGAACCCGAGGAGGACGCCGCGGCGGCGCGCCGCCTCGAACAGCTCCGGGCCGTGGGTGGCGACGAGCGCCTTGTTGGCGGTGACCACTTGCTTGCCGGCCGCCATCGCCCGCAGGATGAAGGTCCGGGCCGGCTCCAGTCCGCCGATCAGCTCGATGACGATCGCCACGCCCGGGTCGGCGAGCACCCGATCCACGTCGGGTGTGAGCGGCCAGTCGGTCAGGGTGAGGCCGGGGCGGGGCGTGGTGATGTCACGGTCGACCACCGCGCTGATCCGCAGGCCGCAGCCGGCCTTGGCCTCGAGCCCGGCCCGGTTCTGAGTATGGATCTTGAGGACGCCGCCCCCGACGGTCCCGATCCCGAGCAGGCCGATGCCGATCTCTTTCATGGCGAGCCGCCGGTCAGCCGAGAAACGCCTTGATGCCGCGCACCGCCTGCCGGATGCGGTGCTCGTTCTCGACGAGCGCGAAGCGCACGAAGCCCTCGCCGTACTCGCCGAAGCCGATGCCGGGCGAGACCGCGACCTTGGCCTCGGCCAGGAGCAGCTTGGCGAACTCGAGGGAGCCCATGCTGCTGTACGCATCGGGGATGGGCGCCCACACGAACATGGTGGCCCGCGGCGCCTCCAGCTTCCAGCCGATGCGGTTCAGCCCGTTCACCAGGACGTCCCGGCGCTTTCGGTAGATGTCCACCAGCTCCGCCACACAGGCCTGCGGTCCTTCCAGGGCCACGATGCCGGCGATCTGGATCGGCTGGAACACGCCGTAGTCGAGGTACGACTTGATGCGGGCCAGCGCGTTGATCATCGCCGGGTTCCCGCAGGCGAAACCGAGCCGCCAGCCGGCCATGTTGTACGACTTCGTGAGCGAGAAGAATTCGACGCCGACGTCTTTCGCCCCCGGGACCTCCAGGAATGAGGGCGGACGGTAGCCGTCGAAGGCGAGGTCGGCGTAGGTGAAGTCGTGGATGACCCACAGGTGGTGCTCGCGGGCGAAGGCCACGACGCGCTCGAAGAAGCCCCGGTCGGTGACCTGGGTCGTCGGATTGTGGGGGAAGTTGATCAGCAGGCCCCGGGGCTTGGGCCAGGCCAGGCGCATCGCCTCCTCGAGCCGCCCGAAGAAGTCCTCGCCGACGACCAGCGGCACCGAGCGCAGGTCGCCGTCGGCGATGACCACCGAGTAGGCGTGGATCGGATAGGCCGGGTTGGGCACGAGCACGGCGTCGCCGGGCTGGAGCAGCGCCAGGACCAGGTGGGCCAGCCCCTCCTTGGAGCCGATGGTGGCCACCGCTTCCGTCTCCGGATCCAGCTCGACGCCGAAGCGCTTCCGGTACCAGCCGCAGATGGCGACCCTGAGCCGGCGAATCCCCTTGGAGGCCGAGTAGCGGTGGTTCTTCGCGTTGCGGGTCGCCTCGACCATCTTGTCCACGATGTGGGGCGGGGTCGGCAGGTCGGGGTTTCCCATCCCGAGGTCGATGATGTCTTCACCGCGGGCCCGGGCCTTGACCTTGAGGTCGGTGACGATGGCGAAGACGTACGGGGGCAGCCGCTTGATCCGATAGAACTCTTCCACGAGGCCGGCCTCCCTCTCCCTCCCTGAGCGCTCGGGGCAGTACGGGCGCGCGACAACCGGTACGGGGACGCCTCGATGATAGCCTCGATCGGCCTAACCTGTCAATTTTCGGGGGTTTTTGCGAAATGGACTCAGGATGGCTCGACGACCGCCAGGAACGTCAGGCCGGCCGCGTTGAAGGCGCGCGGCATCTCCCAAAAGTAGCCGTGGCCGGCGCCCGGAATCACCTCGAGGCGTGCCTCCGGAATGCGCGCGGCCACCTCTCGGGAGAGTCGGGGTGGGGTGAGGATGTCCTCGGTGCCGACCGTGACCAGCGTGGGGCAGCGAAGCGTGCCGAGCCGAGCGCGGGTGTCGTGGCCGAGGACGGCGTCGGCCTGGCGCAGATAGCCGTGGAGCGGCTGGGGGTGAGGATGCCCCAGACCCCGCTGGACGACCAGCTCGACGAACTCCGGCCGCTCGGCATAGCAGGCGGCCGTGAACACCCAGGGTCCCACGGCTCGCAGGAACTCCTCGTGCTCCAGCCGGCGCCGGAGGGTCTTGAAGTGCTCGACCACCGCGCGGAAGTAGGGATCGGGCCCGGCCCACGTGCAGTGGAGCTGGAGGCTGGCGATCCGGTCGGGGTCCGCCAGCGCGGCTTCCTGGACGATGGCGCCGCCCATCGACACGCCGAGCAGGTGCGCCCGGCGGACGTCGAGCGTGTCGAGGAGGCCGAGGAGGTCGGCGGCCATGTCGGCAGTGGAGAACGGCACGTCGGGCGCGTCGGAGCGGCCGACGCCTCGGTTGTCGAAGACCAGGCAGCGCCGGCCGGGCGCGAAGGCGGCCAGCTGGAAGCCCCAGGCCGTCGAGTCGCCGCCGAGCCCCGTGACGAGGACGAGCGGCGCGCCCGGGCCGGCCCCGTGCCACTCGTGGTAGAGCTTGACGCCGCCGACCGTGGCGAGGGGCATCAGCCCCGCCTCACTCGCCTACCTGCCTCGACACGAGCCCAGACCCTGACGTGGAGACCGGGCCGAGGACCGAGCAGCCCAAGGACGCAGGGACGAGGCGCGCCGAGGCGTATGCCGCATACGTTGAGGCGCGCCGACGACCGAGGACGCCGGGATGCGACGGTCATCGGCCCGGTCTCGCCTCACTCGTGGGCGGCCAGGGTGGTGGACAGCTCCTCCCACTCGCGCATGAGCCAGGTGACCTGCTCCTCGGCGCGCTTGCGCTCGGCGGCGACGGTGCGGACGCGTTCCCCGTCGAGGTACAGCGCCGGATCGCCCAGCGCCTCGCCGAGCTGGCGCAGGCGGTCCTCGAGGGCGTGGATCTGGCTCTCCAGCTCTTCGAGTCGCCGGCGCATCGCCCGCACCTCGGGGTCGACCCGCGGCCGGCGGCGCGGCTCGCGCGCGGGCGGGGTCGCCGCGAGCGCCCTCACCTGGCCCTCGCCCGCGGCGGGGGAGAGGGCGACGGCGGCCCGGTAATCGTCGTAGTTCCCGAGGTGGACGGTCAACCGGCCGCCGGCCACCTCCACCACTTTGGTGGCCAGGCGGTTGATGAAGTACCGGTCGTGCGAGATGAACACGATCGTGCCCGGAAAGTCGGCCAGCGCCTGCTCGACTCGCTCGCGGGAGGTGAGGTCGAGGTGGTTGGTCGGCTCGTCGAGGCAGAGGAGCGGCGCCGGCCGGACGAGCATCTTGGCCAGAGCCACCCGCGCCTTCTCGCCCCCGGAGAGGACCGCGATCTTCTTCTCCACCGCGTCGCCCGAGAAGAGGAAGGCGCCCAGGATCGTGCGGAGCCGGGTCTGGCCGGCGTCGGGCGCGACCTGCTCGAGCTCCTCCAGCACGGTCCGCGCGGGATCGAGGGCGTCGAGCTGGTGCTGGGCGTAGTAGTGGACGGTCACCTGGGCGCCGAGGGTCCGCTCGCCTCGCTCGAAGGCGAGGACGCCGGCCAGGATGCGCAGCAAGGTGGATTTGCCGGCCCCGTTGACGCCGACGAGCGCCATGCGGTCCCCGCGCTCGACGCCGAGGTCGATGCCGGCGTAGACGACGTGGTCCGCGTAGGCCTTGTGCACGTCGCGGAGGGTGGCGACGCGCCGGCCGGTCCGGGGCGGGGCCGGAAACGCCAGACGGATCTGGCGCGTCTCGGGCGCCACCTCGATCCGTTCCAGCCGCTCCAGCATCTTGATCCGGCTCTGGACCTGGCGGGCCTTGGTCGCCTTGTAGCGGAAGCGTTCGATGAAGCGCTCGATCTCGGCCACGCGCTTGGCCTGGTTCCGGGCCTGCGCCTCTCGCAGGGCCCGGCGGGCATCCCGCTCCACGAGGTGGTCGTCATAGTCGCCCGTGTAGAGGGCCAGCCCGTCGGGGCCCAGCTCGGCGATCGCCGTCACCATGCGGTTGAGGAAGTAGCGGTCGTGGGCGACCACGACCACCGCGCCGTCGTAGCCGGCGAGGTAGCTCTCCAGCCAGGCCAGCGACTCGAGGTCGAGGTGGTTGGTGGGCTCGTCGAGGAGGAGGAGCGCGGGGCGGAGCAGGAGCAGGCGGGCCAGGGCGGCCCGCATCCGGAATCCGCCCGAGAACTCGTCGAGCGGCCGCCCGAGGTCGGTGGGCCGGAACCCGAGGCCGCCCAGGACGGCCCGGGCCTCGGTCTCGAGCCGGTAGCCGCCGAGCGCCTCGAAGCGGTGCTGGAGCTCGCCGTACTGGGCGGTCAGCGCCTCGCTCGGCTCCGTCGCCAGCGCCGCCGCCGCCGCCTCCATCGCCCGCTCCAGCGCCCACACCTCCGCGAACCCGCTCAACGCTTCGGCCAGGACGGAGCCGGCCCGGCTGGCCGCGACCTCCTGGGGCAGGTAGCCGATCGTGGTCCCGCGGTCGCGATGGACCCGTCCGGCGTCGGGCTCCTCCAGGCCGGCCAGGATCCGACAGAGCGTCGTCTTCCCGGCGCCGTTCGGCCCCACCAGGCCGATCCGTTCCCCCGCCGTGATACGCCAGGAGACGTCGCGAAAGAGCACCTGGCCGCCGTAAGCCTTGGCGATCGCTTCGGCCTGGATCATGCCGGGCGGAACCGAGGTGCGGGGGGCGCGCCGGGCGGCGCGCTCAGAGCTTCGGCCGTCGGCCGAGGCGCACTTGATAGGTGACCCACGCGATGACGGGCGTGCCGATGAGGGTGGGAATCAGCCACGGCCAGAGCGTCGCCCGGCCCGGCGTGCCGGTGATCGTCCGCCAGTTGACCACGAGGAACGCGGTCACCATGGCGATGTACGAGCCACCCTGACCGGCGAGGTGCGCCCGGAGCCATCCCGGCCCTCGCCGCTTGGCGGCGAGGTAGCCGACCAGCGCGAACGCGTAGGAGCCGGTGGCAATGGGGAGAAACCACCAGTTCCGGGCCCAGTCGAGGAGGGCGAGGGCGGCCGCGGTCACGCAGAGCGTCAGCATCACCCAGTGGTAGGCCTCGCCGGCCTGCGTGTGGAGGCCGGCGCGCTTCCGGGCCGTCATGGCGACCGGCCCCAGGATGAGCCCGAGCAGCCCGGCCGCGATGTGGACGACCAGAACGGCGCGGCTAAGGGCCAACGGATCGCCCGAGCGTCTCGGCCAGGGCGCGCGTCCGCTCCAGGTGTCGCGGCACGCCCAGCTCGGCGAAGAGGCGAGCGGCTTCCTCCAGGTACCGCCGCACCGCGTCGGCATTGCCGCGCGCGTGGGCGAGCGTCGCGAGGTCGAGCGAGGTCCGGGCCAGATCGTACCGCGCGTGGACCGCGCTGAAGGCGCGGAGCGCCTGCTCGAACCGGCTCTCGGCGCCCTCGAGGTCGCCGCTCGCCTGCGCGATCCGCCCGAGGGCCCGCTCGGCCCAGCCCCGGGCATACGGAAACTTCGCCTCCCGCACGATGGCCAGACCCTGCGCGGCCAGAGCCCGGGCCGTCTCGAGCTGGCCGTGGACCCGGTGGGCCTCGGCCAGGAAGATCGTGAGGAAGCCCTGGAGCTGCCCGAACCGGAACTGGCCGAGCTGATGGATCGCCTGGTCGAGGAGCGGGATCGCCCGGCCCGGGTCTTCCTTCTCGAGGTAGGCGTAGCCGAGCCAGCCCTGGGCGATGGCGCTGTTGAGCGGATCGGGCGCCCGCTCCACGCCCCGCCGACAGGCCTCGATCCCGGCGTCGGAGTCGCCCATCGCCGCGTAGACCATCCCGGTGGTCCAGGCGGCGAAGGACTGGAGCCGCGGATCCGCGATCGCGTCCGCGATCGCGCCGGCGCGGGCCTGGGCGGCCAGCGCCTCGGCGAACTCGCCGAGCTGGGCGTGGTTGATCCCCATCGTCGCGTGGGCCTGCCCCAGCCACCACCGCTCCTCGAGGGGTTCCAGCAACTGTACCGCGCGCCGGCCGTGCTCGATCCCCTCGCGGGGCTTGCTGGACCAGAAGCCCTCGAAGGAGAGCGCGCAGTAGGCCTTGCCCAGCGTCGCCCCGTCTCCGCACCCTTCGGCTTCCCGAAGCGCCTGCCGCATGCTCACCGTCGCCTGCTCCTGATCGCCGAGGAAGCTCAGCGTGTGGCCGAGCAGGAAGTGGTAGCGGCCGGCCAGGAACGGATCGCCGAGGCGGACCAGGCGGTCGTGCTCGTCGCGCAGCCGGCGCTGGATCTCCGCGAACTGGCCGAGGGGGATGAGGGACAGGACCTGGCGGAGGACGAGATCGAGCTGTTGCCGATCGCGCTCTTCGACCGGGCGCCGCTCGACGTGGGTCAGCGCCTCCTCCAGGGCCCGGACAGCCTCGGTGTGGGCATGCCCGCGGGCGGCCTTCTCGGCGAGCCGGGTCAGGTAATCGAGCGCCTTGTCCGCTCGCTCAGCTTTCGAATAGTGATAGGCGAGGCGGTCGTACGCCTCCGCCAGCCGCCCCCCGTAGAGCGACTCCAACGCCTCGCCGGCCGCGGCGTGGATGGCCTGCCGGCGCTCGCCGACCAGGCTCGCGTAGGTCACCTCTTGGGTGAGGGCGTGGGTGAAGGCGTAGCCCGGCTCCGGCTCGCCGCCCTGGGCATAGAGGAACTCGAGTCGGGTCAGCTCGCGGAGGTGCGCGTCCAGGCTCTGCGGCTCCTCCCACACGGCGCCGAGCAACCGAAGGGAAACGACGCGGCCCAACACCGACGCCGTCTGGAGCAGCCGGCGGGGGGTGTCGGGAAGCCGGTTGATCCGGGCCAGGAGCACCTCCTGGATGGTGTCGGGCACCGCCTCGATGGATCGCCGGTCGCCCTCCTCGCCGACCGCGCGGGAGAGCTCTTCGAGGAAGAACGGATTGCCTTCGGCCTTCTGGAGGATGCGCTCGGCCAGGGGTCCGGCCAGCTCGTCCTTGGGGAGGACCGCGCGCACGACGCTCAGGCTCTCCGGCGGGGACAGCGGCTGGAGGGCGATCTGGGTCGCGTTGGAGCGATCGAGCCAGGCGGGGCGATAGCCGGGGCGGTAGGTGGCCACGAAGAGGACCGGGGCGCCGGCCAGGCTGTCCAGCAGCGAGGCGAAGCACTCCTCCGAGGTCCTGTCGATCCAGTGGAGGTCCTCGACGGCGAAGATGGTCGGCCGGCGGCGGCTTCCCTCCAGCCCCATCTGGCGGAGGGCTTCCAGCGTCCGCGACTTGATCGCCTCCGGGCTCAGCATGGCCAGCGGGTCCGTCCCCTCCCGGATTCCGAACAGCTGCAGGAGGTAGGGTCCCCACTCGTCGGGACTCATGCCGAGGTTCGCCAGCAGCAGGCGCACTTTGGTGGTGATCGCCTCCGGCCGCTCGGCCTCGGTCAGGCGGAAGTTCTGCCGAAGGATGTCCAGGATCGGCAGGTACGGAATGGCGCCGCCGTAAGACTGACAGCGGCCTTCCAGGTACGCCACCCGTTCGCCGCGCAGGCTGCGGCGGAACTCGAAGAGGAGGCGCGACTTCCCGATGCCGGCCTCCCCCACGATGCCGACGGCCTGACCGTGGCCGCGCACGACCGCCGCCAGCCGGCTCTGGAGCAGCTCCAGCTCGTGGTGGCGGCCCACGAACGTCACCATCCGCCGGCCGGGGACGAGGCCGGCGTGACCCCCGGCGGCCAGCCGGAAGACCCGACCGATCGGCGCCTCCCCCGCTCCGGCCGGCGTCAGCCGGAAGTGGCGCTCGAGGAACGTCGCCGCCGCCTCGCTCACGACCACGCTGTCGGGGTCAGCGGCCTGCAGCAGGCCTTCCAGCACCGTCCACGCCTCGCGCTTCCCATCGAGGTCGATCTCGGCCCGGCCGCCGCCCTGGCCGACCAGGGAGTGACCGACGTGGACGGCCGACTTCGCCACGGTCGGGGGACCCTCGCCGCCGGCGCGCTCGACCGCCTTCTGGATCGCCATCGCCGCGTGCGCGGCGCGGCGGGGTGCATCCTCCACGGGCTCGAGCCCGAAGGCCGCCACCAGCCCGGTGGGACTCCGCTCTTCGACCCGGCCGCCGAAGGTCTCGACCTTCTCCGCGAACAGCTCGACCAGTCGGCTCGGATAGAGTCGGGGGTCGGTGGCGGACGGCGACAGGAGAGCGACGCGCAGAAGCGTGAGCCGTCGCCGCTCCCAGCGCATGGTGGCCGGCGAGGGTGCTTCGGGCGCGGGGGCTGTCGGCCGCGCGACCCGACGGCGAGCGGCGGCCGGTGCGCGGTCGGAACGGAGCCCGTGCTTCGTGATGCGATAGCGCAGGGTGTCGCGGGAGATGCCGAGCCGCGCCGCCGCCCGCGTGATGTTCCAGGCCGTCTGGCGGAGGGCTTCCAGGAGATGCGCCCGCTCGACGCTGGAGACCGCGTCCTCGAGCGCGGTCGGCTCCCCCCGCCCAGGCGCCTCCGGCTCGGCCGCCGGCGTCCCCGGCAGCCCGAGCATCTCGAGGGTCGCCAGGGCGCCTTCGGAGAGGAGCGCCACCCGCTCCATGACATTGATCAGCTCCCGGATGTTGCCCGGCCACCGGTAGGCCAGCAGCGCGGCCCGCGCCGCCGGTGCCAGCGCCTTCGTCGGCAGGCCGTAGTCCGCGCAGGCGCGGGCCAGGAAGAGCTCGGCGAGGAGGAGAACGTCTTCGCCGCGGTCGCGGAGGGGCGGGAGCGTCAGGGTCACCACGGCAAGCCGGTGGTAGAGGTCTTCGCGGAAGCGCGCGGTCTGGGTGGCGGTGAGCAGATCCTCGCTGGTCGCGGCGAGGACCCAGACGTCCACCGATTCGTTCCGAGTGCCCCCGAGACGCCGGACCGCTCGCTCCTCGATGGCCTTGAGAAGCTTCGCCTGTAGGGCCAGCGGCAGCAGCCCGATCTCGTCCAGGAAAATCGTGCCGCGATGGCCGGTCTGGAAGAGGCCTGCCTTGGCCTGGCGTGCGTCGGTGAAGGCGCCGCGCTCGAAGCCGAACATCTCGGACTCGAGCAGCGTGTCGGGGATGGCCGCACAGTTGACGTCCACGAAGGGACCCTGCGCGCGCGAGCTGATCCGGTGGAGGCCGCGGGCCAGCAGTCCCTTGCCGCTCCCCGTCTCGCCCAGGATCAGGATCGACGGGAGCCGAGTACGGTCCGACTGCCGCTGGAGGAGGCGGCCCACCTTCTCCTTGACCGTCAGCACCGCCGGACTGTTGCCGATCAGCTCCGGTAAGGCGTCCATGTGGCGGGTATCTTACCCCGGCCGGGCGCCGCGGTCACTACTGGCGGATTTTCCCCCACTGCCGCCGGCGCCGGGCCCGCCGCCCTCCGAGCGGCCGCCCCGACGACGCGGCCCAACTGCGCGTTTTCGTTCGGCCAACGCCTCTGGCACTCCGGTTGCCTCGATCCGGCGACGTCGAGACTCCCGGACGCGGAGGAGGGATGGCGATGACCACGGGCGCAGTGATGCGGCGGGTTGCCACGGATCCCCGGACGGCCGCACTGGGCGAAGTGGCGGCGATGGTCCCGCCGGGATTCACGCCCGACCCCGCTCACTTGGTCTTCGGCCCCGCGTACGCCCTCACCCACGAGGCGGCCAGCTGCCTGTGGCTGCTCGGCGTCCCCGTGGTCTTCTTCCTCGTGTTCCCGATCCTGACCCGGAAGGACGGGCAGGCTCGCAGCCGGGGAGGGCGGAGGTGGTGGACGCGCCTTCTCGCGCTGGTGCCACGCGCCGACGCGGGATCCGTCGGGCTCCGCGTCCTGGCCTCGGCGCTGCTCCTCCTGGCGTGGCCGGTCCTCGCCGCCGCCCACGTCCGGTTCGAGATCGACCCGACCCAGGACATGGACGCCCTGGCCCGGACCGGACGGGTGGCCATCGCCCTCGACCGGGTCCACGGCGTCTATACCCTGGATGCCTCGGCGGTGCTGGCCGGGCGCGCCCCGGACCTCCTCCGGGTCGCCCTCGACTACGAGCGCTACGCGAGCATGGGCGTCCCGCATCTCCGCGAGAGCCACGTCGTGGCCGTGATGACCGGCGAGGACACCCTGTATGCCTGGACGTGGATGAGCGGGCTGGGCCGATCCTCCAAGCAGTACCTCCGCGTCCGGGTTTGAGCGCGTGGTGCCCAGTTTCCCCCAGTTCCGGCGGAGGTTCCCCCACATCACCGCGGGCCTGATCGGACCCCAGCGCGCCAAACCGCCTGCGTCCACGCGGAGTTTCTGCAACTGGCGCGCTCGTTGCCTGAAGACCGGGACGTCGAGGGGCCACCGACCACCTCAACCCTAAACCCAGAGGGAGGGCAGACCGATGCGAACCCGACGCGGACTCCTCGTGATCCAGATCCTCGTCAGCCTGCTCAGCGCCCTGACCACCCCCGCCCTGGCTGCGGCCGGCGGGGCCTTCTACGTCTCGCTGGGCACCTCGCTGTCGGTCGGCATCCAGCCGACGCCGTCCGGTGAGAACCACCCGACGCCGGACGGGTATGCGGACCAGCTGTTCGAGGCGCTTCGGACCACGACGCCGGGCCTGAAGCTTCACAAGCTCGGCTGTCCGGGCGAGACCAGCATCACGATGGTCTCTGGCGGCCTCTGCGCCTACGAGCAGGGCTCGCAGCTCGCCCAGGCGGTGGCCTTCATCCAGGCCCACCCGGGGAAGATCGCGCTGATCACCATCGACGTCGGGGCGAATGACGTCGAGCCGTGCGCGAGCTTGAGCGGGACAGCGCAGGCGTACTGCATCGGCCAGGCGCTCGGGGACATTGGCTCCAATCTGCCTTACGTCCTTTTCGTGCTGACGAGCGTCGCTCCCGACGTCCCGATCATCGGCATGAACTACTACAACCCGTTCGTGGTCGTCTCGTCCGCGTCGACGACGCTTCAGATTTTGCTGAACGACTTCACGCTGGCGCCCGTCTATGGGGCCTTTGGGGTTCCCGTGGCCGACGTGGCAACCGCCTTCGACTCCTACAACTCCACGCCGGATCCCGTGACGGGAAATCCCACCAACGTCCAGCGGATCTGCGACTGGACGTGGATGTGCGTCCCACCGCCGCAAGGCCCGAACATCCACGCCAACGCCGAGGGGTACGGCGAGATCGCCCAGGCGTTCGTCGTCGTCTGGAACAGCCTGCCGTAGCCGGACGCGGTGTCGTAGCGCTCGGGGCGGGAGGGGCGACCGATGAAACGGCCGAAGCTGGGCCTGATCGCGGTGAGCGGGCTGCGGGTCTACAACGAGCGGCTGATCCGGCTCGGGGTGACGCTGCCCGGCTTCGTCGAGCGGGCCCGGACGATCGCCAGCATGCCGTCGCTCGGCTTGCTGACGCTGGCCGCGGTGACCCCCGAGCGCTACGACGTCGCGTATCTGGAGTGCCCCGACTTCGATCCCGCCGTCCTCGAGGCCCACCGGTTCGATCTGGTGGGGATCAGCTCGTTCACCGCCAAGTCCGACGTCATGTACCGGATCGCCGACTTCTACCGGCGCCGGGGGACGACCGTGGTCCTGGGGGGGCTCCACTGCACGCTCCTGCCCGAGGAGGCGACCGAGCACGCCGACGCCGTCGTGGTCGGGGAGGGAGAACGGCTGTGGCCGCGCCTGCTGGGCGACTGGGAGGCGGGCGGGCTGGCCAGGCTCTATCGGAACGCGGGCGTCGGGGACGTGGACCTGGCCGCCGTGCCCCCGCCCCGCTTCGATCTCCTCGACCCCGAGCGGTACAACCGCATCCCCATCCAGACGACCCGCGGCTGCCCGCTCGACTGCGAGTTCTGCGCCGCGTCCAAGATCTTCGGCGGCTACAAGACGAAGCCGGTGGCCCGGGTGGTGGACGACATCCGGGCGGCCAAGCGGCAGATCCGCCACCCCTTCATCGAGCTGGCCGACGACAACACCTTCGTCCACAAGCGCTGGGCCAAGGAGCTGGTGCGGGCGATCGCCGGCGAGGAGGTGCACTGGTTCACCGAGACCGACGTCTCGGTGGCGGACGATCCCGAGCTGCTCGATCTCCTCGGCCAGAGCGGCTGCCGTCAGGTCCTGATCGGCTTCGAATCGCCCAACCGGGCCTCGCTGCGCGGGATCGAGGCCCACGACTGGAAGGCCCGCCGGCACGACGGCTACCGGCGAGCCATCGAGGCCGTCCAGCGTCGGGGCGTCACCGTCGATGGCTGCTTCATCGTGGGCCTCGACCACGACACGCCGGACATCTTCGAGGAGATCGAGCGCTTCGTGACATCGAGCGGCCTCCTGGAGGTGCAGATCACGGTCCTGACGCCGTTTCCGGGGACGGCGCTCTACCGGCGCCTGAAGGCCGAGGGCCGGCTGCTCCGGGCGCGCTACTGGGAGCGCTGCACGCTCTTCGACGTCAACTTCGTGCCGAAGCGCATGTCGGTCGAGGAGCTCGAGCAGGGCCTCGAGTACCTGATGGGGGCGCTCTACACGCCCGAGGAAACGCGGCGGCGCCGCCTCCGGTACCTGGAGCGGGGGCGGCCGCGCGTCGACCAGCCGGTCGGGCCATGATCGGCGCCCGGAACGTGAAGGGCGGGCTCATCGTCCTGTCGCTGGGCCTGCTGGCCGGTCTGGGGACCTCGCTCTACGCCTTCGTGCCGGTGGTGTCGGTCCCGGCCTGGCTCCTGGAGTACGACAACCTGTCCCGCCGGCTGCTCCGCCTGGCCCACATCGCGGCGATCATGCTGCCCGTCCTCAACATCGTCCTCGGGGCCTGGCTGGACCGACTGGCGCTGCCGACCGCCGCCCGGCACGTGGCCAGCTGGCTCCTGCTGGTCGGCAGCGCCGCGGTGCCGGCCGCCCTCGCCGTGGAGGCGGCGTGGCCGGCGGCGCGCGCCGTCCACCTGGCCGGCCCGCCGGTCCTGGGGTTCTGTCTCGGGGTCTTCGTGGTGAGTGTCGGCGCCTGCCGCACGGACCTGCCGGCCCTGGGGGGCGGTCCGCCCGCCGAGGGCGGCGGCCAGCACCCGGGGACCTGAGAGGGGAGGCGGCATGGTCCCGGCGGCGGAGGTCGAATCCCGAGTCAGAGCCATCGCGGCGCAGCATTTCAAGAAGCCGCCGTCGGCGATTGCGCTCGAGGCCCGCCTCCGCGAGGATCTGGGCGCGGACTCGCTGGATCTTCTGGAGCTGGTGTTCGAGTTCGAGCAGATCTTCGGCGTCCCGATCCCGGACGAGGCGGCGGCCGAGATCCGCACGGTCGCCGATGCCATCCGGTACGTGCGGGACCGGGCGGAGATCCCGTGACCCGCCGCCGGGTGGTGGTGACCGGCCTCGGCTGCATCACGCCGGCCGGCAACGACGTGGCCTCGACCTGGCAGGCCCTGCTCGCGGGTCGGAGCGCCGTGACCTACCTTCCTCGACTGGCCTCCGAAGGCTGCCGCTGCCGGATCGGCGCCGAGGTCCGCGGTTTCGATCCGGCCCGGCTCGGGTTTCGTCAGCCCGTGGACCGGCTCGGCCGTGGCTCGCAGTTCGCGCTGGCCGCTGCTCAGGAGGCGCACCGGGACGCCCGGCTGGCGGATCCCGCCCTGAACCTCGCCCACTGCGGCACCATCGTGGGGACCGGCATCGGCGACCTGGCCGAGACCGTCCGGCAGACCCAGAACTATCTCGAGCAGGGGATTCAGGCCATCCATCCGCGGTGCGCTCCCCGCGTCATGCCGAACGCCGCCGCCGCCCACGTCGCGCTGGAGTTCGGATTCCGCGGTCCCAGCTTTGCCACCGCCTCGGGCTGCGCGGCGGCCGGCCACGCGATCGGCCTCGCGGCGCGGCTGATCCGGTCGGGGGACGCCGAGGTCATGGTGGCCGGGGGAACCGAGGACATCTCGTGCGCCCTGTACGTCGCCGCCTTCGACGCGCTCCACGCCGTCTCGACCCGGAACGACGAGCCGGAGAAGGCGTCCCGCCCCTTCGACCGCCGCCGCGACGGCTTCGTGGTCGGGGAGGGGGCCGGCATGCTGGTGCTGGAAGAGCTCGACCACGCCCGCCGTCGCGGCGCCTCCATCTATGCCGAGCTGGCCGGCGTCGGCATGACCAGCGAGGCGCGTCACCTCACGACCCCCGACCCGCGGGGGGACGCGGCCGCGGCGGCCATGGCGGGCGCGCTCCACGACGCCGGCCGTCGGCCGGCCGATGTCCACTACGTCAATGCGCACGGGACCTCGACCCCGCTCAATGACCGGATGGAGACGGCCGCCGTGCGGAAGGCGCTCGGCCGGCACGCCTCCCGGGTCTGTGTCAGCGCGACCAAGTCCATGATCGGACACTCGATCGGCGCCTCGGCCGCAGTCGGACTCATCGCGGCGGTCCTCTCGATCCGGGACCGCGTCGTGCACCCGACCATCAACTACGAGGACCCCGATCCGGCCTGCGACCTCGACTACGTGCCGAACCGGGCGCGCGAATTGGACGTGGACGTCGCGCTGGTGAACGCCTTCGCGTTCGGTGGGCATTGCGTCTCGCTGCTGGTGGCGCGGCTGGCGGGCGCCTGACTCCCCGGAGGGGGCGTGAGGTCTCGGAGGGGACCGTGGAGGCCCCCTCCGAAAACCTACTCCAGGATGATCCCCGCGTAGCCGACGACGCGGGTCAGGTCGCCGGAGACGTCGCCCGAGGTCTGGTAGCGCACGAGCCGGGCCGATTGGATCCCCAGGCCCGGCGCCGCCCACAGGAGCGCCTGGGTCGGGGCGATCCCGCACATCGAGATGTCGTGGGACCGGACCGTCTGCCAGAGGCCTTCGGGGTCGAGGGCCAGGATGGCGTCGATGACCAGGCGATCCTTCCGGTTCGACACCACCTGCGACTCGTAGTGGTTCAGGTCGGTGGAGTCCACGACGAGCACCGGCTCCGGCCAGTCGGCGGCCACCCGGCCGACCGCTTCGCCGATGGCGCGGCAGAACCCGGGGTCGACCCGGCCGAGCGTGACGGGCACGATCTCCAGGTCGGGGCGGCGCCGGTGGAGGAAGGGCACCTGGACCTCGAGGGCGTGCTCGCGGACGTGGCCTCGCGGGTCGTCCGCGAGGTCGGGTGACGCCGCCAGCAACGCGGTCGCCAGCTCCCGGGCCACCGGCACGCTGCCCCCGGGATAGCGCCAGGCGCCGGCCGCCACCAGCGCCCCGGGTTCGCCGAGACCGGTGTGGTTCGGTCCGAGCAAGAGCGCGAGCCGCGGGATCGCCACCTGCGCGTAGGTCTCTCCGGCGACGGCTCCCGAGTACATCCAGCCGGCGTGGGGGACGACGGCAGCCCGGGCGGGGACGGCCCGGCGGACCGGCATGAGCTGGGTCAACTCGGCGTCGAGGACGGTGGGATCGGCCGGGTAGAACATCCCGGCCACCGCTGGCTGTCGGATCAGTACTGGCATGGAACCGCCCCGCGCGACCGGGAAGGTCCCGGCGAATGCGATTCGGCTCAGCCGGTCGGGCCGGCGCCGACCACCGAGGCGAACGTGCCGAGGTCGATGTTTCCGCCCGATACCACAGCCACCACCTTGCCAGGCCCGGCGCGGCCGCTGAGCGCCGCCGCCACCGCGCAGCCGGCCGCGCCCTCGGCGATGACGTGGACTCGATCGGCCACCTCGCGCATGGCCCGGCCGACGTCGTCGAGGGAGACCACGATCGAGCCGCTGAGCCACTGCGAGAGCAGCGGCCACATCGTCGGCAGCACCGACTTGCCGCCGGCGCCGTCGACGAACGATGGGCGCCAATCCGGGAAGTAGCTGGCCCGCCCGGCGGCGAGCGAGGTCGCCAGGGGCGCCGCCGTCTCCGGTTCCGCCGCGTAGACCCGCACGCTCGGCCGCAGCGCCCGCAGCGCGCAGGCGATGCCGGAGAGGAGCCCGCCGCCCCCGAGCGGCGCGACCACCGCGTCGACGTCTGGCAGATCCTCGACGATCTCGAGCCCGATGGTGCCGTTCCCGCTGATGAAGCGGTCGTCGTCGAACGGGTGCACGAATGTCCCCGGCATGCGATCGGAGCCGCCGGACTCCACGGTCCGCCAGGCCTCGTCGTAGCTGGCCTTGACGATCGAGGCCCCGAGGCGCTCGATGGCCCGCAGCTTGGTCTGGGGCGCGGTCTCGATCACCATCACCGAGCAAGCCGCTCCCATCGCTCGCGCCGCCAGCGCGACCCCCTGGGCCGCGTTGCCGGCGCTCACCGTCCACACGCCGCGGGCTCGCTCGGCCGGCGGTAGCCGGCGCACCGCGTTGTAGGCGCCCCGGATCTTGAACGAGCCGATGGGCTGGAGGGTCTCCAGCTTCAGGTACACCTCGAGCGGGCCGGCCGAGGTGCCGGCGGGGTTTCCCGGGAGGTGGAGTCGCACCAGTGGGGTGCGCACGGCGAGGTCGTACACGACGCTCGCCGCCTCGCGAATGGTCTCGAGGCTGATCCGACGCATGGTCCGTCGGGAAGTCGTCGGCCGCCGGGCCCGGCTACGACGTGGAGGCGGGCCGCCGACGGCCGGGGACGACGCTAGGCGAAGTGAGTTGGCCCCGCACTAGTCGCGGAAGTGACAGGCGACCCAGTGCGTGGTCTGCCCTTCCTTGAGCGGCGGCTCCTTCTCGGCGCAGATGGGGAATTGCCGGATCGGGCAGCGCGTGTGGAAGCGGCAGCCGGTGGGTGGGCGGATGGGGCTGGGGACGTCACCCTCGAGCAGGATCCGCTGGCGCTTGATGGTCGGGTCGGGGATCGGCACCGCCGACAGCAGCGCCTCGGTGTAGGGATGCCGGGGATTGGTGTAGAGCTCCTTGGCCGGCGCGATCTCGACGATCTTCCCCAGGTACATCACCGCGACCCGGGTCGAGATGTGTTCGACTACCGAGAGGTCGTGGGCGATGAAGAGGTAGGTCAGGTTGAACTGCCGCTGAAGGTCTTCCAGCAGGTTGATGACCTGGGCCTGGATGGAGACGTCGAGGGCCGACACCGGCTCGTCGGCCACGATCAGCTTCGGCGAGACGGCGAGGGCGCGGGCGATCCCGATCCGCTGGCGCTGGCCCCCGGAGAACTCGTGCGGGTAGCGGCGCATGTGGTCGGCATGGAGACCGACCGTCTCCAGGAGATGAACGACCTTCTGCTCGCGCTCGGCCTTGTTCTTGGCCAGCTTGTGGATGATGAGGGCCTCGCCCACGATCGAACCGACGGTCATCCGGGGGTTCAGCGACGCGTAGGGGTCCTGGAAGATGATCTGCATGTCGCGCCGGAGGGCGCGCAGCGAGCGCTTGTCGAGGGTGGTGACGTTCTTGCCCTCGAACCACACCTCACCCGCCGTCGGCTCGATGAGGCGGAGGATGCAGCGGCCGGTGGTGGACTTGCCGCACCCCGATTCGCCGACCAATCCCAGCGTCTCGCCCCGGTTGATCTCGAAGCTGACGCCGTCCACGGCGTGGACCCGGGCGACCTCCCGCGAGAAGAGCCCGCCCTTGATGGGGAAGTGCTTGACCAGGTTCTGGACCCTGAGGAGCGGTTCAGCCATGTGAGGGTTCCCTTTTCAGTAGAGCCAGCACGCGACCTTGTGCCCCGGTCGCACTTCCTTCAGCGGTGGCTCCTTCTCGGTATACATCGGCTTCACGAACTGGCAGCGCGGCGCGAAGCGGCAGCCGGGCGGCACGTCGATGAGGCTGGGGACGACGCCGGGGATGGCTTCCAGGCGCTGCTTCTTGGTGGCGGCGAGGTCGATGCGAGGGATCGATCGGAGGAGGCCCTGGGTGTAGGGGTGGAGCGGTTCCTTGAACAGCTCCTTCACCGGCGCTTCCTCGACCACCTTGGCTGCGTACATGACGACGACGCGCTGAGCGGTTTCGGCGATGACGCCCATGTCGTGGGTGATCAGCATGACCGCCATCCCGAGCTTGGCCTTCAGCTCGTTGAGGAGGTCGAGGATCTGGGCCTGGATGGTCACGTCGAGGGCGGTGGTGGGTTCGTCGGCGATCAGGAGCTTCGGGTTGCAGGAGAGCGCCATGGCGATCATCACGCGCTGGCGCATCCCACCCGAGAGCTGGTGGGGGTACTCCTTGACCCGGCGTTCGGGGTTCGCCATGTGGACGATCTTGAGCATCTCCACGGTCTTGTCCATGGCATCCCGCCGCCCCAGCCCCTCGTGGAGGCGGATCGCCTCCGCGATCTGCTCGCCGATGGTGAAGACCGGGTTCAGCGAAGTCATCGGCTCCTGGAACACCATCGAGATCTCTTTGCCACGGACCTTGCGCATCTGGGCGGGTGGGAGGGTAACCAGGTCGCGGCCCTGGTAGAGGATCTGTCCCTGGACGATCCGGCCCGGCGGGATGGGGATCAGCCGCATGATCGAGAGCGCGGTGACCGTCTTCCCGCACCCCGACTCGCCGACCACCCCCAGCGTCTCCCCCTTGTCGATGTGGAGGTCCACGCCATCGACCGCCCGCACCACGCCCTCGTCCGTGTAGAAGTAGGTCTTGAGACCCTTGAGCTCGAGGAGCCGCTCGCCCATGCGTGTTCCCCCTACCAGCTGCCGGCGATCTCGCGGATGGCGGCGACGGCACGCTCCACGTCGTCCGCGTCCACGTCCTTGTGGGTGACGCACCGGATCGACGCCGGCCCGATGGCGTGGATCTTCACCTTGCGCGCCCGGCACCCCTCGACCAGCTCGGCAGCGCCGCCCGGACGGTCCACCTGGAAGATCACGATGTTGGTCTGGACGCGCGCGAGGTCGACCCGGATCCGGGGGATGCCCGCCAGGGCCTCGGCCAGCCGGCGGGCATTGGCGTGATCCTCGGCCAGGCGGTCGACCATCCGGTCGAGCGCGATCAGGCCGGCGGCGGCCAGGATGCCGACCTGGCGCATCCCGCCGCCGAGCAGCTTCCGCATGCGGCGGCCGCGGGTGACGAACTGCCGCGAGCCCACGATCAGCGAGCCCACCGGGGCGGCCAGGCCCTTGGACAGGCAGAACTGGACGGTGTCGACGACGGCCCCGTACTCGCGCGCCTCCCGGCGGAGAGCGACGCAGGCGTTGAAGATGCGGGCGCCGTCGAGGTGGACCGGAATCCCCTGCTCGCGGGCCACCGTGGCCACCGCGCCGATCTCTTCCGGCGTGAAGGCGACGCCGCCGTGGCGGTTGTGCGTGTTCTCCAGACAGACGAGCCCGGTGACCGGGATGTGGATGTCCTTCGGCCGAATCGCCGCTCGGACCTGCGCGGGCGACGGCAGGCCCCGCTCGCTCGGGAGCGGCAGCGTCTGGCAGATCGCCAGGCGGGCGATGCCCCCCACTTCGGAGCGGACGAGATGGGCGTCGAGCTCCGCGATCACCTCCTGCCCGGGTTGGGTGTGGGCGAGGACAGCGACCTGGTTGCCCATGGTCCCCGACGCGACGAAGAGGCCCGCCTCCTTGCCGAACCGGTCGGCCGCGCGGGCTTCCAGCCGCTGAACGGTGGGATCTTCCTCCCACACGTCGTCCCCGACCTCGGCGGCCGCCATGGCCGCCCGCATCTCGGGGGTCGGGGTGGTGAGGGTGTCGGAGCGGAGGTCAACGACGTCGTGCATGCCTGCTCCTAGGGGGTGACGAGCGACGTCTGCCGCTGCCTGGCCCGCCGCGCCCATTCGCTCTGGGGAAACTCCTCCACCAGCCGACGGAAGGCGGTCTGGGCCTCCTCCGCGCGATCCAACCGCAAGAGGGCGTCGGCCTTCTGGTAGAGGGCCTGGGGCGCGGCCGGCGTACGCCCGTAATCCTTGAGGATCACCTCGTAGCGCTGGAGGGCGGCCTGCCAGTTCCCCTGCCGCACGTAGTAGTCGGCGACCCACAGCTCCTTTTGGGCAAGGCGGAGCCGGCAGGCCTCGATCTTGACGATGGTGTCGGGGGCGTACCGGCTCTCCGGGTACTGCTTGACCAGCTTCTGGAACTCGCCGAGGGCCTTGCCGGTCACCGCCTGGTCGCGCTCGAGCGTCGGCATGCCGTCGAAGTAGCTGCGGGCCAGCCGGTACTGGGCGAAGTCGGCGATGGCGTGACCGGGGTACAGACTCATGAACGCCTCGAACTCCTTCACCGCCTTGTCGTACTCCTTCTCCCGATAGTAGCTCTCGCCCATCAGGAAGCGCGCCGGCGGGACGAGGGTGGAGTCAGGATGGCGCTCGATGATCTTGCGCAGTGAGTCGCGCGCGGCCTCGTAACGCCCTTTGAGGACGTCGCGCTCACCTTCCTCGTAGAGCTTGCCGGCGGGAGGCAAGGTATCGGGACGACCGCCGAACAACGAGCACCCGGCGAGGGGAAGCATCGTGACCAGGGCGAGGGCGCCCAGCCAGAACGCCGGGTGACGTGAGCGGTCTCCGATGGCCACGAGCCTCCAGGGGCGGTGAGTGGCGCTATCTTAGGAGCAGTCCGCCGGCCAAGTCAAGGCGAAAGTCGCCGTTTTGCTGGCCTATTGCGCGGCCTCGGCCTCTGGGGTATACAGAGCCAGGAACCCTCCGTCACGCCGGGGTCCCGAGTTCATCCCCAACCCAGAGGAGGTCGATGATGGCTCACACGCGCCGGGACTTTCTCAAGACCACCGCCGCCGCCGGGGCCGGTGCGCTCTCCGGGACCCTCGGATTCCCGATGGTGTCGCGGGCCCAGGCCCGTACCGTCGTGATCTGGTGGAACCGCGGCTACTACAAGGAAGAAGACGAGGCGATGATCAAGATCGCCCAGGAGTTCGAGAAGGCCAAGAACGTCAAGGTGGACATCTCGTTCACCATTCAGGAAGATCTCCTCAAGAAGATCATCGCCGCCATCCAGGCCCGCCGGGTCCCCGACTGCGCCTTCTGCTTCTACAACGACTGGGAGGTCATGCCGAACTACGCCTGGCAGGACAAGCTGGCCGAGACCACGGACGTCATCAACGAGCTGAAGCCCCGCTACAACGAGAAATTCCTCCAGGTCGCCTACGTCTACAACAACGTGGCCAAGAAGCGGGCCTACTACGGAGTGCCCATCGAGGCCCAGATCATGCACATCCACTACTGGCGGGACCTGCTCAAGGAGGTCGGCATGGCCGACGAGCCGGAGAAGATCCCGCTCAAGTGGAACGACTATTGGGACTACTGGAAGAAGGCCCAGGACGCGCTTCGCAAGAAGGATCCCGCCAAGTACGGCAAGCTCTACGGGATCGGCATGACCGAGTCCACGCGGGGCTCCGACACCATCTACAACTTCGAGATGGCCCTGCTCTCGTTCGGCGGCCAGCTCCTCGACCCCGACGGCAAGGTCATCGCCGACCAGCCCAAGAACCGGGAGGCGATCGTGAAGGCGATCGCCTGGTTCGCCGAACTGTACAACTCGGGTTACGTGCCGCCCGACGCCATCAACTGGTCCGACGGGGACAACAACGCCAACTTCCACTCCAAGTCGATCGTCATGACGCCCAACCCCTCGCTCTCGATCCCGGCCGCCCAGTTCTTCCAGAGCCCCGACAACTACTTCAACAAGATGGCGACCGTGGAGTGGCCGGACAACCCGGGCGGCGGCAAGGCCTCGTACATGGTGGCGGTGAAGACGATCCTGCTGCCCAAGGACGGCAAGAACACCGACCTCGCCAAGGAGTTCGTCCGCTTCGTGCTGGAGCCCAACCGCTTCGCCGAGTACATCAAGGGCGCCAACGGCCGCTGGTTCCCGGCCTTCACCGACGTGGCCAAGGACCCCTTCTTCGCCAAGGGGCAGGCCGGTAAGGGCGGGCCGGTCGACTACCACATCCCCCTGGCCACCAAGCTCTACCTCGAGCGCAACGTCAAGGTCTTCGACCACTGGAAGAGCCCGGCCAACTCCCAGGTCTACGCCGAGAACATCTGGGGAAAGGCGATGGCCCGCACCAACGTGGACAAGTGGCCGGCCGACAAGGCGGCCGACGAGGCCATCAACCGGATGAAGACGATCTTTACCCAGTGGAGGTGAGGGAGGCCCGCGCTTCCGCCCCCCTCAGGCTGCCCTCTCCCCCGCCAGGGGAGAGGGTGGAACGGTAGGTATGGCCAATGCCGTAGCGCGCGGCCGAGGGTTCAACGGCAGGCTCCTCGGGCGCTCCCTTTCGACGGCGGCGGGCGCGCTGAATCCCACCGCCCGGAACCTCTACGGCTACCTCTTCTCCCTCCCGCTCATCGTCCTGTTCCTCGCGTTCGTCGTCTACCCGCTCTACTTCGAGGCGACCCAGGCCTTCGACCGCTACACCTACGAGGTGCTCTTCTCCGACCCGATCTACGTCCAAACGGTGGTCAACACGATCGTGTACGTGGGGATCGCCGTCAACACGAAGCTGTTCCTGGCCCTCCTCCTGTCCGGGGTCCTCCAGGCCGACACCCGGGGCGTCCGCTTCCTCTCGGCGATCTTTCTCCTCCCCTGGGCCATTCCGGTCTTGCCGGGAATCCTCTCCATCCGGTGGATGCTCTCGTCCCAGTGGGGGATCATGAACCTCATCATGGAGGACCTGGGGTTCGGGTCCGTCCACTGGCTGGCGTCGCGGTGGATGGCGATCGGGGCGCTCATCGTCTTCCACATCTGGAAGTACCTGCCGTTCTGGACCGTCATCTTCCTGGCCGGCCGGCGCGGCATCCCGCGCGAACTCTACGAGGCAACCGCCATCGACGGCGCCGGCGGTCTGCAGAACTTCCGCTACGTCACGTTCCCGATGCTGAAGGGCCTCTACCTCATCTGTACGCTCCTGTCGATGGTCTTCACCCTGGGCGACTTCACCAACGTCTGGCTCCTGACCGGCGGCGCCCCCGGCGACTCCACCCACGTTCTGGCCACGCTGGCCTACCGCTACACGTTCCTCATGGGGAAGATCGACTGGGGGGTGGGCGTCTTCGCCACCGCGCTGCCGGTGACCTTGCTGTTCATCTTCATCCTCATCAAGAAGATCAAGTGAAGACCGCGACTGCCGATCGGCCCCGTCGACTCCTGATCGAGGTCGTCCGCGGCGTGCTCCTGGCCCTCATCACGGTGTGGACGCTCTTCCCGATCTACTACATGCTGGTGCTGTCGTTCACGCCGACCGCCGAGCTGTTCCGGCCCGAGTACTGGGTGAAGAACCCCACGCTGGAAAGCTATCGCTTCATCGCGCTCCAGGGGAGCGTCTTCGTGAAGTTCTTCTGGCGGTGGATGGCGAACAGCGTCCTGGTGGCGGCGCTCACGATGCTGGCCGTGCTGGTGGTCGCCTCGCTGGGAAGCTTCGCGCTGGGGCGTATCCGGTTCGGCGGCGCCCGCTTCATCTCGGGGATGACCTTGTTCACCTACATCATCCCGGCCTCGTTCCTCTCCATTCCGTTCTTCAAAATCATGGGCGACTACGACCTCCTCGACACCTACTGGGCCCTCATCCTCGCCATGACGACCTTCGCGTCGCCGTACGCGCTGTGGGTGCTGTGGGACTACGCCAAGACCATTCCCCCCGAGATCGACGAGTCGGCCGCCATCGACGGGGCGGGATACTTCACGATCTTCTGGCGGATCTACCTGCCGCTGGTGCTGCCGACCCTGATCGCCATCGGCACCTACGCCTTCTTCTTCGCGTGGAACGAATACCTCTACGCGGTGCTCTTCCTCCAGAGTGAGCAGATGTTCACCCTGCCGATCTCCATGGGCACGTTCCTCACCGGTGACGAAGCGCCGTGGAATCTGCTGATGGCGGTCTCGACCATCTACGCGATCCCACCCGTCATCTTCTACTACGTCTTCCGCCGCTACCTGACCCACGGCCTGGTGTCGGGCGCCGTCCAGGGCACCTGAGCTGACCGGGCCGATACCCGATCTTTGGGTTCGCGCACCTCGGACGGCGGGGCCCCAGCCCCGCGACGTCCTGCGGCGCGCCTTCTCGGTCGTCGGCGGCGCTCAACGTCGGGTGGCGCGCCCCGGACGGCGGGGCCCCACCGGCGCCCGCGTCTCGGCCCGGGTCTGTCGCGACACCTTCCAACATCGACCAGTAACCGGGCCGCCGGTAGGCCGCAAGCCTGCAAGGGGCCGTCCCTACGGGGAAACTGGAACATTTCTTGCTGGCTTGATGGGCGAGGTGCAGGGAGACGTGTGTGCGCGGGGGCTGGCTTTGACACCCATGAGGGGGCTCGTTAGACTCGACTCAAGGAGGGCCCCATGACCATTCCCCGCGCGTCGAGTCTCCCCCGCATGGTCCGCCTGAAGCAGCAGTTCGCCGGTCCCATCCTCCACGACGTGGCCGGCGCCGTGCGCAACACGCTGGAGCGCCTCGCGCTGACGATCAAGCCGGGCCAGAGCGTGGCCCTGGCCGTGGGCAGCCGGGGCATCGTGAACATCGACGTGGTGGCCCGTGCCTGCGTCGACCACATGAAGCGGCTGGGAGCTCGGCCCTTCGTCTTCCCGGCCATGGGAAGCCACGGGGGGGGGACCGCCGAGGGCCAACTGTCGGTGCTGGAGCACTACGGCGTCACCGAGGCGACGATGGGCTGCCCCATCCGGGCCACCATGGACGTCGTTCAGGTCGGCGAGGCCCTCGGCTCACCGGTCTGGCTCGACCGCTATGCGGCCGAGGCCGACTGGATCGGGGTCATCAACCGGGTCAAGCCCCACACCGACTTCAAGGGTTCGCTCGAGTCCGGGCTCTTCAAGATGATGACCATCGGGCTCGGCAAGCACCGGGGGGCCATCCAGGGTCACCGCGCCAACATCCGCCATCGCTACGAGAACGTGATCACCGCCGTCGGCCGCGAGATGGTGACCAAGGCCCGCATTGCCTTCGGGCTCGGCATCGTGGAGAACGGCTACGACGAGACGGCCAGGGTCGAGGCCTTCCTGCCCGCTGACATCGAGGCAGGCGACCGCGCCCTCCTCCAGGAGGCCAAGGCCTGGATGGCCCGCCTGCCCTTCGACTCGATCGATCTCCTGGTCGTGGACGAGATGGGCAAGGACATCTCGGGGGCCGGGATGGACTCCAACGTGATCGGCCGCCACGGCACTTTCTTCGAGCCGCAGTTCGGAAACCCCAAGATCACCTTCATCGTCGTCTGCGATCTCACCCCGCACACCTACGGCAACGCCGTCGGTATCGGTAACGCAAACTTCACGACGCGCCGCCTAGCCGGCAAGATCGACTGGAACGCGACGCACATCAATGCCTTCACGGCCTGCGCGCCGGACGCCGCCAAGCTCCCGGCGGTCCTTCCGACCGACCAGGATGCGGTCGCCGTCGCGCTGTCGTGCCTGGGCTACGATCGCGTCGAGGAGGCCCGCGTCGTGCGGATCAAGAACACCCTACGCCTCGCCGAGGTGGAGGTGTCGGAGGCTTTCCTTCCCGAGGTCGCCAAACGAGAGGATCTCCGACAGGTCAGCGAGCCGAGTCCGCTCGCCTTCGACGCGACCGGCAGCCTGCTGCCGTTCTGAGGGTGGCGCGCGGTCCCGACTCCGCATGTGGAGCCTATGGCTAGAACGAGTGCGCAGCGAACCCTGTCCGACCGCGACGACGTCGCCGAGAAGGGACCGGGCCTCCCGCCCGGCTTCGCCCTGGCCACCCCCGCCCAGCACGCGGTGGCGGCCGCCTTCACGCGACTCGAGCGTCACCGCGACGCCGTACTCCGCCAGTGGCGGGCCCGCTACCGGGAACTGGGCGGCCGCGACTGGACCCCCCGCGAGATGGACCTGGCCCCGATCGTCCTCGACCGGCTGCATCGGGCGCTCGTCCGGCGCGACTTCCGCGGCTACACCAGCGCGGTCGAGGAGATCGCCCTCGAGTTCGCCCGCGACCGCCTGGGGCCGGAGCGCCTGTTGGCCTTTCTGGAGGCGCACCAGGAGAGCGTCGCCCACGTCTTGATGAACACGCTGCGGGTGAGCCCGTCGATGGCCCACACGCTGCTCGCCCTCCTCCGGATGCAGCACTTCGCCCTCTGGCGCGTCCTCGCCGTCTACGAGCTGGGCGGCGAACGGCGGGGTGGGAGGGGCTTGCGCGAGCGGGGCAGCCGGGTCACGCCGCGGGAGCTCGAGATCATCCGGCA
>DASYUM010000001.1:0-13107 GCA_036001225.1 Candidatus Methylomirabilota bacterium | reverse complement strand
CACCCGGAGGGGGGGTCCGGGGGAGGAGCACGCAGCTCCCCCCCGGCCCGACTGAGCCTCCGGGCGCGCGGGGTCGCTGGCTAGTAGTCCCGCGCGCCCGGTCTGTCGTATCCTCGTAGGAGATGCCGCCTCCCAACGCCCGTTCGTCCCCAGAGGAGCCCAGGCCATGGCCAACCTGACCGGCGTCGAGGTTCGCGAGGACATCCGCCAGAAGTTCCCAGCGCTCTTCGGGACCAAGAGGGTGAACGGCCGCGAAGTCAATGTCGAACAGGCCATTGACACGCTCACCCGAGAACTGGGTCCCGAGATCGCCGCGGCGCTCACCGCGCGCCGGACGCTCCTGGAGTCCCCCGCGCCGACCAGCGAGAAATATGCGTGGCCGAAGTGGGACGACACGTTCGAGGATCCGGTCACGGGGCGGGTCTGGACATTTCGCCAGATCGTCCAAGGCTTGATCGACAACGTTCTGGGTCGGGAGAGCGAGTGGCGCTGGCGGCTCAACGACGAGGTGCCCATCCCACGGGACGCCCACCCATTGACGAATCCCGGCTTGGAACTCACCGGGCCGTGGCATCCGCTGGACATGGCCTTCAACGCATTGAACAGCCCGGCGCCCATGAACATGCCGGACTTCGAAGACGCCTCCCCGCCTCATTTTCAGCCCGATGGCACGCCCGTGAACGAGCCGGTGGGAATTTTTGCGGCCATGCAGAACGCCAAGGAGATTCTCGAAGGCCGCTGGGCCGACCGCCCCTATGAGGTCGTGAAGAAAGGCCAGCCGCGCGCGTACCAGATCAAGACGTCCCCGGCGCAGTGGCCGATCCGGTTTGCGCGGCCTCCCGGCATCCACGTGCGGTATGACCACGTCACCGTGGAAGGCCAACCGGTGCCCGGTGTGATTCCCATCACCGTCCTGTGGGCCCTCAACAACTACGAGTCCCTCACCCACGCCGGCACCGGCGTGTACTACTACATCCCGAAGATCCAGACCCCTCGGGAAGCCCTCATTGTCGAGAAGCTCCTGGCGCGGCTGGAAGGCATGATCGGCGTCCCGCCGGGCACCTTCAAGATCAAAGTTCTCTATGAGGAGGGGAATGCCGGCCGGTTCTTGCCGGCGATCGCCTGGGCCTTGCGGCGTCGGCTCCTGGGGACGAACGTCGGCCGCTGGGACTACCTGGCCAGCCTCATCGAGATGTGGAAGGACGACCCGCGGGGCGTCTTTCCGGATCCGCAGTCGATCGGCATGGCGTCCCCGAACATGATCGCCTACCAACGGTATAACGCGCTGATGATGCTCATGGCGGGCATGAAGAAGGGCGAGCTCAGCCAGGGGGCGCCCATTGGCGGGATGGCGGCGGTCATGATCTACCAGCCGAGCGATCCCTATGGCCGCTCGAAGTACAACCCGCTGGCCCTGCGGGCGATGGTCATCGACAAGCTCCGAGAGCGCCTGCTCGGTCTCATGTTCGTGGCCGATGAGCCCTCGCCCGCCGGTCACCAGCCCACCCTGGAGGACATCCTGGCCGGCCGGGTGAAGGGACGACTCTACGACGCCTATCGGCAGAGCTGGGTCGCCAGCCCGGAACCGGCCTACGTCGGCGCTGGCAATGCCCCCTTGCGGGCCCCGGTGACGCAGCTCCAAGCGCTCCTCGATGCGCCGCCCGAGACGGTGGGCGTGAAGGGCAAACCGGTGCCGACGGTCGCCAGTGGTCTCGCTGACGCGGAGCGGCTGCTGCTGCAGTCCCGCGGCTTGTTGAACGCGCAGGGCAAGATCACGCCCGGAGTCATCACCAAGGACATGTTCAGCGCGCCGGAGAAGCTCTTCACGCCGGAGCTCTGGGAGAGTATCTACGGCGTGCCGAAGGGTGAGATCACCATCGAGCACGCCCAACACGCGTTCTACATGGCGGCGAACTACGGCTTCCAGATCCTCAACGGAAACTTCGCGGCCGCCATCGACGACTACGAGCTCCTCCTGCGGTTCATGAATGACCTCGCCACCTACCGGATCGACGTGTCGTGGCTGTGGAGCCTCGTCCATCACCAGGCTGTCATCACCAAGGACGGCTACCTCAAGCGGCCCGCCCTCACCGAGGATGGGGTCGTGCCGGCGGTGAACGCCTTCTCGGTCAAGGCCGGGACCCGCTTCACCCAGGAGCTGTTCGACACGTTGTGGGACTGCCACAACGAGTGGACGTCGGCATTCTTCGCCGAGCTGGATCGCCGCGGCGATCCGGGCCGCTTCGACCGCGCCAAGGCGGCCGTCATCATGGACCTCTTGAAGCGGCAACTGCGTTCGCCCCGCTACATCCAGCACAGCGCCCGCGTGCTCTTCGTCGTGGGGCAGGCCAACGAGCAGGAGCGCGCTCAGATCCTCGAGGCGATCTTCGACCTCTCCCGCGAGGCCATCGTCAAGCGCGTTCGAGCCGGCGGGCTGAACAAGATCGCCTTGGCCGCCCACGACTATGTCTATGACATCTTTCCGGGCATCGAAGGCGAGCAGCCCCCGGCGGTGAGATCAGAGCCCCTGGCCTCCGCCAGAACGTGAGCGTCGGGATCTCGTGAGCTCTTCACCCGGCCCGCCTGACGGCATAATCCTTCCTCCGGCCCCCGGTCGTCCGCCACGAGGTGGAATTCCCCTTCCGGCGGGAAGTGTGCTAAAGAGAACGCATGCCGTGGCTGGCCGTGAACGAGGAAGGGGAGTCCCCCCGAGTCCTGGAGCTCACGACCACCCCGTTTCGAATCGGGCGCCGCGCCGCCAACGACCTCGTCCTCGGCGACTACGGAGTTTCCCGGGATCATAGCCGGATCGAGCGCGAGGGCGAGCGCTGGCGGCTGGTCGATCTGGGCGCGGCCAACGGGACCTTCCTGAACGGCCGGCGGCTCCCCGCCAACAACCCGGAGGCGCTCACTCCCGGCGACGAGATCCGGATCGGCCGCGCCACCATCCAGTTCCTGGCCCAGCCACCGGGGCCCGAGGGAGCGGCGCCCGGCTCGCCCGGGCTGGCCGACTCCACCCGCCTCCTGCCGAGCGACGCGGCCCCGGCCTTCGTGCGCAGCCCCGATCTCGTCCGCCCCCTCGACGAAGTCGCGCTTCCCCAGAAGGTCGAGTACTTCAGCGTGCTCCACGAGCTGGCCAAGCTCTTGCTGGGGGCGCGCGAGCTGCGGGAGATCGGCAAGACCGCGCTCAAACTCCTCTTCCGGGTGCTCTCGGTCGAGCGGGGCGCGATCGCCGTGCTCGGCCCGGACGGGTTGCTCGCCCCGCTGGTCGACCGCACGCGCAAGGAAGACGAGCACATCACCATCAGCCAGACGATCTCGAGTTGGGTTCTCCGCGAGCGGGTGGCGGTCATCACCTCCGATGCTCGCCACGATCCCCGCTTCCAGCGGGGGGAGAGCATCCTCGCCTACCACATCCGCTCGGCCATGTGCGTGCCGCTGTGGTCGGAGACCGACACCCTGGGGGTTCTCTACCTCGACAACCTCTTCGAGGCTCACGCCTTCACCGAAGAGGAGCTGGAGCTGGTCACCGCGGTCGCCAACCAGGTGGCGATCGGGATGCGCCAGATCCGGCTGACCGAGCAGCTCCGGGACGAGGCCGTCATCCGGGCCAACCTCTCCGGCTACCACTCCCCCGACGTCGTCGAGATGATTCTGCGCCGCTCGCGCGAGGGCCGGAGCCTGGGGATCGAGGTCGCCGACGAGGTGGTGACCGTACTGTTCTGCGACATCGTCGGCTTCACCTCGATGTCCGAGCGCCTCAGCTCGAGCGAGGTCGCTGACCTGCTCAACTCCTTCTTCGACCGCATGACCCGCGCCATCTTCGGCTGCAACGGGTCGGTCAACAAGTACATCGGGGACGCCATCATGGCGATCTTCGGGGCGCCCATTCCCACCGACAACCACAGCGAGCTCGCGGTGCGGGCCGCCCTGCGCATGCAGCAGGAGGTGGCCGCCATCCAGGACACCGTCCCGCCCGACCGTCGGTTCCGGGTCCGGATCGGGGTGAACAGCGGCCGGGTCGTGGTGGGGAACATCGGCTCCACCCAGCGGATGGAGTTCACCGTCCTCGGGGACCCGGTGAACGTGGCCCAGCGGCTGGAGTCGATCTGCGAGCCGGGCAAGGTCTACGTGGGGGAAGAGACCTACTTGAAAACCCGGGATCTGTTCCGCTACCGGGACCTCGGCGAGCTGACTCTGAAGGGGAGGCAGCAGCAGATCCGGGTCTACGAGCTGCTCGGCTGACGCCGCCCCGCCGCGCGGCGCCCGCCGTCGCGCCGCCGCGTTGTTTGACACTCCGCCGCGCTGCGTGACAAAATCATCGGGTTTCCGCAGAGCAGATATGCTGAACGCCCACGGCGAGACGGACATCGGCAAGCACCGGAAGATCAACGAAGACAGCATCTTCGTGGCCGACGGCCTGTTCATCGTGTGCGACGGCATGGGCGGGCACCAGGCCGGCGAGGTGGCCTCGGCCCTGGCGGTGGACACCATCGCGCGGTTCGTCCAGCGATCGGAAGAGGACCGCGAGCTCACCTGGCCGTTCGGCTTCAACCCCCGTCAGTCGTTCGACGCCAATCGGCTCCGCACGGCGGTCAAGCTCGCCAACCGCGCCGTCTTCAAGCACGCCAGCTCCAGCGAGGCGTACACCGGGATGGGCACCACGGTGGCCGCGGCCCTGGTCTCCTCCGGTGAGCCGCGCATGACCTACACCCATGTCGGCGACAGCCGGGTGTACCTCGTGCGGCCGGGGGCGATTCTCCCGCTCACGCGGGACGACTCGTGGGCCAACCTGGCCCGGTCCGCCCGGCCCGACGAGGATCCCGCCGCCACCGACCCGACGATGAAGAACATCCTCACCAAGGCGCTCGGCGCCCGGAGCGACGTCGAGTTCGAGGTCGCGGACCAGACCCTCGAGGCCGGCGACGTCGTGCTCCTGTGCTCGGACGGGCTGACCAACATGCTGCCCGACGACCGGATCCTCGCGCTGGTCACCGCCCAGCTCACCGATCTGCCCGAGGCTTGCCGGGCCCTGGTGGCGGCGGCGAATGCCGCCGGTGGCCGGGACAACATCAGCGTGATCCTCGCCCGCCACCGGGCGTGAGGCGGGCCTCTTCCCGTGCCTGACCAGATCGGCAAGTACCGCATCCTGGAACGGATCGGCCGCGGGGGCATGGGGACGGTCTTCAAGGCCCACGATCCCGTCCTCGACCGCCTGGTCGCCCTCAAGGTCATCTCCAGCGAGGGCGACGTCACCGACGAGCTGAAGGCCCGCTTCTACCGGGAGGCGCAGGCGTGCGCCAAGCTGAACCACCCCAACATCGTCGTCGTCCACGACCTGGGCGAAGCCGACGGCCAGCTCTACATCGTCATGGAGTTCCTCGATGGCGAGGAGCTCAAGCACGTGATCGCCGCGCGCCGCCGCCTGTCGCTCGAGCAGAAGCTGGCCCTGATGACGCAGGTCTGCGACGGGCTCCACTACGCGCATCAAAAGGGGATCATCCACCGCGACATCAAGCCCGGGAACATCTTCGTCCTCGGCAACGGCCAGGTGAAGATCCTCGACTTCGGCATCGCCCGCATTGCCGCCGGCAGCGATCCCGGCCTCACCCGCACCGGCCTCATCATGGGGACGCTCCGCTACATGTCCCCCGAGCAGGCGCGGGGCCGGGTCGATCAGCGCTCCGACATCTTCTCGGTGGGCGCCGTCTTTTACGAGCTGTTGGCCCATCGGCCGGCCTTCGACAGCGAGGACCCGATGGAGATCCTCGAGAAGCTGCGGGTGGAGCAGCCGCCGCCGCTCACCGAGTTGGACCCGGCGATCCCGTCCGAGTTGGCCGCCATCGTCGAGCGGGCCCTCCACAAGGACCCGGCCCAGCGCTTCCCGGACCTCGGCGAGATGCGGGCCCGACTGGACGCCGTCCGCCACGGGCTCAGCGACGAGGGCGAGCGGCTGGAGGCCTTCGTCCGGGGTCAGGTGGAGCGGCGGCGGGTCCTCCAGGCGGCGCTGGCCAAGCGCCTCGGCCAGACCGTGGAGGACGACGAGACGCTGCCCCTCGAGATCGACCGGAGCCGGCTGGCCGACCTTCGAACGGCGGCCCGGGAGCTGGCCGCGCGGAACGAGCGGCTCGAGCAGCGCCTGCAGCAGGCGGAGGCGCTGGAGCCGAGCGTTGGCCGCGGCCTGGAGCGGCTCCGGGCCGGCGACCTCTCGGGGGCGCTCGCCGACCTCGAGCGGGTCGTCCATGAGGTTCCTGACCACGCCCGGGCCCGCGAGGCCCTCCAGCAGGCGCGGCAAGCGGGGGCGATGTCGCCGGCGGCGGCCGTGGCGCCCGCGGCGCGTCTCGCCGCCCCCTCGCCGGCCCCCGCCGCGCTCCCCCCCCGCGAGTCGGCGCCGCCTGGGCGGAAGCCGGGGGGCTGGCGCCAGCTCGTCCCCGCCGCGCTCGGCCTGATGGCCGTCATTGCGATCGGCGCCTACGCCTTCTATCCCTCCCTCCGTTCGGCGCCGCCGCCGCCGGCTGCGCCGGCCGTGCCGTCCCCGAGCCTGCCGCCGGCGAGCGCCCCCCCGCCCGCGGCGAGCGCCCCGAGCCCGGCGGCGAGCGCCCCGAGCCCGACGCGCCCGTCGGCATCGCCGCGCGCCACGGAGACGGAGGCGTCCCCGAAGGCCTCCGCCGCCGAGCGGGAGCGGGCGGCGACCGACAAGCGTGACCTGCAAGCGACCGAAAAGGTCGCGGCCGGCGTCGCCGCCGCCCGGCGCGAGGCCGAGCAGGTCGACGCGCGCCGCCTGGCCGGCAAGCCGTGGGCGGACGCGACCGCCCGGGAGTCGGAGGGTCAGGCGGCCCTCGGGCGTCGTGAGTATGCCCTCGCCCAGCAGCGCTTCCGGGAGGCGCACGACGAATACCAGAAAGCGCTCCAGGAGGCGCGGGCGACGACCGAGCGCCAGCGGGCCAGCCAGGCGGAGGAGACGACGAAGCTCAAGCAAGAGCTCGAGCGCCTCCGCTCGGCCATCGCCTCCAGTCGGGAGCAGGCGCTGCGCAGCGGCGCCGACCGGCTGGCCAGGGAGGTGTTCGACGGCGCGCGGGCGAAGGAAACCGAAGCGGTCGGGCTGGAGGGGCAACAGCAGCTCGCCGCCGCCGCCGAGACGTACCGCGACGCCGACCAGCGCTACGGCGAGGCCCTGAGCCGCGCTCAGGTCGCGCGCGTGGCCAAGACCGAAGCTGACCAGGCGCGGGCGCGGATGAACGCCGAGAAGCAGCGAGCCCGTCCGGACGGCGCCGAGTACCAGCGGGCGCTGATGGAGGAGGCGCGCGGGGAGGCGAAGTACGAGAGCTCGGCGTTCAAGGAAGCGGCCGGCCACTTTCGCACTGCCCGGGGGTTCTTTGCTCGGGCGCCCGGCTCGGATGCCCGCGCGGCCGCCGACGGCGACCCCCGGGGCGAGATCCGCGCGCTGCTCGGCCAGTACCAGCAGGCGTTCGCCGAGAAGGACCTGACCCTCCTCCGCAAGGTCTACCCGGGCGTCGACGTGAGCGACGCCCGTCGGGCCTTCGAGCAGAACAAGAGCTACAAGCTCGAGCTGGCCATCCAGAGCGTCGAGGTCCAGGGGGAGGAAGCGCAGGCCAAGGGCCGGCGGACGGACATCGTGGTCGGCAAAGACGGCAAGGAGTTCCGGAACGAGGCCACCTTCCTCTTCAAGCTGCGGCGCCGGTCGGCCGGCTGGGTGATCGACGCCGTCAACTGACGGCGGCCTCGAGCAGGGCCGGGATCGGCGGGAACGCCGCTCCCCGGTGGATTCCCACCCGCGTCAGCCACTCCTCCAGAAACGCCCAGAACTCCGCGTCCATGTCCCGATGATGGGTGAGCAGGCCCGTCGCTTCCTCGGGGTGGGCGCGGCCGGTCCGCCGGTCGGCCAGGTGCTCGCGGAGGCGAGCCAGCGTCGCCGTGGGGCCGGCAAACCGTCGCGCCTCCCGCCAGCGGATCGGGTCGGCGTGACAGTTGAGCTGGTGGAGCCCGGGCGCCGCCTCGGCCGTCGCGCGCGGCCCGAAGCCAGAGAGGGCTCGATAGCCGACCGCCGGCAGGCGCGCGACGACGGCGGGGGCGATCCGGTTCCACGGCGGCACGAATGCCGGCCAGGCGCGCTCGCCGAGCGCGCCGCGTAGCCGCGCCCAGCCCGCCGTCGCCTCGGCGACGGCCACGTCCGGCGGTCGGGCCGGCCCGAACTCGGCCGGGCGCACCTTGCCGCCACCCGGCGCGGGGGGCTCGTGGTTGGCGTGAGCCCAGCCGTGCTGGAGCACGACGACGGATGGCGGGGCGGCGGCGATCGCGGCCTTGACTTCGGGAGTCAGCCAGTCCGGCACCACGGCCAGGCCGAGCGGGACACCGGCGCGGGCGGCGAGGGCGAGCACGCGCTCGAGTCCCGGGTGAGGCGAGCCGGCGTCGTCGTCGCGCCACCAGAACGTGGCTCGGCGCCCGCCCGCCTGCCAGGCGTCCAGCTCGGCGGCAAAGAGATTCCACGCCGCCTCGTCCCAGGCCGTGAACCTGCCGCCGGGATCACTCATCGCCGCCGGTAGACGTGGTAGCGGCCCGCGTGGGCGACGTCGGCGCGCGTATCGACACGCGTCAGTTGCCAGTGCGGCGGCACCGTGAGGGCCTGGTCGCTGAGCACGACGGCCTGCGGCCGGAGCCAGCCGTGGACCGACTCCACCACGAACTCGGGAACGTCGTCGTCTTCGGGGCCGCCCGAACCCAGGTCGAGGTGGAGCAGCGCGACCCGTTCGGTGAAGCGGCGGTGGAGGTCCGGGTCGGCGAGGACGTCGGCGAACTCCCCGAGGTAGAGGTGGTCGGCGGGGGGACGCGAGCGCGGATGCGCGACGTCGCGCCGGTCGAAGCAGAAGACGGGGCGGCCGGGGAAGCGCTCGACCAGATGGGAGTACGAGCGTCCGGTCCCCAGCCCGAACTCGACGATCCATCCGTCGGCGCCGTCGAGCCAGCGGGCGGCGAGGTCGATGCAGTCGCGCTGGGCGATCTTCTGCCGGATGTGGGAATCGAGCCGGCTCAGGGGGGGGTCTCCCGGGCCGCGACGACGCCATCCACCAGCGAAGCCACGATCGTCGCCGAGCGGGTCGCCCCGTCGAGGTCGAGGGTGGCCGGGGCCGGGAAGTCGGGCCGGGTGAGCGCTGTCTCCATGGCCGCGGCGAGGCCGGCCGGCGTGAGCGCGCGTTCCTCGACCACGACGAGAAGGCCGCGCGCGGCCAGGAGCCGCGCCCGCAGCGGTTGCTCGTCACCGCTCCCCTCGTAGGGCACCACGACCGCCCGGACGCCGCTGCGCACGACATCGAGCACCGTGTTGTAGCCGGCCTGGCTCACCGAGAGAGCGGCCCCGCGCAGCACGCTCGCGAAGTCGTCGCGGAACGTCTCCACCGTCACCGCCGGCTGACCGGCGACCGCCGGCAACCCGGCGGCCTCGGCGTCGAGCGCCGCCCGCTCCGCCGGCGGCAGATACGGCCCGGTGAGGAGCCGCCAGGGTCGCGCGGCCGCGGCCGGACACAGCCGGCGCGCGGCCAGCGCGGTCTGGAAGAGCTGACCCGCCACGCGCCCCCCGCCGCCCGACACCACCACCTCGCCGCTCGGCGCGCCGGGCCCGGGGGGCGCCGAGTCCGCTCCGACGTACCCGGTGTAGATCAGCCTCGCCCCGAGTCGGTCGGCCAGGCCGAACGTGCGATCGAGCGGGATCACGTCGGGGCTGCCGTGGACCAGCACCCGGTCCACGCTCTGGCAGACCACGGCGAGCACCGCCAGCTCGTACCAGGCGGCGTTCGCCTTGCTGACCACGACGTCCCGCAGGCTCACCGCGACCCGCGGTGCCGCCGAGTCCCGCCGCCGGCGGTCGTCGCCCACCGCGAGCAGGAGCGGGGCCAGCTCGGTGGCGAGCGCGTGGCGGCCGAACGGAAAGAGCTCGAGGAGCACGCACGCCGGATCGCGGTGGGCGAGCAGGGCGAGGAGCCGGGCCCGCCGGTCGGCGAGGTAGGCCGCCGGCGGGGGCGTGCCGTCGGGGAGGGCGAGCCGGCTCGCCGCCGCGTCGGCGGCGACGAGCGGCGGCAGCCCGATCGACTCGGCGTCGCCGAGGTCGAGGCCGGGCACCGGGGGGCCGCCGGCGACGAAGAGCACACGCTCGCCCGCCTTGACCAGGGCGCGCGTCAGCGCGGCCGCGCGGTGCGCGTGGCCGAGTCCGAGCAGGTGCTGGCAGTAGAAGAGAATCGGCGGCCGGCTGGTGCTCACAACGCCGCCAGGGGCTCGTTCAGCGTGATGAGCTGAAGATGACCGTCGCCGCGGCGGCGGACGCGGTGCAGGCGCTCCGGCAGGAAGCGAAGTGGAGCCGGGGCCCGGAAGTCCCAGTCGACGGCCGCCGCGATGAGCGCGCGGATCACCCCCAGGTGTGTCACCACCACCCACGTCTCCGGCCCCGGCCCCGCCGCCACCTCATCGACCCACGCGCGCACGCGTGCCAGCACTTCGCCCGACGACTCGCCGCCGGGGGGCCGGCTGTCCCAGCCGCCATCTTCCAGCCAGGCTTCGACCTCGGCCAGCGGCCGCCCCTGCCAGGCGCCGTAGTGTCGCTCCATGAGCCGCGGATCGAGAAGCGGCGCCGTGGCGCCCAGCCGGCGCGCGGTGGCCGCGGCGCGCTGAAGGGGACTGGCCGCCCAGCCGAGGCTGCCGGCCTCGTGGAGGCGGGTCAGGTCGGCGGGCAGGCGCCAGCCGCCGGCCTGGGCCTCACCTTCGGCGGAGAGCGGCGGGTCGCTCTGGCCCTGGACCCGGCCGGCGGCCGTCCATTCGGTGGCCGCGTGGCGCACCAGGGCCAGATACAGCGAGCGGCTCACGGAAGCTGGAGGAGGGCGAGGCCGTCGCCCAGCGCGCGTGCGAACCCCGCCACGTTCCGCTCGGTGGCGACGAAGCGGCGGGCGGCCGCGCCCATCGCCGCGCGTCGCGCCGGGTCGGTGAGCAGCGCCGCCAGCCCGTCGGCGAAGGCCGTCGGCGTCGGCGCGGTGAGGAGTCCCCCGTCGGGGGCCACCATCGCCTGCGGCCCCGGCCCCGCGCAGGCCACCACCGGAAGTCCGGCGGCCGCCGCCTCGAGGTACACGAGCCCCAGGGCCTCGCCGAGGCCGGGAAAGGCGAAAAGGTCGGCGCCGAGGTAGAGGGGGGGCAGCTCGTCCGGCGCCATGGCACCGAGCCAGGCGATGCGCTCGGCGGGAAGCGAGGCGAAGGCGGTCTCGACCGCGCCGCGCGCCGGCCCGTCGCCGACCACCGCCAGCCGCCACGGCGCCCGGATTCGGCCGAGGGCCGCCGCCAGCAAGCGGTAGGAGTCGAGCTTGTCCGCCTGCCGCATCATGGCGACACAGAGGAGGATCGGTCCTTCGGTCGCCGCCAGGCGGCGGGTGAGCGCCGCCTGGTGACGCGTCCGCGCCCCGTGGTTCCCGGCGAAGACCGCCGGATCCACTGCCGGCGGCAGCAGACGCAGGCGCGTCGCGGCGAAGCGTGGACCCCGGATCGCGCGGAGGCGCGGCAGGTCGCGCGGGCTCATCGCGAAGATGAGGTCGGCTCGGCGCACCGCGAGTCGCGCCGCGCTCGCCCACGGGCGGAACGGCGTCCGCCGGCTCTTCGTCGAGACCGCGGTGTCCACCAGGACGTAGGGGACGTCGAGCGCGGTCGCCACCGCCGGGCCCACGAAATCGGGGCAGCGATGGTAGTTCTGGTAGGTGACCCAGAGACGGGGCCGGGTCGCCGGCGGCCGCCGCCGGTAGCGGCGGACCAGCAGGTGGCCGACCAGTGCCGCCCGGCGCTCCACCCGTTCCGCTTCCGCCGCGTCGAACTGCCGGCGCCAGACGGTGAGTCGGCTCGCCAGCTCGGGAGCGAAGCCACAGCCCTCGAGCCCGGTCACGAGCGCGCGGGCGATCTGGCGGTCGCCGGACGGCTCACGCTCGTCCGGGTGCTTGAGCGGCGTGTAGAACGCCGCGACGGCGCTCACCGGGCTACCCTGTGGCACGAAACACCGACGATACCGTTCGGCGTACCGGGCCCCGGCCCGGGCCTGTTCATCGATCGGCGGTCGCCCGCTCGAGCACCGCCGGCTCGGCCAGCGCCGGACCGAGCAGCGCGGCCAGGCGTTCGACGCCCTCCTCGAGGTCCCAGCCGTCGGAGAGGCGTCGGAGGCCCGCGGTGCCCAGGCGCCGGCGGGTCTCGGGGTTACCGACGAGCCCGGCCAGCGCCGCCGCCAGCGCGGGCGGGTCTTCCGGGGGCACCAGCCGGCCGTTGACCCCGTCCTCGATCACCTCGGGGAGGGCGCCCACCGTGGTGGCCACGACCGGCAGGCCCTGGGAAAGGGCTTCGGCCACGGCGTTCGGCAGGCCGTCGCGATCGCCATCCGGCGTGACCCGAGAGGCGAGGACGAAGATGTCGCTCTCCCGGTAGAGTGCCCGCACGGCGGGCTGCGCGAGCTGGCCCGCCCAGCGGACGCGGGCCTCGACGCCGAGCGCCCGGGCGAGGGCCCGCAGCCGGGCCTCGGCCGGCCCGTAGCCCACGATCGTCAGCACGGCGTGGGAGGGAGCGGCCGCGAGCGCGCGCAGCAACACGTCGAAGCCCTTCTTGGGCTGAAACCGGCCGACCGAGAGGAGCCGGACCGGATCGGCGGGGTCGGTGCCGTCGCGAGGTGACCCGAAGCAGGGTGGCGGCGCGAAGAGGGTGCGGTCGAGTCCGTGGTAGACCAGCTCGACCCGCGTTCCGGGGGCCAGCCCTTGCAGGTGAGCGCGACCGGCCGCGGTGCACGTTACCGAGAAGCGCGCGCCGGCGAGTTTCTCGCGGAGCTCCCACGCCGGCCGGGTCCAGACGTCTTTGGCGTGGCCGCTGAGGCTGTAGGAGCCACCGAGCATCGCGGCCGCGTAGCGGGCGACGGAGGCCGGCGTGTGGAGAAAGTGCGCGTGGAGGTGCCGGGTCTCCACGGACAGCTCGGCGGCGAGGACGCCCGCCTGGCCGAAGCGCCGGACCCGGCTCGGTGTGGGGTCCCGCGCGAGGTCGCGGAGCCAGAGCCCGAGGGCCCGGCGATAGCGCGTCGGCGCCCGG